>JAJVIA010000106.1:0-5669 GCA_022072245.1 Anaerolineae bacterium
TGAGTCCGGGATTTTTTGTTTGGAATGTAATGCGCGAGGCGATGGGAGCGCTGCCTCCCACCCTCGCCGCCAAAATCGCCCGCGGTTTAGGTTTTGGCACATATTATCTCATGCGTGAAAAACGGCGCATCGCGCTCGAAAATTTCGCGCACGTCTTGGATAAACCCGTCAAGGACCCCGCCGTCAAACGGGTCGCGCGCGAGTCATTCATCAATTACACCGTCTATCTGCTTCATCTCTTGCGCTTTGAAAATGCCACCCCCGACGAGTTGACGCGGCGCGTACATTTTGAATCCGCGCCCGAAACGGAAGCGGCGCTGCAATTGGATTATCCCATCATCATGGTCTCGATTCATTTCGGCAATATGGATTATGCGGGCCCCGCCGCCATCAAACGCTATCGGCCGTTGACGATTGCCGCCGAGACCATCAAACCGGTTGACCTGTTTGAACATCTGGCGCGCGTCCGCGCGAAACACGGGATGTATCTGATTCCGTATGACCGCGCCCCGCGCAAAATTATCGAGGCGCTCAAACGTAAAGAGCTCGTCGCCTTTATGCTCGACATCGGCATCAACGGCTTTGAAGATTTGAATCGGGCGCCGGTTACCTTTTTTGGAAAACCAACTCTTTTTCCCTCCAACCCGCTGATTTTGGCACAGCGTTACAACGCTCCGCTTTTTTGTATCTTTGCGCACAATGGCAGTGACGAGGATATTCATGTTCACATTGACGGCCCCTTTCACATCCCCAAACACTTGCCGCGCGCGCAAGCCGAGCGCCAAGTCATGCAGCAAATCGCCGCCAGCTTTGAGCGCACGATTCGCGCGCATCCCGCGCAGTGGTACATTTATCGTCCCATGTGGGAGTCGGACGCGTCTACTTCGACATTGCGCCGCGCGTCCGATTCCACTTCGCCGGATTTAATCTAGGCGCCGCGCATGGATACGTTGACCCTGTGGCTGTACCGCTTTGCGATTTGGTTTGTGCCGCTGCTGCCGGAGCGTTTCGGGTATTGGCTCTTTGCGCGCGGCGGCGATATCGTTTTTTATCTCAACACCGGCGCGCGGCGCGCGTATGAAAAAAATCTCGCGCACATCGCGCCGGCGGATATGCCGCGACCGGCGCGCGCGCGCATCGCCCAACGCGCGCTGCGGAACTCGATGAAAAATTATTTCGATTTGTTCCGTTCGCATCGGTTGAGCGAAACCCAAGTGTGGGCGCAGTTGGATTCGGTGGTCGGGTTGGAACATCTCGACGCCGCGATTGCTTTGGGCAAAGGCGTCGCGGGCGGCAGCGCGCATTTCGGCAATTTCAATATGTTTGTCCATTTGACCGCGCTGCATTTCAAAAACAAACATGAAATCGTCGTGCCGGTCGAACGCATCAAGCCGCCCGCCGTGTTTGAATTGGTCACGCAGCAACGCGCGGCGCAAGGCATCGAACTCGCGCCCTCCGATACGGCGGCGCGGCTCATTTTGAAAAAATTGCGCGCGGGCGCGGTCTTGGGGCTCGCCATTGATTTGGACCCGACCCATTCGGGCCCCATCGTCAATTTTTTTGGCGCGCCCGCGCAGCTGCCGGATGGCGCGGCGGCATTGGCGGTAAAATATAACGCGCCGTTGATTTTAGGTTTTATTCGCCGCTTGGACAATAATCAATGCGCGGTCACAATCGAACCGCCGTTGGAATTGGAACGTACCGGCAATTTGAGCCGCGATACGCGCGCGGCGGTGGAAAAAATCGTCGAGCGATTGGAATTTTGGATTCGTCAATATCCCGAACAGTGGTTGATGTTTCAACCGGTGTGGGAAGAGGACAAGCCGTCCGTCACAAACTCTAAACCCAAACCAACCGATTTGTGACCTGCGGCTTGCTGCCTATAACGTGGGCAAAGCCGACCTACATATCCACAGCGAACACAGCGACGGCATGGCGTCCGTCGCGGAAATTTTTGAATACGTCGAACAGCATACCGATTTGGATTTGATTGCGATAACGGATCACGACATGTTCGACGGCGCGCGCGCGGCGCTAGAATTATTGGCAAAACGGAAATACCGTTTTGACGTTTTGACCGGCATGGAGGTCACGACGCGCGAAGGACATTTGCTCGCGCTCGGCATTTCTAAACCGATCAAATCGTTACAGCGTCTCGATTGGTCTATCGCGCAAATTCACGAGCAAGGCGGCGTCGCCGTCATTCCGCATCCGATGAGTTGGCTCATTCGCAGCGTGGGCCAGCGCGGCATTTTGCGAATTCTCAACGACACCGCGCCCGAAATTTATTTCGACGGCATCGAAGCCATGAACCCGAGCATTGCGGGACAGGTCACGGTGGCGAAAACGAAACGGCTCAACGAAACGCGTTTTCATCTGCCCGAAACCGGCGGCAGCGACGCGCACACCTTGAGCATGATTGGCACGGGCGTCACCTATTTTCAGGGACACACCGCGCAAGATTTGTTGAATACGCTGCGCGCGGGCGGCACGCGCGCGGACGGCCATTTTTGGACGCGCCAAGAAGTGCGCGAACTCGCGCGCATCGCGCCGCAGCAAAGTTATCGCGCGCTGGTGAAATTGCCTGCGCGCCATTTACGCCGCGCGCTGAGCCGGCACGGTTAAGCCCTGAAAGGTTTTTCCGCAAAAGGTTCAGCGCTGCGCGAACGCGTCATCCGCCGCAGACAGGAAACACGACGCTTTCAATGTGGAAATCCGTCAGGTCTTGTCACTTATGAAAATCGCCCTTGTCACGCCGTACGATTACCCGTACCCCGGCGGCGTCACCGAACATATCATGCAGCTCGACCGCGAATTTCGACGGCGCGGGTACGATACGCGCATCATTGCGGCATCCAGTCAAGACAAGGAACCGCTCCAAGATAACGTCATCAAAGTCAGCGGCGCCGTCCGCACATTTCCCTTTAGCGGCTCGAATGTGCGCGTGCCGATTGCGCCGCAAGTGTATCGCCGCGTCAAAAAAATTCTGCGCGAAGAAAAGTTTGACGTCGTTCACGCGCACGAACCCGCCGCGCCGCCGCTCTGCCCGATTGTGCTGCGCCATTCGCACGCGGTCAATATCGGCACCTTTCACGCGTACCGTGAAACCAATACGGTGTATCAAATGGCGCGTCCGCTGCTGCGCCCCGTGTACAACAAACTCGACGGCCGCATTTTCGTTTCGCAAGCGGTGCGCGATTTTACGCTGGCGCAATTTCCGGGCGACTTTCGCATCATCCCCAACGGCATTGATTTCCAACGCTTTGCCAATCCCGCCCTCGAACCCATCGAACGCTTTAACGACGGCCGTCCCAACATTTTGTTTGTCGGACGTTTGGACAAGCGCAAAGGATTTCATCATCTCATCCGCGCGTTTCCCTTTATCAAACAAGCGTTTCCCGACGCGCGCTTGATTGTGGTCGGCGCGTATGACGACGGCGACAAGGCGCCATTCATCCGCTATGCGCGCCGCCACCATTTACGTAGCGTGCATTTCGTCGGTTATGTTTCGCGCGAAATGCTGCCGCGTTACTATCGCACCGCGCATTTGTTTTGCGCGCCGTCCACCGGCTTTGAAAGTTTCGGCATCGTCCTGCTCGAAGCGATGGCGGCGGGCTTGCCGATTGTGGCGTCCGACATTGCGGGCTATCGTTTGGTCTTGACGCACGACAGACAGGGCATGCTCGTGCCGCCCGAAGATTCCGACGCCATCGCGCACGCGGTTACGGCGTTATTAGCCGCGCCGTCCGCGCGCCTACGCATGGCGGAACAGGGGCGCTGCACCGCCGTTCAGTACGACTGGCGGCACATTGCCGATCAAGTGCTGGCGTATTATCAAGAATTACTTTCGACGCGGCGTGAGGTTGCCAAACGCGCGTCGTTTTCGCGCCGCGTCTGGCGGCGCATTGTTCTGGCGCCGAGCGAATGAAACAACTCTGCGAAGTTGTGATTATCGGCGCGGGCATCGTCGGCGCGGCGACGGCGTTCGCCCTGACGCGCGCGGGTAATTTGCGCGTGGCGTTGTTGGAAAAGGGTCCGCTGGCGGGCGGCATGACGCGGCGCAGCGCGGGCGTGGCGCATCCATTTCAATCGCATCCCCGCTTGATTCAATACGCGCTGGAAAGTATCGCGTTTTATCAAAACGCCGCGCAGCATTTGGGACCCAGCAAAAACGAATTTATCACGACCGGCGCCGCGTTGGTGGGCGGCAATGCGGACGCGGCAAAAATGTTCGCGCAAGCGCAAGCGCTCGCGCGCTTGACGCGCGACAGCAGCGCGCCCGCGCGCGGCGCGCTGGCGGCGCAATTTCCCGGCGTCGCGCCGCAGCTCCAAGCCGGCTTGTTCACGCCGCACGCCGGTTATGCCGACGCGGCGCAAATGACGCAGCGCTTGATTCAGGCGGCGCAAACGCGCGGCCTCACCGTCGCCACCGGCGCGCACGTAAAACAAATTCAAACGGTAAGCGGCGGCGCGCGCAGCGTCACGACGACTATGGGCAGTTTTGAAGCGCCCATTGTCATTGTCGCCGCAGGCGGTTGGTCGGACAAAGTATTGGCGTCGGCGAGCCAAACGGTGACGCTGCAATTTCAACGCGGCGCGGTTTTGTTTTACGAACAACCGCCGGAAACGACGGCAAGCCATCCAATTTTTTGGGACGTTCACGGCGAATTTTTTTTGCGCCCCCATCCGTATCGCTTGAGCGCGGCGGGATGGATTGCGCCGCCAACGCCCGCGCTCACGCTCGAACCGTTCGACGAATTTGTCGCGCCAACGGCGGCGACGCGCGTTTCGCAATTTATGGAGCAGTGTCTCGCGTCCAAGTTTGTCGCGCCGAAACGCAGCCATACAATCATGTACGCGACGGGCGCCGACGGCTTGCCTCTCATGGGGCGCGTACATGACGCGGCGGGTTTGTTCATCGCGGCGGGTTTCGGCGCCAATACATTTGCGGTGGCGCCGGCAGTCGGCAAAACCTTGGCGCAGCTAATCGTTGACGGCAACGCGCCGACGGCGGCATCTTTTTTCGCGACGCCTTATGCAAAGGAAGAAACATTATGATAACCGAATGGGCGCGCCAGCGCGCGCGCGATTTTTTGAACGGCGTCGCCGTTTTTTTCAATCGGCTCGGTTTGACGCCAAACATACTGACCGTCATCGGTTTCGGTCTCGTCTGCGTCATTGCGGTTGTGATTGCGCTGGGGTACGAAGCGCTGGGCGCGGTCTTGTTAATTTTTGGCGCGGGCTTTGACGCGACCGACGGCGCGCTGGCGCGCTTGACGAACCGCGTCACCAAGTTCGGCGGCTTTTTTGATTCAACGCTCGACCGTTACGCCGACGGCGTGTTGATGCTCGCGCTCGCGTATCGCGGCATCGCGCTGGCGAATCAATGGATTATTCTTTTGGCGGTCGCGGCATTGATTGGCTCGTTCTTGGTGAGCTATACGCGCGCCCGCGCCGAAGGCATCGGCTTGCAATTAAAAGAGGGTTGGTTCACGCGTTTGGAACGGATGATTCTGCTAATCTTGGGTTTGTTCGCGACGCTTTTCATCGGACAAACCGCTTTGCTCATCATGCTCGCCCTGCTCGCGATTTTGGCGAACGTGACCGCCGTGCAGCGCATCCTCATCGTCAAACAAAAATTGGACCACGCGGACGCGTGACGCGCCAAA
>JAJVIA010000106.1:5769-22764 GCA_022072245.1 Anaerolineae bacterium
CGCGCCAAAATATGATGTGAAACGTGATATGGGAATGAATGTTTGGAATGAATTGATTGGTCCGAACGCGGGGTATCTCGCGGAATTGTACGAACGCTATCTGGACAATCCCGCGGCGGTGGACGATGCGACGCGCGCGTTTTTTGACGCGACGCCGCCGCCCGATGCGGCAATCACGGACGCGGGTTCAACGCTCGCCGCCGACAAGATTGTGGGCGCGGCAAATTTGGCGCAAGCGCTCCGCGCCTTTGGACATCTCGCCGCCACGCTCAATCCGCTGCGCGAACACTGGCGCGGCGACCCCGCGCTGGAATTGGCGACGCATCATTTGAGCGAAGCGGATTTGGAACAGCTGCCCGCGCGGCTCATTGGCGGGCCCGTCGCCGCGCGCAGCGCGAACGCGCGCGAGGCAATCCGCGCGCTGCGCGAAATTTATTCGTCCACCACCGGACACAGTTACGCGCAGATTCACGACCCCACCGAACGCGCGTGGCTGCGCGACGCCGCCGAGACGCGGCGCTTTCGTCCGACGGCGGAAAATCTGGACGCGGTTGGCTTGCTCAAACGCTTGACCCAAGTCGAAACGTTCGAGCATTTTTTGCATCGCAGTTTTCCGGGCAAGACGCGTTTCTCCATCGAAGGTTTGGACATGCTCGTCCCGATGTTGGATGAAATTATTCGCGCGGCGGGCGACGCGGGCACGCGCACCATCTTTTTGGGCATGGCGCATCGCGGCAGATTAAATGTTTTGGCGAATGTGCTGCGAAAACCGCTGCGTCAAATTTTTGCCGAATTCCAAGACCCGGCGCGCGGACGCGAATTGACGCCGGGCGAAGAATTGGGTTGGACGGGCGACGTCAAATATCATCTCGGCGCGCATCACGCCATCGGCGCGAACGCCACCGCGCCGACGATTGTTATTATGCCGCCGAACCCCAGTCATCTGGAAGCAATCAATCCGGTGGTCGAAGGGATGGCGCGCGCCGAAGGCACGACGGTGAACCGCGCGGGCGCGCCCACCTTTGACGCCGCCGCCGTTCTGCCGCTGTTGATTCACGGCGACGCGGCGTTTCCCGGACAAGGCATTGTGGCGGAAACGCTTAATCTCTCGCGCCTCGCGGGGTATCAAACGGGCGGCACGATTCATCTCATCGCCAACAATCAGTTGGGTTACACCGCGACGCCCAAAGACGGCCGCAGCACTTTGTATGCCAGCGACCTCGCCAAAGGTTTTGAAATTCCCATCGTCCACGTCAACGCCGACGACCCCGAAGCGTGCATCGAAGCGGCGCGTCTCGCCGCCGCATATCGCGCCGCGTTCCACAAAGATTTTTTGATTGACCTCGTAGGGTATCGGCGTTACGGTCACAACGAAGGCGACGAGCCGGGCTTTACGCAGCCGCAGATGTATGAAAAAATCGCGCAGCATCCGACGGTTCTGGAACAATGGGCAAACACGCTGCGCGCGCGCGGCGTGATTGATGCAGAATTGGCGCCGCGTTTGGCAAAAGAAAATTGGCAAGCGCTCCAAACGATTCTCGAAGCGGTGCAGCCCGAAACGGATTTGGCGGAAGATACGCCGCAACCGCCGCCGCGCGGCGCCGCGCGACGGACGAAAACGGGCGTGCCGTTGGCGCGCTTGAGCGCGTTGAATCAAGCGCTTTTGGCGCTACCCGAAGGGTTTGCGCTCAATCCAAAATTAGAGCGCGCGATGGCGCGCCGCCGCCATGCGTTGGACGACGCGGACGCGCGCACAATTGATTGGGCGACGGCGGAACAATTGGCGCTGGCTTTGATTCTCACCGAAGGCATTCCGATTCGTTTTACGGGACAGGATGTCGAACGCGGGACGTTCGGACAACGTCACGCCGTGTTTCACGATGTCAAGACGGGCGCGACGTACACGCCTTTGCAAGCGCTGCCGCAAGCGCGCGCGGCGTTTGAAATTCACGACAGTCCTTTGACCGAAGCGGCGACCATCGGATTCGAGTACGGGTACAACGCCCAAAAGCCCGAACGCTTGGTCTTGTGGGAAGCGCAGTACGGCGATTTTATCAATGAAGCGCAAGTGATGATTGACGAATTTATCGTATCGGCGCGCGCCAAATGGGGACAAACGCCGTCGCTGGTTCTCCTTTTGCCGCACGCGTGGGAAGGCGCGGGGCCCGACCATTCAAGCGGACGGTTGGAACGTTTTTTGGCGCTGGCGGCGGAAACGAATCTGCGGATTGTGTATCCGACGACGGCGGCGCAGTATTTTCATCTCTTGCGCCGTCAAGCGCTGTTGTTGAAAACAGACCCGCTGCCGCTCATTGTCATGACGCCCAAAAGTCTTTTGCGTCACGCGCAAACGGCATCGTCCGCGCGCGAATTGGCGGAAGGAAGTTGGCAGCCCGTCATGGACGACGCGCACGCGCAACAGTCGCCGGACGCGATTCAACGTTTAATTTTGTGCAGCGGCAAAGTGGCGGTGGATTTGGAACAGGCGCGCGCGCGCGCGACGACGGCGACGGCGATTGTACGCATCGGCCAATTGTATCCCTTTCCGACAGAACAGGTTTCGCAAATCATCCAACGCTATCGTCAAGCGCGCGAGGTTGTGTGGGTCCAAGAAGAACCCGAAAATATGGGCGCGTGGCAATTCATTCAACCCTATCTTCTTGAACTGCTCAAAGGGCGATTGCCTTTGCATTTTGTGGGGCGCCCGCCAAATTCGAGTCCCGCCGAAGGGTCCGCGGCGCGCGCGGCGTTGAATCAAAAACAGCTCGTGGAACGCGCGCTCCAAGCGCCGCAAGCGCAATGAATTTTTGCAAGTGAGAGCGAAAACTATGTCAATCCAAATTACCGTACCAGAATTGGGCGAATCCGTCGTCGAAGCGACCGTCTTGCGCTGGCACAAGATAGAAGGCGCAACCGTTACGGCGGGCGAGCCATTGGTCGAGCTGGAAACGGAAAAGGTAAATCTGGATGTGAGCGCGCCGCGCGATGGCGTTCTGACGCGCATCGAACATCAAGCGGGCGACGATGTAAAAATCGGAGACGTGCTGGGAATTCTCGAACCGACGACAGAAGGCGCGTCCATTGCAACGCCGCCGCCAACGTCCGCCGAACCAAATCCGCCAACGTCCACTGTAACGCCGCCAACCGAAACTGCCGCGCCGCTTGCGCCGCCGTCTGCGGTCGAATTCAAAGCGACGCCCGTCGCCGAACGCATGGCGCACGAGTACGGCGTTGATTTGCGCCAAGTCGCGCAGCAGACGGGCAGCGCGCAGATTGGCAAACAGCAAGTCGAAAAATTTATCAAGAGCCGCCAAGCGTCTCCGCCGCGAGCCGCGCCGCACGCTGCGGACGCGACACAAGAGACGCGCGCGCTTTCGCCGCGTCCCGCGCCCGCGCCGCGCGCGTCGTCCGTCGAAGCGGACGACGCGCGCCAAGAGCGCCGCAAAATGTCGCGCCGTCGTCAAACGATTGCGCGGCGTCTGGTGGAGGCGCAGCGAACCGCCGCGATGTTGACCACCTTTAACGAGGTGGACATGAGCGCCGTGATGACGATTCGCAAACAGCGCCGCGAAGATTTTGAAAAACGGCACGGCGTGCGGCTCGGCTTGTCGTCGTTTTTTGTGCGCGCGGTCGTCGGCGCGCTCAAAGCGTTTCCCAATCTGAACGCCGAAATTCAAGGCGACCAAGTGGTCTATAAAAATTATTACGACATTGGCATTGCGGTGGACGCGGGCGAAGGTTTGGTGGTGCCGGTATTGCGCGATGCGGACCGCCTCACGTTTGCGGACATTGAAAGCAAGGTGCGCGATTTTGGCGAACGCGCCGCGCAAGGGACGCTCACGTTAGACGATTTGCGCGGCGGCACTTTTACGCTGACGAATGGCGGCGTGTTTGGTTCGCTGCTCAGCACGCCGATTCTCAATCCGCCCCAAGTCGGCATTTTGGGTTTGCACAAAATCGAAGAGCGCCCCATCGCGTTCGAGAGCCAAGTGGTCATTCGTCCCATGATGTACATCGCGTTAACGTATGACCATCGTTTGGTGGATGGACGCGACGCGGTTCGTTTCCTCGTCCGCGTACAAGAATTGGTCCAAGACCCTGTGACGCTGCTGCTCGATTTGTGAACGAAAACAAAAAAACCTTCGGAAAGAAATCCGAAGGTTTTTTATTTTCACTATACCGCCGCGCGGCGATTTAGTTGGCTTGAGCTTTTAGCGCCGCGTTCAGCGCGGGGATGACATCAAACAAATCGGCGACGATGCCGTAATCGGCGATTTTGAAAATGGGCGCGTCGGGATCTTTGTTGATGGCGACAATGACTTTGCTGGACGACATGCCGGCGAGATGTTGAATCGCGCCGCTGATGCCCGCCGCGATGTATAGTTTCGGCGCGACCGTCTTGCCCGTTTGTCCGATTTGATGCGAGTAATCAATCCAACCCGCGTCCACTGCCGCGCGCGAAGCGCCAATCGCCGCGTTGAGCGTGTCCGCCAATTCATTCAACGGCGCGAACCCTTCAGGACCTTTGACGCCGCGTCCGCCGGAAATGACGACGTTCGCTTCGCCCAAATCTACTTTGGATTTTTCTTTGACCATCGCTTCGACGACTTGGGCGCGCGGCGCCGCCAAGGTAACGGCAACGGTTTGCAGCGGCGCCGCGGATTTATCCGCTTCGGCGGGCGGCACGAGATTCGGGCGCATGCTCACCATCACCGGGAAACTTTTGGCTTGGACGTGCGCGATGGCTTTGCCGGCATAGACGGGCCGCGTCAAGACGAGCGCGCCGTTTTCGATTTGCGCGGCGGTGCAATCGGTCGCGAGCCCCCAATCCAAACGCGCGGCGACGCGCGCGCTGACTTCTTTGCCCCAACCGGTCGCGCCAAACAAGACGATGGCGGGCTGCGCGGCGTTGATAACGGCGGCGAGCGCGGTCGTGTAGCTTTCAGGCGCGAAATGTTCCAGCCCTTTATCGTCGGCGACATACACTTTGGTCACGCCGGTTTTAGCGAGCGTTTCAGCCCACGCGCCGACATTGCTGCCGACGACGGCGCCTTCCACCGCGCCGCCCAGCGCGGCGGCGAGCGTCTGCGCCATATTCACCAATTCGTAACTGACTTTTTTGAGACCTTCCGCGCGCCCTTCGGCGATAATCAAGATATTGTTGGACATGGTTTACTGATAGCGAATGGCGAATCGCGGACGACGTAATGTGTCGCCGCAATCTGCCATTCTCTAAATGACCTTTGCCTCCTCATGCAAGAGTCGCGCCAATTCTTGCGCGGCAGTCTGGGCGTCGCCCGGAATAATTTTTCCCGGCGGGCGCGCGGGCGGCGGTTCGAGTTTCGTCTGTTGAATTTTTGCGCCGGCGGCGCCAACCGTTGCGGCAGCCACGCCCAACGCGGCGGCGTCCCAATCCGTAATCGGTTTCTTTTTCGCGCCCATGATGCCTTTGAGCGACGGATAGCGCAATTCGCCCAAACCTTGCTGCGCGGTAAAAATGGCGGGCAGGGTCGTCGTCATGACATCGCGTTCGCCGTCCACTTCACGCACACAGCGCGCGGCTTTGCCATCGGCTTCGAGATTGAATTCGATGACGCTGTTGACGTGCGGCAGGTCGAGCAATTCCGCGACGCGCAGCGCCACTTGGGCATTGTCTTCGTCCACCGCTTGCTTGCCCGCCCAAATCATGTCAAAGGGAATCTTTTTTAACGCGGCCGCCAAGACTTTGGCGGTTGCCGCCGCGTCGCCGCCTTCGAGCGCGGGGTCGGAAATATGGACGGCTTCATCCGCGCCGACGGCGAGCGCTTTGCGAATCGTCTCTTTGGCGTCGGCGGAGCCAAATAAAACGGCAGTGACTTTGCCGCCGTGTTGTTCCACCAGCTGCAATGCTTTTTCCAGACCGTATTCGCCATACGGGTCCAGCACAAAATTCAGGCCTTCTGTCACCACCGCGCCCTCGCGCAGGGTGATTTTGCTCTCGGTGTCGGGGACACGTTTAAGCAACACGACAATGTTAAAAGGCATACGCTGCTCCTTGAAAAATTCCAAGCATGACGCAGTGCGTCATATCCATTATCGCCAAAATGATAACGAATGCAAGATTGAAATACGTATCAATCTGGCGCTAATTTGGTTCGGCTGTCGCTGTATCGCTGCCGCGCTGCGCGCTATACAAGGATTTGGATTCGCGGCGCGCGTAACGCGTTACGCGCGCCGTCATGCAGAAAATTTTTTTTCTCGGCTTGCGCGCTCTGTCATTCTATTTTTTTCCCTGTGACTGTCAATGCGCGATGCAAATTTGGATAACAGTTTCTTGACTGGACTGCTTGGCTATGATAATCTAATCCTAATATCTTGAAACGGAATCAAACAATTAAATCCAGGAGGTGCCTACGCGACGAACAATCGCCGACGAGAACTATAGCAAGCCCCAAAACTTTATTTAGATGTAGGAGGAGAAACTCATGTTACGTAACCGGTTCTATGTAGCGCTGGGTCTGCTGGCAGCATTCAGCATGATTCTTGGCGCTTGTGCCGCCCCCGCTCCCGCTCCAACGACGCAACCCGCCGCACAGGCGACCTCAGCGCCCACACAACCCACTGCGGCGCCTGCACAACCAACTTCAGCGCCCGCACAACCAACTGCCGCGTCGGCGCAACCGACCGAAGCGGCAAAACCAACCGAAGCGCCCGCGCAATCGACGCGCCATGGTGGCTGGTTGGATGAGATTGATTATTCCGTCGTTGACGGACAATCCGCTATCACCCAAATTCAAGCCGACGCCATCAACCTCTTTAGCTATGGTCTGGCTTCCGACAAGCTGGCTGACATTAAAAAAGCCGACCTCTGCTACACCCAATCGTACGGCACCTATTACAGTCTGTTGTTCAACCCGTATGGCAATGCGAAACACGAATACGCGGACGGCAGATTGAACCCCTTCTCGAATCGCAAAATCCGCGAAGCGACGAACTGGGCGGTTGACCGCAACTATATCAACCAAGAAATCTATGCCGGCGGCGCGCTGCCCAAACTCTTTCCGCTGACGACGCAGCTGGTAGATTACACCGACCTCATTGCCGAAGCGCGCGGTTTGGAAGCGAAATACGCGTACAATCTCGACAAAGCCAAAGAGATTGTTGACACCGAAATGACCGCCATGGGCGCCAAAAAGGGCGCGGATGGCAAATGGGAATACAACGGCAAGCCGGTCAAGATTACTTTTCTAATCCGCAATGACGGCGACGGCACGCGTTTGCAGCTGGGCAACTATTTTGGCACCCAACTCGAAGCGATGGGCTTTGCCGTCGAACACAAAGAAGGGAAATCTTCCGACCTTTCGCCCCTCTGGATTGGTTCGGATCCAAAAGAAGGTCAGTGGGACATTTATACCGGCGGTTGGGGTTCTAACGGTTTGAACCGCGATGAACGCACTATCTTTCGCGAAATGTATCTGCCCAACAGCCCGCAAGGTATTCCGCTGTTCACCGACAACGTGCCTGACCCCGAATTTCAAAAAGTCGGCGATGATTTGGCGGACGGCCGATTCAAGACCCTCCAAGAACGCCACGACCTGATGGTCAAAGCGCTGCCTTTGTCCGTTCAAGATTCGCTTCAGGTTTGGCTCGTTGACCTCCAATCCTATGCGCCTTTCAACTGCGACCTTGAAGTGAGCTCTGATGTCGGCGCGGGCGTGGAAACCACGTTCATGTCGCCCTACACCATGCGCTTCAAGGACAAAGAAGGCGGTCAGGTTAAAGTTGGCACCACCGCAACTTTGTTCACCGACCCGTGGAATCCGGTCAATGGCGCGAACTGGGTGACGAGCGCGTATGTTCAGAACGCGACCGCCGGCCGCGGCACAATGCCCGATCCGTACACCGGTTTGGCTTGGCCTCTGCGCGCCGAAAAGGCAGACCTTGTCGCGCAGACCGGCACTCCGGTCCAAACGAATCTCGATTGGGTCAACCTTTCCTTTGAAGACACCATCAAAGTCCCGGATGATGCGTGGGTGGATTGGGACCCCGTCAACCAAAAGTTCTTGACCGCTGCCGACGCCGCCAAAGCGAAAACGCAATATGACCAAGTAAAAGCCAAAGCGGACGAATTGGTCGGCGCCGTTGCGCTGGCAAAATTGGACGATGCCGCGTTGGTCAAACTCGTCACCGACCTCGCTGCCGCGTACAACACTGCAAGCGGCGCCACCGTTGACGTCACCAAAGCCCTTACCAGCGACGAAGGCAAACAAGCCGTCGCGGACAAGGTCAAAGAAATTCAAGAACTCAAAACCGACGATGAAAAGAAAGCCGCCCTCGCGGAATTTGCGATGGCGCAAGTCGGCGCGCAGGATACCGGCTATGTCTTTACGCTCGGTCAACGCGATGTGTCCACCGCCAAATCCAAAGCCGTAATCTACTATCCGGCGGACATGTTCAAAACCGTCAAATGGCATGATGGCAGCGCGCTCTCGCCCGCCGACTTTATCATGTCCATGATTCTGACCTTTGATTATGGCAAGCCCGGCAGCGCCATCTATGATGAAGATGTGGCGGGTAACTTGGAAGCGTTCTTGTCGCACTTTAAGGGCGTCCAAATTCTCTCCACTGATCCCCTGACCATTGCCACGTATGACGACAATGTGTTTTCGGATGCCGAGTTGAATATCACCACCTGGTGGCCCAACTATGGTTTCGGCGAAGCGCCATGGCAATCGGTCGCCATTGGTAACGAAGCTGTCGCCGCCAAAGAACTGGCTTGGGGAACGGGCCAAGCAGACCGCAATAAAGTGGAATGGATGAGCTTTATCGGCGGTCCGAGTTTGGATATTTTGTCCAAACATCTGGATCAGGCGATTGCCAACAAGACCATTCCTTATGCCGATGTAATGGGCAAATACGTAACCGCCGATGAAGCCGTCGCCCGCTATAACGCGCTCAAGAAATGGTACGCCGACCACAAGCATTTCTGGGACGGCACAGGGCCCTACTATCTGAGTACAGCGGACCTCAATGCCGGCGTCGCCGTTTCCAAACAGAATCCCGATTTTGTGGATCTCTCTGACCGCTGGTCCAAGTTCGGCCAAGCGCCTCTGGGCGAAGCGGCGTTGGATGGCCCCGCGCAGCTCAAGGTGGGCGAAGCGGCTGAATACAAAGCCACCTTTACCTATCAATCTTCGGGCGACGCGTATCCCACCAAAGATATCCGAGCCGTCAAGTTCTTGCTCTATGATTCGACCGGCGCGACAGTCTATGTCGGCGCGGGTACGCCTACGAGCGATGAGGGCGTGTTCACACTCGCCATCCCCGCTGACGTAGCCGCCAAACTTACCGCCGGCGCAGGTAGAATCGAAGTGGCAGGCGTGTTTATTCCGGTTGCCATTCCCGCGTTTACATCGCAAGATTATGTAGTCTTGCCGTAAGCGTTCGTTCGCATCGTTCAAGGGGCAAGAGCAAGCTCTTGCCCCTTTCCTTAAATCACACGCGGTATGTCGTACAAGCCGCTCCGCGTCGTTTTCGCAAAAAATTCTAATTGGTCGCAATGTGAGGATGTATGTCCAGTAAATCTTTGGCTGCAAACGCCGAGACCCAAGTCCGCAGTGAACCGACTGCCAAGAAATCGTTTGACGATAGTACGTTGATACGGATGACCAAATACACGGGCATCCGACTCGTCACCATGGCCATCACGGTCACGATTGGCGTCTATCTCACCATCCTCATCGCCAATATGGGCGGATACGTGGACACGATTATGCGTAACGAAATCCGCGACAATACAACGCAATCCATTTTGGCAAATCCCAGTTTTCGCACTCTGTCGACCGAAGCCAAACAAAGACTCATTCAGGAAAAAATTACTTCGGAAGAAAATCGTCTGGGTTTGAATCAACCTTTTGCCGTCCGTTCTTTGGGCTATCTCACCAACGCGCTGACTTTGAATCTGGGTCGCGCCATGCAAATGACCAGCGACCAAGGGTCCAAAGAAGTGCGTTTGATTTTGCTCGAACGGCTGCCCGCGACGCTTTTGTTGACCGGCACTTCTGAATTATTCTTGTTCTTTGTGAGCGTTTTCGTCGCGCTGGCGCTCTCGCGCAAATATGGCGGCTGGTTCGACAAATTTACCATTGCCTTGTCGCCCACCTCCGCCGCGCCGCCATGGTTTTACGGTATATTTTTAATTTTGATTTTTGCGGCAGTGCTGCGCGTCCTGCCATTCGGCGGGCTGGTGGATGTGCCGCCGCCCGATAACAAGATTGATTACGCGTTGAGCGTCTTGAAGCATCTCATTCTGCCGGCGGCATCGGTCATCATCGCCTCGATCTTTTTGAGCATTTATACCTGGCGCACGTTCTTTTTGATTTTCTCTAGCGAAGATTACGTCGAAGTCGCCAAAGCCAAAGGGTTGTCGCCGCGCGATGTGGAACAGCGTTATATTCTCCGTCCGACGCTGCCGACCATCATCACAAGCTTTGCGCTTTTAGCCATCACGTTGTGGACCGGTTTCACCCTCACCGAAACTATATTTTTATGGCCCGGGCTTGGCATTACGATTTATCGCGCCATCGGCTTGTACGATACGCCGGTCATTGTGGGTTCCACGATTATCTATGCGTATCTCTTGGCGATTACGGTTTTGCTGCTTGATTTTATTTATGCGTTGGTTGACCCGCGCGTCAAAATCGGCGGAGGCGGTTCAAAATGAATGCGCTCAAACGCACATTTTACGACCTGGTACGCTACCCCTCCGCCGTGTTAGGGTTATCGATTATCTTGGGCTTGTTGCTTGTTGCCGTCTATGCGCTGGTCACAATTCCGTATGACGAAGCGGTGCGGCTCTGGCGCGGCGGCGAAGACGTCTGGTATCTAAATCCGAAATATGCCGCGCCGTCTTGGGTTAATTTCTTTTCCATCAAAAAAGCCCCCGTATCGTTCGCCGTCAGCACCGCCGACGGTACCATGTCCAAGACCGTTACGCCCAGCAGCGAGGACATTGCCACAACCGATATCAAGTATTCGTTTGATTACCAATACGATACGTTTCCGCAGGAAATGATTCTCTATTATACGGCGACGTTCAAGGATAAATTGCCGTTCGCCTCTGTCCTTTGGACTACGCCGGACGGCAGGAAAATTAAAATTGCCAATATGGCGGTGGACCGCCGCACCGCTTTTCGTTTTTCCCAAGACCCAAAACTGCAAAAGACTTTGAAAACAAATGATGTAATGGAAGGATTGTTTGCGGATCCCAAAGCGGAAACGCCCACTCCGGTCAAGGGAATTTATACATTGGAAATTATCGGCACTACCTTTGAGAGCGGCTCGACGCTCGACACGCAATATGTGTCGCACGGCGAACTGTATGGTCTGGCTGGCACCGACAAGTATCGCCGCGACCTGATGCTGCCTTTATTGTACGGCACGCCCATCGCATTGGCATTTGGTCTGCTCGCCGCCATCGGCACGGCGGTTCTCACCATGAGCATCGCCGCCATCGGCACTTGGAATGGCGGCTGGGTGGATGGACTGATTCAGCGCATCACCGAAATTAACCTCGTGCTGCCCTTTCTCGCCATTCTGATTATGGTGGGCACCTTTTACTCGCGCAGCATCTGGCTCATGCTCGGCGTGACGATTGTCTTGGGCATTTTCGGCGCCACCATCAAGACCTACCGCGCCGTGTTTTTACAATCCAAAGAATCAAGCTATATCGAGGCGGCGCGCGCGTATGGCGCTTCCAACTCGCGCATCATCTTTAACTATTTGATTCCGCGCATGATTCCCCTTTTGATTCCCGCGCTCGTTTCTTCCGTCGCGGCGTTTGTGTTTTTGGAAGCGTCGCTTGCCGTTCTCGGCTTGGGCGACCCGGTTCTGCCGACGTGGGGCAAGGTGATTAACGACGCCTTTACGGACGGCGCGCTCTATCAGGGCCGCTATTATTGGGTGCTGCAACCCGCCATGTTGTTGATGCTCACGGGCTTGGGGTTTGCCATGCTGGGCTTTGCACTGGACCGCGTTTTTAACCCCAAGCTGAGAGACATGTGACATCATGGCGCAACAAAAGATTCTCCTTCGTATTCAAGACCTGTATCTGTATTTCAAAACTGCGGCGGGTTCGGTCCAAGCCGTTGACGGCGTAAATTTTGACCTGGATGCAAACCGCGCGGTCGTCGTGTTGGGCGAATCGGGCTGCGGCAAAAGCTCCTTGGCTAAAGCTATTTTGCGCCTCTTGCCGCGCAACGCGGGCAGGTACGAAGGACACATTTACATTGAAGGCGAAGACATCATGCCGCTGCCGGAAGAGGAATTCCGACACAATATCCGCTGGGCGACGATTTCGATGGTGCCGCAAGCGGCGATGAATTCGTTGAACCCGGTGCTGCGCGTCGGCGATCAAGTCGCCGAGCCGGCGCTGATTCATCTCGGCGTGACCAAAGCGGAAGCCCTCGTCATGGCGAAACGAATGTTTCAACACGTGGGCGTACCGGAAGATTTTATCAAGCGTTATCCATTCGAGTTGAGCGGCGGGATGCGTCAACGCGTCGCGATTGCCATGTCGCTGGTCACTTCGCCCAAATTGATTATCTTGGACGAACCAACCTCCGCGCTGGACGTATTGACCCAAGCCAGTATCTTTAATGTATTAAAGCGCCTCAAAAAGGAAATGGGGATTGGCTTTATCCTGATTACGCATGACATTGCCACGTCGAGCGAACTCGCCGATCAAGTGGCAGTGATGTATGCCGGGCAAATTGTCGAAACGAGCGACGCGCATCGTTTCTTTGAAACGCCGCTGCATCCCTATTCCAAAAAACTGATGGCGAGCGTTCCGCGCCTGCACGGCAAAACGGAACCGGAATTTATCACCGGCCGCCCGCCGAGTTTGATTAATCCGCCGACCGGATGCCGTTTTGCCGACCGCTGTCCGTCGCGTTTTGACAAATGTGTCCAAGACCCGCCAATCATTGAAAGAGAAGGACGAAAGGTCAAGTGCTGGTTATACGCTTGAATCGAGACCCCTGCCATGATAGAGCTGACTGCTGTTCCAAGCGCGCAAACACAAAATAGAAAAGTTGTTTTAGCCATTGATGATTTGCATGTCTGGTTTGAGCTGCGACGTTTTGGGTTTGGACATGTCGGAGACGTCAAAGCCGTTGACGGCGTAAGCTTTGAGGTTCACGCCGCCGAGACCATCGCCATCGTCGGCGAAAGCGGCTGCGGCAAGTCGAGCTTGATGAAAGCAATTCTCGGTCTGTACAAGCCGACCACGGGCAGTATTCATTTCGAGGGCCGCGACCTATCCAAGTTAACCGCCAAAGAGATGCACTGGTATCATTCTCACGTGGGCTATGTGCAGCAAGACCCGTATGGCGCGCTGCCCCCCTTTATGACGGTTCAGAAAATTTTAGAAGAACCATTGATTGTAGGCAACGTCAAAGATTCCAAAGAACGCATCCAGCGCATCCGCAAAGCGATGGACGAGGTCAAGCTAAATCCGGTGGACGATTTCTTGCCAAAGTTCCCGCACATGCTGAGCGGCGGTCAACAGCAGCGCGTCGTCATTGCCCGCGCCATGATTATGGAGCCGCGATTCCTCGTCGCGGATGAACCCGTCTCGATGTTGGACGCGTCGGTGCGCGTAGAAATTCTCAAACTGCTGCGCGGCTTGCAGGAATCGCATCATCTCTCGGTCATTTATATTACGCACGACCTCTCCACCGTAAGTTATTTTTCGGAACGCATTTTTGTAATGTATGCCGGAAACCTCGTCGAAAAGGCGCCCGTGCGGCAACTGCTTGACAACCCGCTGCATCCGTACACGGTCGCGCTGTTGACCGGAACTTCAGAGCCGGATGCGCGCAACGCCGAAACCTTCAAAGAAATTCCGCCGGGCGAACCGCCCAGTCTCGTCAATCCGCCTTCGGGCTGTCGCTTTCATCCGCGCTGTTCCAAATTCATGCCGGGCATCTGCGACGTCAAGGAACCGCCTGAATTTGAACCCGAACCCGGGCATCTGGTCGCGTGCTGGCTCTATGAACCCAAGAATTAAACTCACGCCCGGCAAGTTAATTTTGATTGCGGTAGGCCTGTTGGGCCTCGGCGTAGCGCTGCCGTTCCTGATGGTCATTGACGTAATTCCATCCACCTTTTTTATGAATTTTTTTTCCTATACCGCCTCGACGTTGGGTCTCATTTTGGGCTTTATCGGTCTGGCGTACTATACGCGCGACGGTCGCAAAGGAAAATAATTTTTTTACCGCAATTTTGTTTGGGACAAAGCTCCTCTTGTGCGCGTACCAGCGCGGTGTTATACTTGCGACGCGCTGCCAACGGTAACGCGTCGCGCGCCGCGCACAGGAGCCGCTGTGAACGAGTCATCGTCATTGACCGCCAATCCAACCATTTTTTTCCAGCTGCAAGAAGAAGAACGCCAACGCGTCGCCAATCTCTTGCTGAGCGGGCCCGGGCAGCTTTTGGCAAATACGCTCACCGAAATCGAGTACGCGCTGCCGCTGCTGGAAAAAAATCCGCACGTCGTGCGCGGCGGTTTGGAAGCGCTGCGGCTTGAATTGCGCGACGGCTTGGCTCAGCTCAAAGAGCTCGTCGCCGAGTTGCAGCCGCCGCTTTTGGACGAGCTGGGGCTGGGCGCGAGCATCGAACAGTACGGCGCGAAATTCGGCGCACGCGTCGGCTTGCGTATCGAGTGCGACGGCTGTCAAGAATTTCATACGCGGTACCCGCGCAGCATCGAACTCGCGCTCTTTCGCGTCGTCCAAGAAGCGCTCGCCAATGTGGACGCGCACGCCAAAGCCACGCGCGTCGTCATCCATTTGACGGGCGAACCCAATCAGGTGCGGCTTGAGATTCAAGATAACGGTCGCGGCTTTGCGCCGCGCGCGCCGCGCTCTGCCAAAAAACGACAGTTGGGTTTGATTACCATGCGCGACCGCGTCGAATTGTTGGGCGGACAGCTAAAATTATTTTCAGAACCGGGGCGCGGCGTGCGCGTCCTCGTTACGATTCCGTATCATGGTTACGTGAACGAATTCACTTTGCAAGGGGGGCATGTCGCCAATGAACGAACCAAACGCCAATCCGCGCCGCGCGCGCGTCCAAGTCACACCCGCCAACAAGAAACCGCCAGAACCAATCACCGCGCCGCCGCCCAAGAGCCGCCACAAAAAAACAGCGCGCCAAAAACCCGCGCCGCCGCCCGCAGGCGAACCCGATAAAATTTCCGTCCTGATTGTGGACGACCATCCGGTCTTTCGCGGCGGCTTGCGCGGCGTGTTGGATTTGGAAGATTCCATCCAAGTTGTCGGCGAAGCCGAAGACGGCCAACAAGCGCTGGACCAAGCGCGCGCGCTCCAGCCGCAAGTGATTTTGATGGACATTAACTTGCCGTTGGTCAATGGGATGCAAGCGACGCGCGAATTGACCGCCGAACGCAGCGACCTCGCCGTGATTATTTTGACCGCGTATCACGACGACGAACAGATGCTGCAAGCGATGCGTTCCGGCGCGAGCGGTTACTTTCCCAAAGAAGTCGCGCCGAGCGAATTACTCAACGCCATTCGCACGGTGAGTCACGGCAAATACGCCATTGACGATGACGTCTTGGCAAAACCCCAAGTCGCCAGTTGGTTGATTAACGAATTTGCCACCATGCAAGAAAACGTCGAGAACGAAGATGAAACGTTCCGCGCGCTCTCGGCGCGTGAAATGGAAATCTTGCGCCTGATTACGCGCGGCTTGAGCAACAAGGAAATTGCCAAAGCCCTGGGCATCAGCCGCCAAACCGTCAAAAATCACATGACCTCCATCTTGCGCAAACTCGCCGTGAACGACCGCACCCAAGCGGCAGTGTACGCGCTGCGGCGCGGTTGGATTCGTTTGCAAGACACGGAATAAAAACGGCACGCTCCATCCAGAGGATAAACGTATGGCTAACGAAACGCTGGCGCAAGCGCAAGCTGTCGCGACCGAATTGTTGACCGAAATCGAACAGCTGCGCATCGAATCGCGCGAAATCGAAGTGTTGATTCGCCAAACGACGGGCGAAATCGAACGCCAGACTCAAAAGCAAAATGAAATGTCCGCGCGTCTGCGCCAAGTCGAAGCCAATTTCGATTCGTACACGCGCGAAGACGTGCGGCAGACCTACGCCAGCGAGCGCGACGCGCAATTGAAATTGCTCTTGATGCGTTCGCAGTTGGAGCAGTTTCAAGGCAAGCACCGCCAGCTCGACAACTATATTCAGCAAATGCGGCGGCTGCAAGATTTGACGGCGCGCATCGCGGAAGGACTCGGCGCGGAACAGGGCGAAAGTTCGCCGGGCCATGCCGTCTCGGACCACGAAGCCGTCATTCAAACCATCGAAGCCCAAGAATCCGAACGCCAGCGTCTCGCGCAGCAAATGCACGATGGGCCCGCCCAGTCCTTGACCAATCTCATTTTGCAAGCCGAGATTGTGGAACGATTGTTTGACGCGGAACCTGCGCGCGCGCGCAGCGAGTTGGGCCAATTAAAAACGTCCGCGAACGTGACCTTTCAACGCGTGCGCGATTTTATTTTCGCGCTGCGCCCCATGATGTTGGACGACCTCGGCTTGCTGCCGACGATTCGGCGCTACACCCAACAATTTGAAACCATCAACAAATTGCCCGTGACCTTGAATTTGAGCGGCGACCGCACGCTCGCGCCCTATATCGAAGTCACCATTTTCCGTTCGATTCAAGAACTCTTGACGAATGTGGCGAAACACGCGCACGCGGCGCGCGTCCAGGTGACGCTCGACCTGAACGCCGAGCCGATTAGCATCATTGTCGAAGATGACGGCAGCGGTTTTGACGCGGCGCAAGTTTTGGCGCGCGCGCGCGAGCGCGGCAATACCGGGCTGGTCACATTGGAAAAACGCGTCGAGATGCTCGGCGGCTCGGTCAATTATCAAAGCGCCACCGGCCGCGGCACGCGCGTCCGCGTCATCCTGCCGTCCAC
>JAJVIA010000053.1:0-7374 GCA_022072245.1 Anaerolineae bacterium
CGTATCTCGCAATTTTATCTTGTCAAGAACTAGCCCGCGCGCGGCGCGCTGCCCAAGACGACACGAAGATCATCGCCTTGCCGCACGGTATAGACGATAATGCCGCTCGCGACGAGTTCGCCGATGACGGGCGCAAAGTTGACGCCGATGCCGAACGAGTGCGCGTCAATCAATATGACAATGAGATGAAAACCGCGACGGCGTAAATCTTGCGCGTATTGAATCCAGGCGACTTCGGGCGAAGGCGTGACAAGGATGAGCGTCACGCTGCGATTCATGGTTGCGGTTTCGCGCGCAATGAACGAGGCGAACGCTTCGCTGCCGTTAGCTTCGGCGACCGCCAACATTTCCAACAGGCGCGTCAATTGACGTTCGCCGCGGTCCGGCTGCGCGTACAAGTTTTCATGATTGGACGCGACCAAACCGACGGCGCGCTGTTTGTCCAAAAAGTATTTGGCGACGGATGCGGCGCATGTGACCGCGTACTCTTCGGTATTGGGCGCAATCGGCGCGATTTGTTCCGCTTTGGCTTGCAAAATCCATTCGCCTTCGACTTCGCGCTCGTACCACGCTTGTTCCCACCATGTTCCCGCATGGATGCCGCGTTCCAAATCGAGCAGAATCCACACGTCGGCGGTCGGGTCGAGTTCAAATTCTTTGACGATGAGGCGGTCATAGCGCGCGACGGATTTCCAATGGATGCGATTGTACGAATCGCCGGCGGCGTATTCGCGCGTGCCGGACACATTGGTCGTGACATGATGCGTGCGTTGAAAGCGCGCGTCGCCGCCGCGCAGATTGCCGAGACTGGGCGCGAACTGCGGTAAATCCAAAGTAAGCGGATAGACGACCAGCGCGCGTTCCGTTTCGGGCAGCGTGCGTTGAAACACAAACAAACCAAAAGGGTCGCCGCTCGACGCCGTGATGGGGCCCAAACGAAAACGTCCGCGCAAACGGCACAAGGAGCGCACTAGAAAGGTGTAACGGACGCGCGGCGACATGGCGGATAAGACGCGTCCGACGGGATGACCGGGCATATTGCCGCCATCCACCAATTCGAGCCACAATTTGGGCAGGCGTCCGGTGCTGATGGCGGTGATGCGTTCTTCGACGATTTTGCCCACTTGGGCGCGCAGCGTCAAAATTGTGCGTTCGAGGCGAAACGCTTGCACGCTATAGAGCGCCCACAAAAACGCGGCGGCGACGACGAGGAGAATGAGGTACGAGAGGCGAAAAAAGATTTCGCGGTTGGTCGCAACGGCAAGATTCGCCAGAATCGCCCAAATCAAAATCAAAAGCCACACGCGCCGCAGGTTGAGAATAAACCCGGAACGGTGATAGAACGCGCGCGCGCGTTCTACAAGGGCCCGCACTCTGGTCTTCATTCCGCTATCTCGCTCGCGCGCCCGGCACCGGGATGCTGTTCACAATCTCATTCACAATTACGCGCGCGTCCACGTGTTTCAAACGCGCGGCGGGCGAGAGGATGATGCGATGCGCGAGCGTCGGGTCGGCGAGCTCTTTGATGTCGTCGGGCGAAACAAAATCGCGTCCGCGCAGCGCCGCTTTGGCTTGCGCGGTTTTTAGTAACGCCAAAGAGCCGCGCGGCGACGCGCCCAGATATACGTCGGGATGGCGCCGCGTCGCGTCCACCAGCGCGACGATATATTCTTGAATCAAGCGGTCCACATAGATTTCTTTGATCGCGCTTTGCGCTTGCAGCAAATCCGACGCGCCGAAAACTTGATGCACTTGATCAATCGGATGCACGCGCTGCTGCGCTTGCAGCATTTGCACTTCTTCGGACGGCGCGGGATACCCTAAATGAATCCGCATCATAAAGCGGTCGAGCTGCGCTTCGGGCAGCGGAAAGGTGCCTTCGTATTCAATCGGGTTTTGCGTCGCCAACACCAAAAAGGGCTGCGGCATCGCATACGTCACGCCGTCCACCGTCACCTGACGCTCTTCCATCGCTTCGAGCAGCGCGCTCTGCGTTTTGGGCGTAGCGCGATTGATTTCATCGGTCAAGACGATTTGGGCAATGATGGGCCCCGGGCGAAATTCAAACTCGCGCGTTTGTTGATTGAAAATGCTCGTGCCGGTCACGTCGGTCGGCAGCATGTCGGGCGTAAATTGAATGCGGCGAAAGGTGCAGCCGATAGATTTGGCAAAGGCGCGCGCCAACATGGTTTTGCCGGTGCCCGGGACGTCTTCAATCAAAACGTGTCCCTGACACAATAGCGCAATCAACGCGAGTTCGATTTCGCGGCGCTTGCCCAGAATCACTTGTTCGACATTCCCGCGCAGTCGCTCAGCCAATGCGCGAATCGGTTCGACGGCGACGCGCGGCGTTTCGGTTGGGGATAGAGTTTGACTAAAAGTCATGGATGCCTCAAAGCGGATGTAAAAATCAGCAAGTGCAGTCAAGTTTATTATCCATAAAAAAAACAAAAAGCGAAAAAGATGGAACTTGACAGCGAGAGGTATAATTAAATAGAGAGGAACGCGGGCTTGTTCCTTTCGCCTTTTTCTACCCCCCCGGTACGCCTCGCTTTGCCCATACCAATTCCGAGTTCAGACTCGGCCCATAATTTTTTTGAATAGACAATTGCATAGCGTCTGGTAACGGATACGATTCAACATAGGAGGTTCGTTATGAATCCGTTCAGGTTCCGCCTATTGGTCGCGTGGAATATCGCGCTCAGCGTCGCCTTGCTCGTGGCGGTGTTGGGAGTTTTGGCTTCTGCCGCGCAGGCGGCGAATGACCCGCCGGTCAAGGTGTTCACGGCTAGCTATGCGCACGGAAACGGTATCAGGGGCGGTGGCGCCGGAAGTAGAGTGATTAATTCCACTGCCTATCAAGATATTCTCACGATTCCGGTTAATTTTACCGGACAGTCGCACACGCACCAATGCGCCATCATTGCCAGCGCCAACGTAACTAACCCGTCCATCAGCGATACCGGCAATGTATATAGATTTGGCATCGGTCTCGACGGCGCTTCGGCTGCAACATATTCCTTTTCCGAAATGGTCGTAGAACTGAACGACAACGCCACGATTGATGACCCAAGTTGGGTCCCCGTAACTACGAATCGGCTCTTTACCTCCTTATCCGCCGGTTCGCATACGCTTCGTTTTCAAGCGCGCAAAAATGCCGCCAGCAATCCAAATTTGACGGTGAATAACGCTTTTGCAACGGTAATTTGTCTCAAGCGTTCCCAAGAGTCGGCGGCGACGACGGAATCGGAACCGGCTGCGCCCGATACCTTGCCGGATAGCCAATGAGCGTGCCTTGCGAATTCTATGCGCGTGAAACGCAGTTCGTTCAGGCGCGCGCGAAA
The DNA here is from genome assembly GCA_022072245.1 of Anaerolineae bacterium. Classification (GTDB taxonomy): domain Bacteria; phylum Chloroflexota; class Anaerolineae; order UBA4142; family SHND01; genus SHND01. The sequence goes on from JAJVIA010000053.1 coordinate 3,345, forward strand.
TGGCGTATCAATTCGCGGATGAACGTGATGCTTTCAAAATAATCGTCCACGCGGATATTTTCATCCGGCGCGTGGCCCCGTGAATCGGGATAGCCGCAGCCCGCGCTCACGGCGGGAATGTTTAACTGTTGGCACAATTCATACATGGGCCCGCTGCCGGCGGCGGAGGGATAGACAATCGCGTCGTGCCGGTAGGTTGCGCGCGCGGCGGCTTGCGCGGCTCGGACAATCGCGCTGTCGAGCGGCGAACGCGCGACATGCTCGCCCGCTTCGGTCACTTGGATTTCAATGTCCGCAAAACCGTGCGCGTCGAGATGACGGCGTAATAAATCCAAAATCAATTCGGGCGTTTGGTCCGGCACGAGGCGAAAATCCAATTTCACAAAAGCGTGATTGGGCAAAACGGTTTTGCCGCCGGGCCCCGTATATCCAGATTGCAAACCGCAAATCGTCACGGTGGGCGTGAAATACAATTTTTTCACCGCCTCGAAATCGCGCACGCCATTGATAAATTGCGAGAGCCCATATTTTTCCAGTTCCAACGCGGTGTCGAATGGAATATGCGCCGCCGCTTCCAATTCCAACGCGGTCGGCGGGCGTACCGTTTGGGCATAGCCGTCAATGGTGATTTCGTCGCGCTCATTTTTCAAGGTGGACAACGCCCACACCAGACGCCACGCGGGATTTTCGATGATGGGCGCCGCGCCGGAATGTAAATCGCGCTTGGCGCCGCGCGCATGGAGTTCGATAAATAAAATGCCTTTGAGGCCGCAGATGAGCATGGGATTTTCGTGCGAATCTTTGGCGCCAAATTCCCACAAACAGCCGTCGGCGTCTTTGAACAGCGCGCGCTGCGCGCGCACAAATTTCCCCAGATTCGGACTGCCGATTTCTTCTTCGCCTTCAATCACCCATTTGATTTTCAGAGGCAGCGCGCCCTCTGTCGCCAGCCAACTTTCCACCGCTTGAATCCGTAACAGCAAATCGCCTTTGTTATCCGCCACGCCGCGCGCAAAAAATTTCCCCTCGCGTATCGTCGGTTCCCACGGCGGCGTCGTCCACAATTCCAATGGTTCGGGCGGCTGCACGTCGTAATGGTCATAAATCAAGAGCGTTTTGGGACCGCTGCCGATTTCGGCATAGACCACCGGAAAACCGTCCGCGACCGGAATCAGCCGGGTCTGCGCGCCGAGTTTTTGCAAACGCGCCAGAACCCGGTCCGCCATTTCGCGCATGCCCAAGTTTTGCGCGGCAACGCTCGGCTGCGACGTAAACGCTTTTAATTCATTCAAAAATCGTTCGCGGTTTTGCGCGACATATTCGTCAAAAGTTGGCATCTTGATCTCCACTTGGTGTTTGGAGGACAGCAAAGCGGGCAAGCCCCAAATCCGCCGTCCTCATTCCGCATTATACCCCCCCTTGCGCGATTTTTGAGATTGCATAAAATTTTATCATTCCAAAATATGCCCGAACAATCATTCCGCGCGCGGCGCAGCCGTCTTGGCGTTGCCGTTGGCGCCGCCATCTTGTTTGTTCTCTTTGCCCTACTCGCAAAATCTCCAGCCCCTGAAACCGCGCTTGCCGATGCTCCGCGCGCGGATTTGGAATTGTCCGCCGCACCCTCGTCCGATGAATTTAGCGCGGCGGAATCGTTTTCGATTCGCTACACGTTATTGAATCGTGGTCCCGCCGCCGCCGCGCGCGTAAATTTGCGCGTGGGCTTGCCCAAAAATGTTGTGGTGGAAAGCGTCCAAGCGTCGCGCGGTCAATGTTCGAAACCAGAGGCGGGCGCACGCGGCGCGGTGCAATGTTTATTCGGACGACTTGCCGCCGATACTTCGGTCGCTATCCTCGTCCGCGCGCACACGCTCGAAAAGCCCGCCGCCATAAAATTCCGCGCGCGCGTTGCCGCGCAGACCGCCGACGCAAGCAAGCGCAACAATCGCGTCGTCACTACCTTGCATCTCAAAAGCGCGGCGCCTAAACCCGAAGCGCCGCAGGCGACTTTTTTGGTCAACGACGATTCCGATACGGACGACGGCGATTGCAATGGCGCATCGGGCGACTGTACTTTGCGCGAAGCGATTAATGCGGCGAATGTGACGACGGGCGCGGACACGATCAATTTTAATTTCGCCGCCGCCCCGCCATACACCATTGTATTGGGTTCTGCATTACCCGTGATTACGGGGCCCGTGACGATGGATGGGACCTCTGAACCGGATTGGGTTTCCACTGCCGCGCCCATCATTGGCATAGACGGCGCGTCCACTTTGGGCAATGGCTTGGTTCTCGACGCAGGGTCGGGCGGAAGCGTCATCAAAGGGCTGGTGATTTATAATTTCCCCCTCGACGGGATTGTGATTCACTCGGACGGCAACACCATTCAGACAAATTGTATCGGCACGCTGTTGGGCTGTAGCGACAACGGCGACAATCGGAACGGCATTCTCATCGAGTCCGGCGCGTCGGGCAATGTGATTGGCGGTTCGCGCGCTGCGTCGAATCGGTGCGATGGCGCTTGCAATGTGATTTCCAGCCATCGAGACGTGGATTACGGGCGCGGTATTTGGATTCGCGATGCGACCAGCGGCAGCAATACCATCACCGGGAATTTTATTGGCGTGAGTTGGGATGCCTCGGCGCGCTTGTCCAATCTCACGGGCATCTTGATTGAAGACGCGTCCGATAATATCATTGGCGGCCCCAATCACACTGCCGGTAATTTTGAAGACAATATCATTTCGGGCAACAGTTCGTACGGCATTCTTGTCCGCGGCGCGACCGCGACCAATAACAAAATTGTCGGCAATCGCGTCGGCAATGAATTTACCGAATCGCATGACGTGAGCAATTCTGCGGTGGGTATTGAAATTCGCGGTTCGGACGGCAATATCATCGGTACCGCCGCGCCCGGCGAACAAAACACGATTACGGGCAACAATTCAATCGTCAGCACATTGGGCGCGATTGTTTTGCGTAATGCCAAAACCAATTCGATTACGGGCAATCGCATCGGCACGAACGCCGCCGGCGACGGCAAAATTATGGACGTGTTCGGTTCTGATGTGGTGAATCATTCGAGCGGGATTTACATAGAAGAGTTTGGCGGCGCGTCCACCGATAATATCATTCTCGGCAACGTCATTAGCTATAACCGCAACAACGGCATTGAAATCGTCGGCGGCGCCAATACGGGCAATATCATTCGCGGCAATTTTATCGGCGTGCAATTTCCATCGGCTGCCCCGTATATGGATTTGGGCAATTCTGACAGCGGCATTGACCTGAGCGCAACTGCGGCGGCGACAATGAGTACGACGATTGGCGGCGTAACCGCTGCCGACCGCAACTTTATTTCCGATAACATCGGCGCGGGCATTTCTCTTTTTCGCTCGAACGGCAACTCGATTCAAGGCAATCACATTGGCGTCGCGGTGGATGGTACGACCGGCCGCGCCAACAGCGGCGGCGGTATTGTTTTAATTGACAGCAGCGGCAATCTCATTGGCGATGACCTGACGACCGGCGGCGCTTGCGACAAGGGCTGCAATATCATCGCGCAAAATCGCAGCGACGGAATTTACATCGAGGCGCTGGATACAACGCCCGCGCATTTCAATCGCATCACCGCCAATTCGATTTACGGAAATGCAGGCAAAGGGATTCAGCTTGTTGCGTCGGCCAATTCCGGCAACGATTTGCAGCTCGCGCCGGTTTTGACCAGCGCGAACCAAGGCAGCACGCGCGTGGTGGGTACGCTCAGCGCCGCCCCGTCCACCACGTATCGCGTTGAAATTTTTTCCAACTTGGCTTGCGACGGTTCGGGTTTCGGCGAAGGCAGATTGTATTTGGGCTTTGGTTCGGTCACGACCGACGGCTTGGGTAATGGCGCAATTGACATTACGGTCCCGTACACGGCGGCATTGACCGATTTGATTACGACAACCGCAACCAACCCGAGCGGTAACACATCGGAATTTTCCAATTGTGTCGCCGTCGGCTTGCCCACCGCGACAGATACGCCGAC
>JAJVIA010000053.1:7474-22333 GCA_022072245.1 Anaerolineae bacterium
TTACGGTCCCGTACACGGCGGCATTGACCGATTTGATTACGACAACCGCAACCAACCCGAGCGGTAACACATCGGAATTTTCCAATTGTGTCGCCGTCGGCTTGCCCACCGCGACAGATACGCCGACCGCGACGAGTACGGCGACCGCGACGAATACGGCGACGGCAACGAATACGCCGACTGCGACAAATACGCCGACGGTGACAGATACGCCGACCGCGACGAGTACGGCGACGGTGACAGATACGCCGACCGCGACGAGTACGGCGACCGCAACGAATACGCCGACTGCGACGAATACCGCGACGGCGACATCCACGCGCACGCCGACCTTTACACGAACGCCGACGAAAACGCGTACGCCAACCAACACGCCTGCTGGTCCGACCAAGACCAAATCGCCGACGCCGACGCATACTCCGGTGACGCCGACGGTCACGGATACGCCGCCGAACGGCAACAATAATCCGACCAAAACATTTACGCCGACAGTATCCAATCCAAATGGCGGTACGCCGACGAATACGCCGACGCCAACGCTAAACATTCTTCCGCCCGGCAGTCTTACCGCCACGCCGACGCCAAGCGGCATTGTTGGAACTGTCACCGTTACGCCAACATCGGCGAATCTTACCGCAACCGCAACTTTGTTATCAACGCCGACGCCGGCTGTATTGGCGACAAATACGCCCACGCCCGATATTTTGGCGACGGCGAACGCCGCAACGGCAACGGCGCAGATTATAACGTTGACGCCGGGCGCGCTGGCAACGGCTCTGTCCGAAACGCAAACCGCCGCCGCGACGCAATCCGCCGCGATACAAACCGCCGCCGCGGCGCAAACTTTCGCCGCGACGACGCCCACAACTGTCGCCGTAGGCGCTGCGGTTACGCCCGGTACGCCCACGCCGACGCGCGCTGGCAATGGCACGCCGACGCCCACGCCGACGCCGACCAATGCGGGCGGCGCGCCCTTTGGCGTAGGCGGAGATTTTCCATTGCTCAATATCGGCGGCTTGGCGGAATTTAATCTCACGTGGTGGGTTGAGCATGTCAGCACGCCCACGCAAGCGTTCAACGGCGGTTTGGCTAAAATTTTGCCGAACCTCTTGTTGGCGATTTTGCTCGCGCTGTTGTTTGGCTTTTTTGCCACGCTGCAAGGCAATACGATGGAGCAGCACGAAGATGAAATCAGCGGCTGGCTTGCGCCGGTGGCGCGCCCCTTCACCGCAATCGTCACGGCGGGCGCGGCGGTCAGCGCGGATCTTTCGGCGCGCGGCTTGAGCTGGTTGGTCGAAGGATTAAAACTGCTCGCCGTTTTGTTCGCGCTCGGCGTGGTCTTTTCCTTTCTCGACCCGAGCTTTACCTTTACCAATCCGAGTTGGCTCTTGATGGTGGTCGCGGTAATGTTGAGCGCCGGCTTGGTGGGCATGATTGACGATGTGGCGGTGGTAGCTTATTCGCGGCGGCATGGCGGCGGCGGCGGCATTGGTTTGAACGGCGGCAATTTTGTGATTGCGCTCGGTTCGATGATTATTTCGCGGCTTGCGGGTTTGGCGCCGGGCATCATCTTTGGCAGCGCGGGCAGCGCGCAAGGCGAATTGCGCGGCGATCCCGGCACGCATAGTTTGTTGGGTTTGGGCGCGGTGGCGGTGGTTGCGCTGCTAGCGTGGCTCGGCTCGACATTCATTCCGCCCATTCCCGGCGCGGATTTGTGGTTCGCGACATTGACGCTTCTCATTTTTGCCGTGGGCATCCAGACGCTCTTTTTTGAATTGATTCCGTTGGCGGGCAATCGCGGCAATGATATTATCAAACAACACAAGTGGCTCTGGCTGGCGGGTTTTGCGGGCGCGACATTCTTGTTTATCCAGACGCAGCTCAATCCCGAAGGCAGTTTCGTCGGCGCTTTTAATCAGCCCAACATGCAGCTGCTGCTTGTAGTGACGCTCGGTTTTTGCGTCATCAGCGGCGGCTTGTGGCTCTATTTCTGGAACCGCGACCGTCGCGCGAAAGGGTAAAAAAAACGGGGCATCAAGCCCCGTTTTTTAATATGCGCCCAACTCGCGCAAGCGTTCATCGCTGATGCCAAAATGATGCGCGATTTCGTGCAGCAGCGTGTGACGAATCCCTTCGGTCAAACTGGCGCGCGTGCGATAGTGACGCATCAACGGTTGACGATACAAACTGATTTTGTCCGGCAAGACCATGTTATAGCCGGAGGTGCGTTCGGTGCGCGGGATGCCGTGATAAAAACCCAAGAGCTGGTTGGGATGGGTGACGCCCGCCAATTGCATCGTTTGCCAATCGGGATATTCCTCGACCTCGATGGCGAAATTCGCTTCCTCGTTCAAAAAAGCTTGGAACTCTTGCGGCAAGCGTTCCATCGTTTCGTCAATCACGTCGTAAAATTCTTGAACGCTCAATTCATTTGTCATGCGTTCCGCCTTGCGCGTGATATTGCAAATGAAAAAAGTACCACAGCAATCCGGTCACGGACATGCCGTCGAAAATTTCATTGCGCGCCAACATACCGCGCACCGCGTCCGGCGCGAACCAGCGCGCGTCGTCAATCTCATTTGTGTCTTGAATGGCGCTGATGCGTTCCAAATCGCGCGCGATGAAAAAAATAAATTTTTGATTGCCCGAACCGTTGGACGGATGAAAATGCCCCAGCGGTTCCCATACGGCGGCGCGATGCCCCGTCTCTTCGCGCAGTTCGCGCGCGGCGCCTTGTTCTGGCGTTTCGCCTTCGTCCACGCGTCCCGCCGGCAGTTCCCAATCGCGCGTGCGCGTCGTAAAACGAAATTGATTCACCAACAAAAGATAGCCGTCCGCGCGCACGGGAATAATGCCGACGGCGGGCGTGTGAAAATCAATCCAATGCCATCCGCGGCCAATCGAACCGTCCGGCAATTCCAAGTCCGATTGCTGAATGGTGTACCAATTGGTTTTGAACGCGGTTTCGCGTTTCAATTCATCCCAGGCGCTCATGTTTGTCTCGCGCGTCTTGCGCAATCTGAATTTTGAAAACGCTTTGGGGCGCTCTGCGCCGCAAAGGAATTTGCGTCAGGCGTCTTTGCCGTTTTCATGTCGCCAGCGGTCACATTCGAGATGCTCGGTGCGGTTGAGGGCGAGAATGTGCCAGCGTTGCGCTTGCCAGCGCAGAATGTGAATGCCGGTATTTTCGGTATCGAGCGAAAAAGCGTGATTCCCCGTAATCGTGCGGAGAATGGTGCCCATCGTGCCGCCATGCGAGACGATGCCGATTTGCGCGTCGCTTTCAAAGGCGCTGGCGTGGCGCGCTAGAATCCATTCCAAGCCGCGCTGCACACGCGTTTGAAAGGCGGCATATTGCGGCGAAATATCGGCGGGTACGATGCGCGCGGGCGTCTGGAGCAAACGAAGCGGCGTCTCGAACTGCGGCATTTGAAAACCGTAATCGTCGTCGAATTCGCGCAATTCGTCCACCGGCGTCACGCGCGCGAGTTCGAGTTGCGCGTTGATAATTTCCGCCGTGTCGCGCGCGCGGCAATAGGTGCTGGCATACAACGCGGCGAGATGAAATTGCGCTTGGCAATAGACGCCGACGCGGCGCGCCTGTTCGCGCCCCCACGCGGTAAGCGGCGCATCCGCGCCGCCGGTTTGGTCAACATTGTATTGCGATTGACCGTGTCGTATCAAAATCAGGTCCATAATTCAAATGATCCAATTCGGCAGCCAAAAACTGACGCTGCAAAAAAAGATGCCGCCGAGCAAAAGCGCAAGCGCAATCCAATACAGTTTCTCGGCATTGGGCGCGCGGCGGCGTAAAACCGCCGCGGCGGGAGATTGAGGATTATAAAAAAGCGTAACCATCGCGCCGACGGGATAAGCCGTCAATTGCTTTTCTGCCTTGGCGCGCGCGGCGCTCTTGTACGGCGCGCCAAAATGAATGCGCTGCGCCACATATTGCGTCCCGTCGGCAAAGTACGTGTACGCAACATGCGGCACGTACCACACTTGGGCGTTTTTCGGATTGGCGTCGTCGGTCTCGGTTGCCACAAACGACTTGATAATCATGCCGTTGGCGCTGCGCCATTCGCGCGCGTTCATGGCGGGCCCGTTTTGAATTAGCGCAATGACGAGAAAAATCATCATCGCAATCAACGCGCCCGTGCCAAAGAGCAAAAGTAAAAATTGAAAAAATGCGACTGCGACCCCAGGCATGGCTGTTTCCTCAACGCGCAACGCCGCGCGCTCTAAATTTTTTAATCGCTGCCAATCCAAGCGGGTTCGCCGCTTTCGATCGGCTCGGCGGCGCTAATGAGTCCGTCCTGCCACTGCGATGGCGCGCGGCGTTGGCTGAACCAGACGCCTGCCGCCCACACTCCGCCGATGACGATAAAGAGCGCGCCGAGCGCGAACGCGACGAAATGCGGATTGAAATGGTCGGCGGCGAGACCCGTCACAAAAGTCGAAAACGCCATCGTCAGCGTCAACATTCCCAAGTCCATCGAAAAGATGCGTCCGCGAATATGGTCGGGCGTGAGTCGTTGCAGCAGCGCCGCGCTGAGCGTCCAATTGCTGCCCCAGCCCAAGTGCGCGCAAAATACGCACACCATCGCCAGCGCAATGGTCGGCGCCAGTCCAAAGAAGGTATAGCTGATGCCGATGGACACAAAACCCAGCGCGATAAAATTTTGCGCGCGGCCGATTCTGCCGCGCACCAAACGCGCAATGAGCAGCGGCCCAACCAAGATGCCCAGGCCGCGCGCGAATTGTAAAAAGCCCACGCCTTCGGCGTCCGCGCCAAAGACCTGAAACGAAAAAACCGTGAGCAGTAAAATTACGCCGCCCGCGAGACCGCCAGCCGCTTTGACCAACAATAGCCAAAAGACTTGGGGCCGTTGTTGGGCGTACCGAAAACCTTCGACAAAATCGGCGAATGGATTGAGCGTGGCGCGCGTTTGCGCGCGCGCTTCGCCCAACGCGCCGCGAATGTGCCATACAAAAAATGCCGATACGAGAAACGAAAGCGAATTAATGACAAAGGCGATATCGTTGCCGACCGTAGCCACTGCGATGCCGCCGATAAAAGTGCCAATCGCCAACATGGTGCCCCACGTCGCGGAACTCAACGCGTTCGCGGTGAGCAATTGGTCGCGGCGCACCAGATTGGGAATGGCGGCATTGAGCGCGGGATTAAAGAAACTTGCAAAGATGACGGACAGCGTTTGAAATAAATACACCATCCAAATATCGTCGGCTGTGCGAACCAAGAGCAGCGATAACGCCAGCCCCGCGCGCACCAAATCCGCCGCAATCATAATTTTGCGGCGGTCAAAGCGGTCGGCAAAAGAACCGGCTAACGGCACCAGAAAAAAAGCGGGCAGGTTGGACGCAATGATTGCCAACCCGGCGGCGAGACCCGAATCGGTCAAGGTAAAAACCAAAGTTTGTACGGCGATAAATTCAAACCAGTCGCCGAGCAGCGAAACGATTTGCGCGCTATAGAGTTGGCGGTAATCGTGATTGTCGCGCAGCAAGCTGACATATTTATTTTCCGAAAACCAAGTCATGCCAAGATTGTAGCACAGGATTTTATTTTATCTGTATTTTGAAATGCCGGGCGTTTGCGGTTGAATTGAATTCGACGACAGAACAAGACGTTCAAAGAAATAGAACGGGGGCGCGCGTTCAAGCAAGTGTTTTGGACGATGTTGCTCGGCAGTCGCGCACGCGGTGAAAACGCTTGGCTTGGGCAAGCCGCCGTGTGGAGGGCTTGCTCCAAATGGGCGTATAATCTTGTCTACGTCAAGCGCGTTTGCCGCTTGACGGTTGGTCGAAATTAAAGCGAGATGAATCAACGGATGAGGAGTTGTCAATATGATTGCGTCGGTCGCACAATTATCGGATGAAGCGTTAAATTTTTTGCGTCAGACTCTGGGCGCGGACAATGTTTCCGTTACCAATGCCGACCGCGCGTATCACGCGCGCGACCAATCGTTTCATCACGCGCACATGCCCGCGGCGATTGTATTTCCCGAAAACACCGCGCAGGTGAGCGCGATTTTGAAATATGCCAACGCCGCAAAAATTCCCGTCACGGCGTGGGGCGCCGGCACAAGCATCGAGGGCAATTCGATTCCGGTCGCGGGCGGGATTGTCATGGATTTTTTGCGGATGGACAAAATCCTGCAAGTGTACGCCGATGATTTTCAGGTGGACGTACAGCCGGGGCTCAAATACAAAGACATGAACGCGAAACTCGCGGCGCAGGGTTTGTTCTTTGCGCCCGACCCCGGCGCGAACGCCAGCATCGGCGGCATGATTGGAAATAACGCGGCGGGGACGCGCACGCCCGGTTACGGCGCGACCAAAGACAATGTGTTTCGGCTCGAAATTGTTTTGGCGAACGGCGACGTGATTCAGACCGGCACGCGCTCTAAAAAAACTTCGTCCGGTTATGACCTTACGCATCTATTCATCGGTTCGGAAGGCACGCTCGGCGTGGTGACCCAAGCCACGCTGCGCCTGCATCCGATTCCCGAACATTTTAGCGCAGCCATCGCGTCGTTTGAAACGCTCCAAGACGCGACGCGCGCGGTGGCGGCAATGATGGGCGCGGGTTTGAAACCGGTCGCGTTGGAATTTATTGACCCCGTAACCGCGCGCAATCTCAACACGACGGGCGAATTTCAATTGCATGAAAAGCCGACGCTCTTGATGGAATTTCACAGCGTGACTGTGCAAAGCATCGAACACGAACTCGCGCTCGCGCAAGAATTGTGCCGCGACAACGCGTGCCTCTCTTTTGAAAAAGGCGTCGGACGCGCCGAACGCGATCGGTTGTGGAAAATGCGGCACTCGGCGTACGAAGTGATGGTGCGAAATTATCCGGGCATTGCGTTTTTGATTTGCGACGTCGCCGCGCCCGTGTCCAAGTATCCCGAACTTGTCGCGGCGTGCGCGCGCGAAATCAACGCGCTGGGGCTCGCGGGCGCTTCGATGGTGGGCCATGCGGGCGACGGCAATTTGCATCCGCTTGTGCCGTACCTGCCCGACGACGCGGCGAGTCACGCGCGCGCGCGCAATGCGTTGGGCAACATGGTGCGCGTCGCATTGTCGCTCGGCGGCACGGCGACAGGCGAGCATGGCGTCGGCTTGGGCAAGATTCCCTTCATGGCGCAAGAACACGGCGCCAGCTTGGAGGTCATGCGCGCGGTGAAAAACTTGTTCGACCCGCACGGGATTTTGAATCCCGGAAAAATGTTTTGACGGACGGCGTAACGCGCGTTCTGCGCGCGTCGTATTACATTCGGCGCGGTTGCATTTTCACGCCGCGCGCTTATAATTATCGCGTTCCATTCGGAATCAAAAAAACATTTGCGCGCCGAATTTTCGGCTCACGCATGGTTGCTGCCAAAGTAAAAATTATTTTGGCACGTGATATTGCGACGAGTTAAATTCTCGGCAGGCAAATGTTTTTTATTTGCAACAGATTGTTTAGAGTACGAGCAGAGCATTGGCGCACGCGTTCCTTTCAACAAGCCGCTGCGACTGCCAATGCTTTGCCCGTGCAATCCGCCATGCCGCGCAAAACCACCAAGCGTATTGAACGCTCGCCGCAGCGTTCATCGAGCGCGCCGCAGCGTTCATCGAGCGCGTCGGATGCGCCGCGTCTTTGGTCGAATCAAGAAATCGCCGCGCTCTTGAAACGCATCGGCGACATCCTGGCGATCGAGGGCGAGAATCGTTTCAAAATCATCGCCTACCAACGCGCGGCGGATGTGATTGAACATTCGTCGCACGGCGTACAAGACGCGTGGCAGGGCGACCCGGCAAATTTGCGGCGCATTGACGGCGTGGGCGAAGCGATTGCCGACAAGTTGGACGAACTGTTTCGCACGGGTCAGATGAGTTATTACGAAAAAATTCGCGCGCAGCTGCCGGAAGGATTGGTTGAACTTTTACAAATTCCCGGCGTCGGACCCAAGACCGTGGCGAAATTTTGGCATGAATACAATATCACCACGCTCGACGGTTTGAAACAGGCGCTCGAGGACCCCGAAAAAAATTTGGCGGGCTTGGGCGCCAAGACGGTCGAGAATTTGAAACAGGGCATCGGCGCCATCGGTCTGCATACGACGCGCGTGCGGCTCGCCGTCGCGTTTTATTTTGCCCAAGAATTGATGGACGCGCTGCAACGCGTGTGCGGCGCTGCGATTGAAAAAATTTCGCCCGCGGGCAGTTTGCGAAGATTGCGTCCGACGATTGGGGACATTGATTTGGTCGTCGCGTCCAGCGCGCCGCAAAAAATTATTGACGCCTTTGTCAGCTTGCCGCAGGCGCGCGAGGTGTTAGCCAAGGGCGACACGAAAGCGTCCATCGTCGCGCACAATGGGATGCAAGCCGATTTGCGCGTGCTGGAACCGCAACGCTGGGGCACCGCGCTGCAATACTTTACGGGCAGCCGCGAGCATAATATCCGCGTCCGCGATTTGGCGTTGAAAAAAGGTTTGTCGCTTTCGGAATGGAGTATCACGCGCAAGAACGGCAAAGAAGTTTTGTACGATTCGGAAGAACAGGTGTATGCCGCGCTCGGCATGGCGTGGATACCGCCGGAACTGCGCGAGGCGTCGGGCGAAATCGAAGCGGCGTTGAAACATACATTGCCCCGCCTCATTCAATTGAGCGACCTCAAGGGCGATTTGCAGTGTCATTCCAAATGGAGCGACGGCAGCGCGACAATCCGCGAAATGGCAGAGGGCGCGCGGCGGCGCGGTTTGAAATATATCGCCATCACCGACCACTCGCAAGGTCTCGGCGTCGCGCGCGGTCTCGACCCGAAACGCACGCGCGCGCAGTGGAAAGAAATTGATCAACTCAACGCTGAATTCGGCGACGCGTTTCGAGTGTTGAAAAGCGTCGAAGTCGAAATTCGCGCGGACGGCGCGTTGGACTTGCCCGATGATTTGTTGGCGGGGTATGATATTGTGCTGGCGACCACGCACAGCGCGCTCACGCAAACGCGCGAAAAAATCACCGAGCGCGTCGTGCGCGCGCTGCGTCATCCGTACGTAGATATTTTTGGTCATCCGACGGGGCAGCTCATTGGCGCGCGCGAGCCGAGCGCGTTGGATTTGAACGAGGTTTTTCGCGTCGCTTTGGAGACGGGAACGCTTTTGGAAATTGACGGCAGCGGCGAACGTATGGATTTGAACGATGTGAACGCGCGCCGCGCGGCGGAACTGGGTTTGAAATTGGTGATTGACAGCGACGCGCACAATCCCGACGGCTTTGACGATTTGGATTGGGGCATTGCGATGGCGCGCCGCGCTTGGTTGACGAAATCAGACGTGTTGAATACGTTGGAATGGGCAGAGCTGAAAACGCATTTGAAACGCAACAAGGGAAAGGGCTGAGCGTTGATTTATGCGCGCGGCGGCGGCTCCAAGCATAAATCAATCTTCACAAATCAAAAATGGCCATGACTGTTCTCTCGCGCGAGCTGTGCGCGGGCAGCGACGATCTCGCGCGCGTCATGCGCGCTTTACTGGAACATACCGACGCGTGGCAAGTGGCGGGCCGCGCGAACGTGCCATTCGCCGATTTGGTCAATATCTTGCAGCAATTGCGCGACCGGGGCATTGTCGAGTTTTGCGGTTCGCAATTGACGCTCACGCCGCTGGGCGCGGAATGGGCGCGCGCGCTGCATGTCGCGGCGGCGGAACCCGTGACGTGCCAGGCGTGCGCGGGCAGCGGTTTTGAATTTGAACCGTTCGCGCGCGCCTACGCGGAATTTGTTCCGCTGCTCGCCCAACGACCCCCGGCGGAATCTACGTACGACCAAGGCGCCTTGACCGCCGAATCCGTTTTTCGCCGCCTCGCTTTTATGTACGCGCAGGGCGATATCGCGGCGAAAAGCATTTTACTTTTGGGCGACGACGATTTATTGAGCGTCGCGCTCGCGTTGACGGGGCTGCCGCGCGAAATCGTGGTCGTCGAAATTGACCCGCGCTTGTGCCAATTTATTCAACGGATTGCCGAAAGCAGGCAATTGAATGTGCGCGTGATTCAGCACGATGCGCGCGAAAAATTGCCGAGCGATTTGCGCGCGCATTTTGACACCTTTATCACCGACCCGTCCGAGACGATTCAAGGGTTGTTGTTATTTGTCGAAAAAGGTTTGGCGATGCTGCAACCCGGCGGCGCGCACGCGGGTTATTTTGGCGTCACCCTGATTGAGGCGTCGCTGCACAAATGGAATTTGTGGGAACGGCATCTGTTGCAAAATCACGCGCTCGTGTTCACGCACATTAGCGAACCGTTCAGTCTGTACGCCAAAGGGGATGAAGTGGGCGGCGCGGTCAAGGTGGATTTTGAAGCGCTGCGCGCGCCGTCAGCCGTGCCGTGGTATCGCGCGTCGTTTTTTCGCCTCGAAACGTTGAGCGAATTTGTGCCGCCGGTGGATTACGATTCCAATCCGCGCGATGAATTGTATCAGGACGCGGAATCGTTGGAAGAAGCGTGGCTCGTTTTGGCGAACGGCGCGGCGCAATCGCCGATTCCGATTCCGCAAGAATTTTTGAACGCGTCGGCGCAGCGCGCGGCGCAAGCGCAGTACGGTTTGGGGCGGCATGTCATTGCCGAATTTTGGGACTGTGAAAACGTACAATCGGAAACGGGCCTCGCGGACGCGATTCAAGCCGCCGTGCGCGGCGCGCGCGCGACGCTGCTCGATTTGAACGTGCGCCGTTTTTATCCGCAGGGCTATTCCGCCATCGCGCTGCTCGCGGAATCGCATCTGAGTTTGCACGCCTGGCCCGAACTCGGCTATGTCGCGCTGGACGTATTCACTTGCGGCGAAGCCGACCCGCAAAAAATTGTCCAAGCGCTGGAAGCGCATTTCAAACCGCGCGATGTCGAATATCTCAAAATTCCGCGCGGCAGAGCCCGCGCGCGCGCCGCCGAATTAGAAATGCAAAATTAGAAATGCAAACTTGCGCGACCCAAGGCGCAACGCGAGATTCTAATTTTGAATTTCACATTTCAGGTTTCATGTCCGAATATCAAAATCTCAAATCCAAACTGCCCGACCACATTACGCAAGGCGACGTGAAAAAAATTCTCGCCGCGATTCTTTCCGAAAACGCGCCGTGGGATTGGTTCACCCGCGCGCGCATTCCCTTTCCGTTCGCCGTCCGCATTTTGCGCGAATTGCAGGACGCGGGGTATCTCGCGTTTGCGAATGATAAAACGCAATTGACGCCGCGCGGGCAAACGCTGGCGCATGAACTGCACGCGACGGCGGAACCCAACATGACGTGTCCGCGCTGCGCGGGCAGCGGCGCCGATTGGGGCGCGCTGCAAAATATCTTTGAGCGCTATGTGGAAATCTATAACGCGCGCCCGCGCAATGAAAATCCCGAATTCGACCAAGGCGCAATGACGCCCGAATCGTTATTTCGCCGCCTCGCGCTAATGATTCACATGGGCGATTTGCAAGGCGCGCGCGTCGTAAATTTGGGCGACGACGATTTGGCGAGCGTGGCGATTGGGCTGACGGGTTTGGCGCAAAGCGTCACCGTTTTGGAAATTGACGAACGCATCGCCGCATACATCCAAGCCGTCGCGCAGAAATACAATTTGCCGCTGACGGTGCGGCATCAGGATTTGACGCAGCCGCTGCCGTCAAATTTATTGGGCGCGTTCGATACCTTTGTTTGCGACCCGCCCGAAACGGAACAGGGTTTGCTTTTGTTTGTCGAAAAAGGTTTGGCGCTGCTGCGCGCCGGCGACGCGCACGCGGGTTATTTTGGCGCGACCGTGATGGAGGCGTCGCTGGCGAAATGGGCGCGCTGGCAAAAACAGCTGTTGAACAAACACGAAATCGCGTTCACGCACATTTTGCCGCCGTTCACCGAATACGCGCCGTGGCCCGACGAAAAACCGCTGCCCGATATTCCCGCGTTGGCGACGTTGGCGGGCCGCCCGTGGTATCGCTTTGCGTTTTATCGTCTCGAAACCTTGCCCGCGTTTCAACCCGCCGCCGATTTTGAAACGGAACTTTCCCAAGTGTTTTATTTTGATTACGAAGGTTATTACGAGGCGTGGAAAGTATAGACGTTCCATCGGCGCGGCGTCAAAAAAATTTTTTCTGATTGCATATATAATTCCCGACATGAAACTGTACAACACCCTTTCGCAACAGTTTGAAACGTTCGACCCCCGCGCGCAGACGACGCGCTTGTATGTGTGCGGCGTCACGCCGTACGACACCACGCATCTCGGTCATGCCGCCACCTATTGCACATTCGATATTTTGATTCGGTATTTGGAATATCAGGGCGGCAAAGTGATTTTTACGGAAAACGTCACGGACATTGACGACGATACGATTCGTGAGGCGCCCAAGCGCGGCACAAACTGGCGCGATTTGGGCAATTATTGGACCGCGCATTTTATCCGCGACATGATTGCGCTGAATGTGCGGCCGCCCGATTTTTATCCGCGCGCGACGGATGTGATTCCCGAAATTATCGCGTTTGCCAAGACGCTGATTGAAAAAGGATTTGCGTACGAATCGGGCGGCAGCGTCTATTTTCATGTGAACGCGTACGCCAAGTTCGGCCAACTCTCGCACATTCCGCGCGACCAAATGTTGGCGATTGCGAACGAGCGCGGCAATTTTCCCGACGACCCGAAAAAACGCGACCCGCTTGATTTTGTCTTGTGGCAAGCGCAAGCGCCGGGCGAACCCGCGTGGGATTCTCCGTGGGGTCCCGGCCGCCCCGGTTGGCATATCGAATGTTCGGCGATGAATTACAAAACGTTCGGACCGACTATCGAGATTCACGGCGGCGGCGCGGATTTGGTCTTTCCGCATCACGAATGTGAAATCGCGCAAACGGTAAATTTCACGGGCGAGAGTTATTTTGCCAAAATTTGGATGCACGCGGCGATGGTGGGGTACAAAGGCGAGAAAATGAGCAAGTCGCTGGGCAATCTGGTGATGGTGTCCGAACTGTTGAAAAAATATTCTCCCGACCACATTCGCTTGTATTTGGCAAAACATCATTATCGCGCGCCGTGGGAATTTACGTACGCGGATTTGGATTTTAGCGTGTCGCAATGTACGCACTTGACGCAAGCCGCGCAGACGCAAGGCGGCGACGGGCCCGCGATGGATTACGCGTATGCGCGCGAACAATTTGAAAACGCGCTGGCTGACGATTTGGATTCGCCGACGGCGGCGGCAGGGCTGTGCGCGTTCGGCGAAGCGCTCATCGAACACGCCGACGCGCGCCGCGATGTGACCGCCGCGCAAACGTGGCTGCGACGCGCGGCAAACGTTTTGGGTTTGCGGCTCGACGCGTTTGGGCCCGAAGCGCGCGTGCGTTCGGGTTGGGAACAGCACAGTTTGCGTTTTCCATCGGCATAGTTTTTTGAACAAGCAAGCTGCGGGTCCGAGACCTTTCGGATTTTCTCGCGATGCGCCGCATCGCACAAACCCGAAAGGTCTTGACAGACGCTCCCGCACCAAGTCCTAGCGCGGCGTACGCGCGTTTTTGTTTCAACAAAAAAAACGACGGCTCGAAACGGGCGCGTCGTTTTTTTATTTCGCGGACAAACGAAAATCAGAAATCAGAAATTCTACAAATACTCGTTCGCATGACGGCGTTTTAATTCGTCCACAATTTTTTTCACGTCTTGCGCGTGCGTTTGCGGACAAATCAACAGCGCGTCGTCCGTGTCCACCACAATCATATTTTCCAAGCCGATGGTGGCAATCAAGCGCCGTTCGCCGTAAATGAACGAAGCGCGCGTATTGACGCCGATGTGATTGCCTTGGACCGCGTTTTCGTGCGCGTCGTGCGGCATCAGCGCGTACAACGCCGCCCAACTGCCGACATCGTTCCAGCCCGCGTCCAACGGCGTCATTGCGACGCGCGCGGCGCGTTCCAAGATGCCGTAATCCAGCGTTTCATTTTCCAACGCGCGCCAGTCGGCGTCAAAGGCGGACGCGTCCAAACCCGCCGCGACAATTTTTTGCAATTGCGCGAACGTTTGAGGCATGTGCTGCGCGAACGCTTCCAAAATGACGTCGCCGCGCCAAATGAAAATGCCGCTGTTCCAATAGAAATGGCCGCGTTCGAGAAATTCTTGGGCGGTTTCGAGATTTGGTTTTTCGCGGAACCGATGCACGCGGAACGCGGCATGATTTTCCAAATCCAGCGCGGCGCTCGCTTCGATGTAACCGTAACCGGTTTCGGGATAGGTCGGCGTAACGCCGAGCGTGACCAGATATTTTTGATTTGCCAACGCGACGGCGGCTTGGACGGCTTCCAGATAGGGCGCGAGGGTTTGAATTACATGGTCGGCGGGCAGGACCAGCAGAACCGCTTCGGGGTCGCGTTCACGCAGCAGCAAGGCGACGAGCGCGACCGGCGGCGCGGTGCCGCGTCCTTCCGGTTCGCCGATGATTTGCGCGGGCGGCACGGCGGGCAATTGCGCGCGCACCGTTTCCACATATTCGCGATTCGTGACGACGAAAACGTTTTGCGGCGGTACGAGCGCGCCGATGCGGTCATAGGTTTCTTGCAGCATCGTGCGCGGCGAAATCAAATCGAGCAATTGTTTCGGATTTAGCTTGCGACTGCGGGGCCACAGGCGAGTGCCAGAGCCGCCGGCGAGAATCACAGCGTAAAGATGAGACATAAACATAAAGGTCAAAGTTAAAAATGAAAATGGGGCGCGGGGCTTGCCATTTTGCTTTTAGCTTTTAACCCGTCATTCGGCGGAATAATTTTCCGGCTGTTCGCGCGCCAAAATATAATTCATGCCGCCCATTTGCGTAACCATGCCTTTGAGTTC
>JAJVIA010000073.1:0-2981 GCA_022072245.1 Anaerolineae bacterium
AAATAACTGCTCGCCCGTTCTACCATTTGAAATATACCTCTTGCCCTTTTCGGCGCCTCACGGTAAATCCTGCGTGCGAAACGCGGACAACTGTATCCATTCTTTTTGCCTTCGTATCCAACTCTGAATGATTCAATACGCGACGAGCGAAAACTGCCACTTCATCTTTGCTAATTGCAAGGCACACCAAACAATATTTGGGGTGACAAAACTTGCGGTCATCAAATCCCAAATCGCGTGTAAAAAATGTCGTGTCACGAAGCGTATGCAAAAAGGGGATGATTTCGTCGTCCTTCATCCCCTTTCGCCCAACATCCACTCCAATTTGATTAACCGAGATTCCCCAAGCCAACAACTGACTGCGTTGGTCGGCAGGAATATTTTCATCCAGAACATTCATGCCGCACTTGGCTCCAATGCAAATTCGTCAGCATGTTTGAAAAATGCCTCGCTCGAAAGTGTTACGGCTTCCCCGATTGCCTCTTTCGAAATGCTGTTGTGCCATTGCTCGATGATGGTTTCCCATGCCATTCCCTCTGCCACCATGTCCAGCACATCCGAAACGAAAATACGTGTACCCCGAAAAGTCGGCTTGCCGTGACAAATTTTGGGGTCGGCTACGATGAAACGTCCAAGTAATTTTGCCTGTGATTTCTTGTTCATATCAAATTCCCTCGATGCGGAAACTTTTTAGCTGTTGGCGCCGCTACGAGTCTCTTGTTGCCGCATTACTTTTGAATTCTACGCTATATTCTCGTAACTGACAATCGCGCTCTACTTGGACGACTCGCTTTTCTCCAAAATCCCAATCAACCCCGTCAACCCCAACGTATAACTGCGCCAACCCAATCCCACAATCTGTCCCACGCACACTGCCGCCAACACCGAACGATGGCGAAATTCCTCGCGCTTGTGTACGTTCGACAGATGCACTTCGATACACGGTTTCTCGATTGCGGCGATTGCGTCGCGCAGCGCGTAGGAATAATGCGTGAACGCGCCGGGGTTGATGAGGACGCCGTCCGCCCACGTGCGCGCGTCATGCAGCGCGTCAATCAACGCGCCCTCGTGATTTGATTGCACAATTCGCAATTCCGCATTGTGTTCGCGCGCAATCGCTTCCAGCATCGCGTTGATGTCGTCCAGCGTTTCCTTGCCGTACACTTCGGGTTCGCGCAAGCCGAGTAGGTTGAGGTTGGGACCGTGCAGTACGAGTATGTTCATTTTAGATTTATGATTTTTGATTTATGATTTGTTAGCGGGATTGTCATTTCGAGCGGAGCGAGAAATCTCGTTTTTGCAGAGTCGAGATTTCTCGCAAGGGCGGCTCGAAATGATGAGCGCTTTCAAAAAACCATAAATCAAAAATCCAAAATCATAAATCATAAATTCAATACGCCTCTTCCAACGCGCGCAAAATCTCTTCCCGCGCAACATCATTCGCCACTTCCACGCGTCCAATTGCGCGCGGCAGAATCAAGCGCAGTTTGCCGCGTTCGATTTTCTTGTCCGTACCCATCGCGTCCAAAATTTGTTCGGGCGAAAATTCGCGCGGAAGACGCGTGGGCAATTCATATTTTTCATACAACGTAATAATTTCAGCGCGTGTTTTCGGATCACAAAAGTTGATATTCGCCGCCAAACGCGCCGCGACGCAAACGCCCATCGCCACCGCGTAGCCGTGCCGCATTTTATATTCCGCCAAACGTTCAATTGCCTGTCCGAATGTGTGCCCCAAATTCAAATGTGCGCGAACGTTTTCTTCGAATGGGTCATGCTCCACAATTTCAATTTTCACGCGCAGCGCGCGCTCTACCAACTCGCCAAATTCCTGTTTCCCTGTCTCCCTGTTTCCTTGATTCCCCAGCTCCCCAAACAACTCGGCATCCCCAATTATCCCATGCTTGATCACCTCCGCCATTCCCGCGCGAAATTCTTCAAGCGGCAAAGTTTCCAATACATTCAAATCCGCAATCACGCATAGCGGAAACTTGAACGCGCCGATTAAATTTTTGCCAGAGGGATGGTCCACCGCGACTTTTCCGCCGATGCTCGAATCCACCATTGCCAACAGCGTCGTCGGAATTTGGACGAACGGCACGCCGCGCAAATACGTCGCCGCCGCAAAGCCCGCCGTATCGCCAATCACGCCGCCGCCCAGCGCAAAAATCGCGGAACGCCGTTCCAATTTCGCCGCAATGAATTGGTCGTACAATTCGCGCGCCGTGTCGAGATTTTTATATTGTTCCCCGTCAGGAATTTCAATGACGACAGGTTCAAAGCCGACGCGTTCCAACGCTTGCGTCACGCGCGCGCCGTACAACGCGCGCACCGTCGGATTGGTTACGAGCGCGCACGTCCGCGCCAAGGAGAATGTTTTTAAAAAATCGTCCGCATGTTCGAGCAGGTCGCGTCCGAGATAAAGCGGATACGCGCCGTCGGGCGTTTTGACGGACAGCGCGCGCGGCGCCAAGCGCGCCAAGAGAGCCCGCGCGATTTGTTCCGGCGTTTGACCGTCGGTTTCAAGATGCAGCGGAATTTGCGCGTACGCGGCGCGGCGCGCGTCCAACAGTTTTTCGATTTGCGCGCGTTTATCGCCTTGCAGCAGCGGGCGCTCGTCATTGCCGTCGAGTCGTCGCAAAATTTCATCCACGCTCGCGTCGAGACAAATCACATGCGCGTTCGCAAAGGCATTGCGATTCGTTTCATTGACCAGCGCGCCGCCGCCCGTCGCAATCACTAAATTTTCTCCCGCCGCGAGTTCGCGGCACAACGCGCTTTCTTGCGCGCGAAAAAAAGCTTCGCCTTTTTCCGCAAAGAGCTGCGCGATGCTCATGCCTTCGCGTTCGGCGAGCCATGTGTCCATGTCTACAAACACGCGGTCGAGCATTTGCGCGAGCGCGCGCCCGACGGACGTTTTGCCCGTACCCATGAAACCGGTGAGAACGATATTTTGCCGATTCATTTTGAGAATCCACGAA
>JAJVIA010000073.1:3081-9246 GCA_022072245.1 Anaerolineae bacterium
ATAAAAATCTCATCCTGCGCTTGCGTCCCCAATTTCCGCGCATTCTCGAACGCGCGGCCAATCTCGACGCCCTTGACCGAATGAATGGACATGATGGCTTGCGCCAAACGTCCGTCCAATTTTCGGTCCCAATGCACGTGCGAACCGAGACCGACGGGCAAGTTCAACGCGACAGTTTCGATGACGCCGCCGCCCGTTTCTTTTTGCTGCATGATGGCAAAAATGCGTTGCCGAATTCTTTCCGCGCTCGCTTCATCGTACACGCGCACATCGCTCGCTTCCGCGCGCGCAAAACGTTCCGCGTACGGAATATCGGGCAGGTCCGCGATTTCGCCCCCGATTTCCGTCACGTAACTGCCGACGATGATGTTGAATTGCGCCAACAGTTGTCGCGCGAGTGAACCCGCCGCGACGCGCATCGCCGTTTCGCGCGCGCTCGCGCGTTCGCCCACCATTCGCAAATCGTCCAAATCATATTTCGTCGCGCCCGCGAGGTCGGCATGACCGGGACGCGGAATCGTTTGCGGCGGAACCGTTTTACCTTGCCAATTTTTGTAATCGAGATTTTCGACCAGCAGCCCGACGGGCGCGCCAATCGTTTTGCCGTTCACGACGCCGCCCGTAATTTGCGCGGTATCGCGTTCAATTTTCATCCGCGCGCCCGCGCCGTATCCGGTTTGACGGCGCAGCAAATCGCGATTGATTTGTTCAAGCGAAATGGGCAAACCCGCAGGCAAGCCCTCGACAATGCAAGCGAGCGCGGGCCCGTGCGATTCACCCGCAGTTAAAAAACGTAACATGGCGTATCAGAGATAGCCGACCGCAGAAATAATCTGCCCCCGGACTATTTTAGTTTTGGCGCGTAGGTTTGCATGATTTCTTGGAGCGCGGTCACGGCGGCATTTCGCATTACGCGAAGCGGCGCGCGCTGGCCCGTCCACAATTCAAACGCGCGCGCGCCTTGATAAATCAACATCTCCAAGCCGCCAATCGCGCGCGCGCCGTCGCGTTTTGCGTCGCGCAAAAATTGCGTCGCGGGCGGATTGTATACAAGGTCAAACGCCAGCGCGTGTTTGGGAAACGCAAAATTTTTCGGCGCGGGCGATTCGTTAACGCGCGGCGCCATGCCTACCGAGGTTGCGTTGATGATGAGCTGCGATTCCGCGAGCGCTTCCCAATCGTTGATGGCGAGCGCGAGGTACGGAAATTTTTTATTCAAACGGTCGGCAAGTTCCACGCTGCGCGCGAGCGTGCGATTCAAGAAAATAATTTCCGCCGCGTCCGCTTGCGCCAACGCGAACGCCGCCGCCGCCGCCGCGCCGCCCGCGCCTAGAATGGAAACGCGCGCGCCTTGCGAATTGATGTGTCGCACGCGCAGCGCTTGCATAAAGCCATACGCGTCGGTGTTATCGCCAATCAGTTTGCCGTCTTTTTTCAAAATCGTATTCACCGCGCCGATTTCGCGCGCCAAGTCGGTGAGCTCGTCGAGATGGGCAAGAATGGTTTGTTTGTGCGGCACCGTCACATTGGCGCCGATGCAGTGCGGCGCGCGCAGCGCCAAAATCATTTCGCGCATTTTTTCGGGCGGCAATGGATTTTTTACATAGCGCGTCGCGCGAATATCGCACGCGCGCAGCGCGGCATTTTGCATCGCGGGCGAAACCGAATGACCGAGCGGATAGCCGAGCAAGTAAAGGTATTTCATTGCCGAGTCGTATTGAGCAAAAGGAATGAAACGCGAATTTACGCGAATCAAAACGAATCTGCGCGAAAAAATCAAAAAATGTGATAGATTCGCCAAGATTCGCGCAGATTCGCGTTTTCAAGATTTGGCTGCGCGCAATAACCCTCCAAAATTCGGAAACGAATCCGCCACACATTCCCAACCTTCGATAATCGTTTCGCCTTCCGCAATCAAGCCCGCCACCGCGAGCGACATGGCAAGCCGATGGTCGTTGTGTGCGTTCACGCGCGCGCCGCGCAATTTCGTCGGACCCGCAATCACAAAACCATCTTCTTGTTCCTCAATCTGCGCGCCCATTTTTCGCAGTTCGCTGGAAAGCGTTGCGATGCGATCGCTTTCTTTGACGCGCAACTCTTGCGCGTCGCGCACGCGCGTTTCGCCCTGCGCTTGCGTTGCCGCAATCGCAAAAATCGGAAACTCGTCAATCATGCGCGGCACGTCGCTTCCGCCAACATCGGTTGCGCGTAAATCTACAGACGAAACAACCATGTCGCCAAGCGGTTCGCCATTTTCCTCGCGTTGATTTTCAATGTGAAACTCGGCGCCCATGCGCGTCAACGCGTCGAGCAAGCCGATGCGTCCGGGATTCAAGCCCACATTTTCTAAACGCGCTTGGGAATTTTTCACGAGCAGCGCGGCGACGATAAAAAATGCAGCGGAGGAAAAATCAGCAGGAATTTTGAATTTCGAATTTTGAATTTTGAATTGGCGCGGATGAACGCAGACCGTTGTTGGTGAAAGATTTTCAACAGGAACGCCCAACGCGCGCAACAGGCGTTCGGTGTGGTCACGACTTGGCGAAGGTTCGTGAATGGTGGTGGGCGAATCGGCGAACAAACCCGCGAGCAGAATGGCGGATTTTACTTGGGCGCTGGCGATGGGCAGCGCGTATTCGATGCCGCGCAGATTGCCGCCGCGAAAGACGAGGGGCGGGAAGCGGTCATTGTCGCGCGCAAGAATCGTCGCGCCCATCTGTTTCAAGGGTTCGACGATGCGCCCCATCGGCCGCCGTTTCAACGCGGGCGTGCCGTCCAGCACCGACAAAAAATGTTGTCCCGCGCAAAGGCCCGCCAACAAACGAATCGTCGTGCCGCTGCCGCGACACCACAACGTCTCGTGCGGTTCGCGCAAAGAATACAAGCCGCGTCCCTTTACATGCAAAGCGGTCGCGTCAATTTCTTGAATGTCCGCGCCCATAGCGCGCATACAATTCAAGGTCGCGCGCGTCGTTTCGCTGTCGAGAAAATTTTCGATGCGCGTTTCGCCGTGCAGCAACGGCGCAAGCATCAGCGCGCGATGCGTAATGGATTTATCGGCGGGGACGCAGAGCGTGCCGCGCAAAGGATTGGCGGCGCGTGAGATGGAAAATTCAGGCATGGAAGGATTTTAGAATTTCGATTGGCGCTTGAATGGGCGGCGCGTCTCTGCCGCGCGCGTCAACGTTTCGCGCAGCGCTTGTTCATCTTGGGCGTTCAGCAAATCCGCCAAGACGTCAAAACGCCGCGCATACGCGCGCATCAAGTTTGCCACATTCTCGCGGTTGGTCAATAAAATATCGAGCATCATGGTCGCATCGCTGGCGGCGACGCGCGTCGTATCGCGGAATCCACCCGCCGCAATGTCCCACACTTGGGCGTCGTTCTGCGCGAACGCGCCGACCGTGTTGACCAAGTTCGCGGCGACGACGTACGGCAAGTGCGAAACGGCGGCGACGATTTCATCATGCCGCGCCGCATCAAGTTCGACGACGCGCGAACCAATCCGTTGCGCGAGCGCGCGCGCAGCGTCGAACGCGCGCGCGGTGGTGCGTTCCGTTCTGGTCAACACAAAAATTTGGTCGCGATACAAATCGGCGGCGGCGGCGTCAAAGCCCGCGACTTCTTTGCCGCACATCGGATGCCCGCCCACCGCCGTCAATCGTTCGGGCAGCGCGTTCATGGCTTGGACAATCGCGCGTTTGGTGGAACCCATATCGAGGAGCAGCGCGCCGTCGCGCGCAATGTCCGCGAGTTGGGGAATTTGCGCTAGAATCGTTCGCACGGGCGCGCACAGCGCAATGATTTCCGCGTCGCGCGCCGCGTCCAGCGTATCGCTCGCGACATCAATCGCGCCGCGCGCCAACGCCGCGTCAAGCGTCGCGCGCGCGCGCGTGATGCCAATGATTTTTTGCGGCGAACGGTCATGTCGCAGGGCGAGGGCGAGCGAACCGCCCATCAAGCCGAGCCCCACGATGGCGAGCGTTGGAAAAGGACTGCTCATGCCCGCAGTATATCACGCGCTTCGCCCCACCGCCGCCGCGACGCGTTTCACCTCTTGCACCAGTTGCGCGAATTTTTCCGGTTTCAAAGATTGCGCGCCGTCGCTCATGGCGTGCGCGGGATGCGGATGCACTTCGATAATGAGGCCGTCCGCGCCCGCCGCAACCGCGCCGCGCGCAATGGGCGCCACCAAATCCCAACGTCCGGTGCCGTGCGACGGGTCGGCGATGACCGGCAGATGCGTGAGCGCTTTCAAGACGGGAATGGCGTTAATGTCAAAAGTGTTGCGCGTGGCGGTTTCGTAGGTGCGAATGCCGCGCTCGCACAACATGACCCGCGCGTTGCCGTTGGACAAAATATATTCCGCCGCCATCAACAATTCTTCAATCGTGGACATCATGCCGCGTTTTAACAAGACCGGTTTTTGAATCTGCCCCACCGCTTGGAGCAGCGCGAAATTTTGCATGTTGCGCGCGCCGATTTGCAAAATGTCCGTGTATTGCGCGACCAGCGCGACCTCTTGCGGCGCCATCACTTCGGTAATCGTCGGCAGATGCAGCGTGTCGCGCACCTCTTTGAGCAATTCCAAACCCTTTAGCCCCATGCCTTGAAACGAATACGGCGAAGTGCGCGGTTTGTACGCGCCCGCGCGCAAAATGGTCGCGCCCGCCTCTTGGACCGCGTGCGCCGCTTCAAACAATTGCTCGCGCGATTCAATCGAACAGGGGCCCGCCATGATAATGACTTGGTTTGTGCCCAGCGTCGTCCCGTTCACGCGCACGACCGAACCTTCGGGATGAAATTCGCGGCTGGCGAGTTTGAACGGATGCAGCACGCGCACGGTGCGCTCTACGCCGTCGAGAATATCAAACACGTCGGGTTCGACGGGGCGTTCGTCGCCGACGACGCCGATGATGGTGCGTTCTTCGCCGATGATGGGATGTGGCTCGAAACCGAGCTCTTGGACGCGTTTCATCGCGTTGGCGATTTCTTGCGCGGTCGCGTTGTGTTTCATGATAATGACCATGCGAGTCTCCTGGAATATCCGAATGGTTTCAAGATTCGGAAATGTATAATTTAGATTGTGCGTTCGAGCGCTTGCGCGATTTTGCGCGCTTGCGCGACGAGTTGCGCGAATTTTTCGGGTTTCAAAGATTGACCGCCGTCGCTGAACGCTTGGGTCGGGTCGGGATGCACTTCGACGATCAAGCCGTCCGCGCCCGCCGCAATCGCGCTGCGCGCAATCGGCGTGACGAGATTCCAATGTCCCGTACCGTGCGACGGGTCGGCGATGACCGGCAGATGCGTGAGCTGTTTCAAAACGGGAATGGCGTTCACATCGAACGTATTGCGCGTGGCGGTTTCGTAGGTGCGAATGCCGCGCTCGCACAACATGACGCGCGCGTTGCCGTGCGCCAAAATATATTCCGCCGCCATGATGAGCTCTTCAATCGTGGACATCATGCCGCGTTTTAACAAGACCGGTTTTTGCGTTTCGCCGACCGCGTTGAGTAACGCGAAATTTTGCATGTTGCGCGCGCCAATTTGTAATACGTCCGCATATTGCGCGACCAGCGTCACGTCGTTGGGCGAAATAACTTCGGTCACGGTGGGCAAGCCGTAGGCGTCGCGCGCTTCTTTTAACAATTCCAAACCTTTCAGACCCAAGCCCTGAAACGAGTACGGCGAGGTGCGGGGTTTGTACGCGCCCGCGCGCAGCAATTTCGCGCCTGCCGCTTGGACCGCGCGCGCCGCCTCAAACAATTGCTCGCGCGATTCAATCGAACAGGGGCCCGCGATGATGGGGATATTTTTGCCGCCGACGGCGACGCCGTTGATGTGAATAATCGTGTCGTCGGGATGATAATCGCGGCTCGCCAATTTGAACGGATGCAATACGCGCATGGCGCGCTCGACGCCGTCAAACAGCGCAAAATTTTCGGGCTCCAAGCCGCGCTCGTCGCCAATGACGCCAATGATGGTGCGCTCGGCGCCCGACGAAAGATGCGCTTTGAAACCCAACGCTTCGATATGCGCGACGAGTTTGCCAATGTCCTCCGCCGACGCTTGATGTTTCATCACAATAACCATAACGGATTCCTATTTGGGCTGCCTGACGTCTTGCGCGCGCAAGGCGTCAGACGGCGTTCGAGTTGAATAATT
>JAJVIA010000073.1:9346-22212 GCA_022072245.1 Anaerolineae bacterium
TATTCGGGTTGGCTCTGATAAAACTCGTAAAAGAAATCCCACACCGCGCGCAATTGCGCGTCCGGCGGCGCGGCGCTGGCGCGAATCGTTTCGATGCGGTCGTAAAAGATATTCATCGCTTCAAAGAGCAGCGAAACATAAATCTCTTCTTTGCTCTGGAAATAGCGATACAATGTGCCGACAGCCAGCTCGGCGCGTTCTGCAATTTCCTCGACGGTGGCGTTGAGAAAACCGCGCTCGGCAAAGACGCTCTTGGCTTGGACGAGAATCGCTTGCCGCCGCGCGTCGCGTTCCCGCTCGCGCCGCTGCGTGGTGGATTTCGTTTTCATTTTGCCGTCGTTCTGTTTTTCGTGAATCACATTCCCCCCGCCTAGAAACTGCGCGCCATCACAAACCCAACTGCTTGGCGATGACGTTGCGTAGAATCTCGGACGTGCCTTCGCCGATTTCCAACACGTGCGTATCGCGGTAATAGCGTTGCGCGGGCGCTTCCATTACATAGCCGTACGCGCCTTGAATGTGCAGCGCCTGCGTCGCCAACTTGGCTGCCGCTTCTGTCGCAAACACTTTGGCTTGCGACGCCTCTTTGACGAACGGGCGCGCATGGTCCGCCAACCATGCCGCGTGATACGTCAACCAACGCGCCGCTTGAATCCTAGTATCCATATCCGCCAAACGATGCGCGATAACTTGATTCTGGGCGATGCTTTGACCGAATTGCACGCGCGCGAGCGCGTACTGTCGCGCGCTTTCAAACGCCGCGCGCGCAATGCCGAGCGCGAACGCGGCGGCGATAATGCGTCCTTCGGCGAACGCGGTCAACATATTTGGCACGCCGCGATTTTCTGGACCCAAACAATTTTCCATCGGCACGCGCACATTTTCAAACACGACTTCGGCCGTTTGCGCGGGATGCATACCCAAGGTCTTGATGGGCGGACTCACCGTCAAGCCCGGCGCGTCGCGGTCCACGATAAACAAACTGATGCCGCCGCCGCCGCGCGTCGCATCGGTTACGGCGGAACACACAATGAAATCGGCGATGGGGCTATTGGTGCAAAAGAGTTTCGCGCCGTTCAATACATACGCGTCGCCGTCGCGCGCGGCGCGCGTGGAAATCGCCGTAATGTCCGAACCCGCGCCCGCTTCGGTACTGCCAAACGCGCCGATTTTTTCGCCGCGCAAGCCCGGCGCCAGATAGCGCTGTTTTTGCGCCTCATCGCCGATGCGCGCAATCGCGGTGAGCGCGAGAATGACGTGGCAATACACGCCGAGCGTGATGCCCGCCGAAGCCGCGCCAAGTTCTTCAAACATGAGCGCGGCGTCAAGATTGCCGCCGTCGCCGCCGCCATACGCGGCTGGAAATTTCAAGCCCAAATAGCCCAGCGCCGCCATTTTCTTGAACAGTTCCACCGGATATACATTCGTCGCATCGCGCTCGGCGGCGAGCGGCGCGATTTCGCGCGCGGCAAACGCGCGGACGGCGCTCTGCAACGCGCTTTGTTCGGCGGTTAATGCAAAATCCATCAGCTTGTACTCCGCGAGATATAAAACGAACCGCCCGCCACGGCGAGCGTCTCGCCCGCTTCGTCAAACACCTCCGCTTCGGTGATGGCGAAACGATTGCTCCGCCGAATGACGCGGCACTCGGCGACAATGCGCCCTGCCGTCGCCGGACGCAGATAGCGAATCGAAGATTCAACCGTCGTCGTGCGTTCGCCGGGCGCGAGCAGCGTGAACGCGGCGATGCCCATGCCCGTATCCACTAACGTAAAGGTGATGCCGCCGTGCAAGACGCCATTCGGATTGATGGTGCGCGGCGTGACCGGCGCGGAAATGCGGCAGCGTCCCTCGCCTGCGCGTTCGACTTGGAAACCCAAATCGTCAAGAAAAGGAACGGGGATGATCGGTTGCGTCATTTGCCTTGAAACACGGGCGCGCGTTTTGCCAAGAATGCTTGGACGCCTTCTTTGTGGTCTGCGCTCATCATGCACGTTGTTTGCGCGTACGCTTCAAAATCAAATTCTTGGTCGAGCGAACGGTTCAAACTTTCATTCACGCCTTCTTTGGTGAAACGCGTGGCAATCGGGGGGCCCGCAGCCAGCCGCGCGGCAAGTTCATCCGTCACGCGGTCGAGTTCTTTGGGCGCGGCAACGCGATAGGTTAAACCTTCGCGCAACGCCTCGGTCGCACTGAACGTTTGTCCCGTCAGCAAAATCTCCATCGCGCGCGCGGGTCCCACCAGACGCGGCATAAAGTACGTCACGCCCGCGTCCGCGCCCGCGAGACCGACGCGCGCAAAGACAAAGCCCAAACGCGCGGTGGCGGACATGACGCGCAAATCCGCCGCGAGCGCGAGACCCGTGCCGCCGCCGAACGCATCGCCGTTAATGCGCGCAATGACCGGCAGCGGTAAATGATGCAGCTGCCCGATGGCGTCGAGAAATACGCGCACCGCCGCTTGCACCTGGTCGGGCGGCGCGGCTTGCAAGCGTTCAAACTCTGCCATGTCCGCGCCCGCGCAAAAATGTTTGCCCGCGCCGGTCACAATCAACGCGCGCACATTGGAAGCGCGCACGGCTTGCATCGCCGCGCTCAATTCGCGCCCCATCTCCATCGTCATTGCATTGGCGCGGTCGGGCCGATTCAAAATCAAACGTCCGACCGCGCCGTCGAGTTCAAGTTTTAGCGTGTTATAGCTCATGCTTCTCACCCGCCGCTTGCCACTTTTTCGCGCAGCGCGCGCTTGAGCATTTTGCCCGTCGGATTGCGCGGCAGCGGCTGCGCGCTCAGGATGAGCTGTTTGGGAATTTTGTATTTGCCGAGCTTGCCGATGCAATGCGCGACGACTTCTTCCAGCGTGAGCGTTTGCCCCTCTTTGAGCCGCGCGACCGCGCAAACCGCTTCGCCCCAATCCGCATCGGGAATGCCGATTACGGCGACTTCGGCAATCTGCGGCATGGCGACGAGAACGTTCTCCACTTCGGCGGGATAGATATTTTCGCCGCCCGAAATAATCAAATCGCGCTTGCGCTCGACGATATAGAGATACCCTTCCGCATCAAGTTTGCCGAGATCGCCGGTGTAAAGCCAACCCTCGCGCACGGTCGCGGCGGTGGCTTGCGGATTCTGCCAATATTCGCGCATCACGTGCGGACCGCGAATAATAATTTCGCCAATCTCTTCGGGTTGCGTATCGTTACCGTCCAGATTCACTACGCGAATGTCCGTGTGGAACATTGGCAAGCCGGTGGAACCCACTTTTTCCAGCGCGCGCTCGGAACTCAAGACCGCCGCGCCGCCGGAACATTCGGTCAAACCATAGACTTGTTGAATCGCAATGCCGCGCTGCGCCCACGCTTGAATCAACGGCACCGGCACCGGCGCCGTGCCGCACAAAGCCCAGCGCACCGCCGAGAGGTCAAAATCCTTGAGCGTTGGAACTTGGAGCATAAAATTGAGCATCGCCGGCACCGCCAAAAACGAATTGACCTTGTGGTCTTGGAGCGTTTTGAGGAAACCCATCGGGTCGAACGCTTTCATCAAAACGGTCGTCGCGCCGATGTGAATGTTAATGACGACATAAATGAGCGCGCCGATGTGAAAGAGGGGCAGCGCGACGAGGACGCGGTCATTCCAACGCCAATCGGTGCTCATGGCGACGGTGCAGGAATCGTAAAAGAGATTATTGTGCGTGAGCGTCGCGCCTTTGGGCGTGCCGGTCGTGCCGGCGGTGAACATGATGACCAGCGGGTCGTCCGCCGCGCCGACGGTTGGCGGCTCTTGGGCGGATGCGTCCGCCGTGAGCGCGGCGTAACTGTAATCGCCCGCGGGCGCATCGCCGACGGCGACATAGGTTGCGGCGGAAATGCTGCCGCGCAGCGCCGCGACGGCGGACGCGTATTCGGCGCCGTACACGAGCGCGCGGATGCCCGCATCGTTCGCAATGAACGCGAGTTCCGGCGGCGCCAAGCGCCAATTCAGCGGGACGACCATCGCGCCGATTTTGGCGAGACCAAAGAAACATTCGAGAAACTCGGGCGTGTTCATTAGCAATACGCCCACGCGGTCGCCGGGCTGGATGCCGAGACCCACGAACGCGTTCGCCGCGCGGTTCGCGCGTTCATTCCATTCTTGGTAGGTAATCTCGCGCCCTTCAAAAATGACGCCGACTTTATGCGGTTCCAGCCGCGCGCGCTTGGCTAGAAATAAACCGATATTCGTTTGCATCGTTCCTCCTTTTTTTACTTTGGGTTTCAGACAATGCCAAACACGCGTTGGGCATTGTCGCGCAACAATTTGCGCTTGGCTTGAATGGGTAAATTCAACGCTTCTACATCTTCAAGACAACGTTGAAAGGGCAAGAGCGGATAATCGGTTGCCCACAATACTTTGTCTTGGCCCCAACCGCTTACAAACTCGACAAATGATTGATTCCACCGTTTCGCGGGCCGCGCCGAAGTGTCAATGTACACGTTCGGATGTTTCCACGCCAGAATCATCATCTCTTCATCCCACGGCTGCCCCAGATGCGCGCCGATAATTTTGAGTTCGGGAAACGCGAGCGCGACTTCGTCCAGATAAATCGGGCGCCCCGCTTCCGAAGGCAACAGCGGGCCCGTGTGTCCCACCTGAATGGCGACCGGGATATTCAATTCGCAGCACTTGGCATAGAGGGGCCAGTACGCGCGTTCGGTGGGCGGCAGCCCGCGAATGCCGTCGCCATACGCGTAGGGTTCGAGACGCAGCGCGATTAAACCCAAGTCGTTCACCATGCGTTTGATTTCGTCCAGCACGCGCATCGGTTTGTCGCGCGGATCCACAGAGCCGCAGCCGACAAATTTTTTGGGATACTGTTTCACCCACGCCGCGACCATGTCATTCGTCACCTGAACCTCTTTGTACACGAATGAGGACAGCACCGCCAGATCAACGCCCGCGTCTTCCATCTCTGCCAGCATGGTTTCGATTTGCATCCCTTCGGTCAGTTTTTCAATGGAACCGTAACGCCGAAAGACGTGACGAAATTCGTCGGGCCAATGTTTTGCCGCTTCGGGCGTGATGCACGTCGCCCATGCGTCAATCGCGCCGATTTCGGATTTGCTCACCGGTCAATCGCCTCCTTTGCAATAATCTCGCGCATCACCTCGCTCGTTCCCGCGCCGATGCCAAACGCGGCGACGTCGCGATAAAAACGCGCGATGGGATATTCTTCCATATAACCGTACCCGCCATGCAATTGCAGCGCCGTTTCCGCGACGCGCTTGACGAGTTCGCACGCGTACAATTTCGCCATCGAAACTTCTTGTTGCGCGGACGCAGTGCGATTCAGGCGGTCGCACGCATAGTACGTGAGTTGCCGCGCCGCTTCCATCTGCGCCAGCATGTCGGCGAGCCGATGCCGCCAATACTGATGCTGCACAATTTGTTGTCCGAATACTTGGCGCGTCTTGCCATATTGCAGAATCTCTTCCCACAACGCTTGCATAATCCCGTTGGCAAACGAAGCCAGCGTCAGCCGTTCGCCCTGAAAAAGTTCCATGATGTAACCAAAGCCGCGTCCCGCTTCGCCGACGAGATTGCCAAGCGGCACGCGCACGTCGTCGAAACCAAGTTCCGCGAGGTCGGACGAGTGCGTGCCCATTTTTTTCAACGCGCGGCCCACCGTGAAACCTTTGGCATCGGTGGGGACGAGAATCAAACTGATGCCGCGCGCGCCTTCGTCGCCGGTGCGCGCGGCGAGCGTGACAAAATCCGCGCGCGTGCCGTTCGAGATAAAAATTTTGGCGCCATGAATTACCCAATCCCCACCCTCGCGCCGCGCGCGGGTGCGAATCCCCGCGACATTTGAACCGTGTCCGGGTTCGGTAATGCCCAGCGCGGCAATTTTTTCGCCGGCAATCGCGGGCGCGAGAAATTCGCGTTTTTGTTCCGCCGTGCCGTACCGGTTAATGACCGAAGTCGCCATTTCGCTCTGCACGAGCAAACCCACGCCGACGCCGAGACTTTGGCAGCGCACCAGCTCTTCGCACAAAATCACCGTGTACCAATAATCCAACCCTTGCCCGCCGTACTCTTCGGGAAAGCGCAAGCC
Source organism: Anaerolineae bacterium (assembly GCA_022072245.1). Lineage (GTDB taxonomy): Bacteria > Chloroflexota > Anaerolineae > UBA4142 > SHND01 > SHND01. Next base: position 15,441 of record JAJVIA010000073.1, read on the forward strand.
GAGATACCCCAATTTTCCGAACGCGCCAAACAGCTCGCGCGGAAATAATCCCGCTTGCTCCCATTCGTCCGCGTGCGGTTTCAATTCTTTTTCGACAAACGCGCGCAAGGTCGCGCGAAAAAGATGATGTTCCTCGCCGAAATAAACGCTTTCGATTTTCATTCGTCCGACTCTCCATCAAGCTCGCGCAGTGGAATGTTTCAATTCCATTGGCGCGTCGTCAAGCTGCGGCGTGCGCGAGTTTCAAACGCGCGCGCGTCTCGGCGGGCGTTGCGATTTCGCGCCCGAGGTCGCGCGCGAGCCGCGCCATTTTTTCCACCAACTGCGCGTTGCTATGCGCCAGAACGCCGCGCTCGAGGTACACATTGTCTTCGAGTCCCGTTCGCACATGGCCGCCGAGCGCCATTGCCACCGCCGCCATCTGCCAATGCGCGCGGCCCCCGATTACGCTGGCGAGCCACAACGCGTTGGGCGGCAGCTGGTCAACGAGGTGCATTAAATTTTTTGGCGTCGCCGCCGTGACCTGCCCGTGAATGCCCATGACAAAATTGAGCCAGAGCGGTTCGCTCAACCAACCTTGCGCGCGCAGCATTGCGATATTGTTCAACATGCTCGCGTCGTACACTTCGAGTTCGGGCCGCACATTATTTTCCAACATGGTCCGCGCGATGATTTCCATTTCGGCATAAGAAATCGGCATCGTAAAATCGCGCGCCCAAGCTTGCTTGGCGGCGTCATAACGTCCCACCATCGCCGCGCCGACGCTGAACGACGCAATTTCGGGTTTGAGCTCTGGCACAACCGCGATGCGTTCCGCCAAGGGCAGGCCCGCAATCGCGCCGCCGGTGGTGAGATTGATGACGACATCGCTCGACGCCGCGCGGATGCCATTGACGATTTTACGAAAGACGCGCACATCCGACGTGGCGCGGCCGCGTTCATTGCGCGCGTGCAGATGCACAATCGCCGCGCCCGCGCGCCAGCAATCGAGCGCTTGCTGAATAATCTCGTCCGGTTGTTCCGGCAAATTTGGATTCGCTTCTTTGCCTTGCTGCGCGCCGGTGAGCGCGGCGGTGATAATTACCTCGTCCATCATTCATCCGTAAATTGCGCGTCGCGCTTTTCAAGAAACGAATTCATCCCTTCGCGTTGGGCGCGCGTCGTCCAATTCAAGCCGACAGTGTTGATTGAAAAATCAATCGCGGTTTCGAGGTCGGTCGTCATCCATTTGTGAATAATGTCTTTTTGCGCGGCGAGCGCGCGCGGGCTGAACGCGGCGAGTTCTTGCGCCCAGCGCAGCGTTTCCGCCGCGAGTTCGGACGCGGGAACGACCGCATTGACCAAGCCGCGCCGTTCCGCTTTGGCGGCGTCCCAATTGCGTCCGGTGAACGCGAGTTCGCGCGCGTTCACGACGCCAATCGCTTGCGGCAAAATCGCGGCTTCGACAATCGCGGGAATGCCGCGTTTGATATTGGGCAGACCGAATTGCGAGCGTTCCGACGCGAGGAGCAGGTCGCACGAAAGCGCGAGCTCCAAACCCGCGCCGAGACACAAACCGTCAATCTGCGCGATGACCGGTTTTTCGATAGCGCGCAGCGCGCCAAAGGTCGCGTGCAATGCTTGGCCGATTTGGCGCGCGCCCCACGCGTCGAGGTCTTTGACGTACGCCACATCAATTCCCGCGCTGAACGCGCGCTCGGACGCCGAGTCCACGATAATGACGCGGAGCGAACGGTCGCGCGCGATTTCATCCAACGCCGCGCGAATTTCTGTCAGCATCGTTCCGTCCAGCGCGTTCAAGACGTGGGGCCGATTGAGCGTGAGGCGCGCCAGCGAATCATTTTGTTGCAAACGGAGGGCGGTAAATTTCAGCATCGGATAAAAATCTCTTGACGGCGGAAAAATAGTGAGTTATACTCATAATGTGAGTTTAACTCATTCTGCATCCCAAGTCAATACCTTTTTGCCGCCAATTTCAATTCTTGGCGTCGGAAGAACGGTTTACGCGCCGCAGCCGGGAACCGCAATAACCGAATTGGTATATCACGCGGTCCAAGCCGCGCTGAACGACGCGGGTTTGACGATGCGCGATGTGGACACGCGCGTGACGGCATCGGTAGATTTGTGGGACGGACTCACCGCGTCGAATGTGGCGATTACTGAAGTGGTCGGCGCGGTGATGCAGCCCGAAGCGCGCGTCGCGGGCGATGGCTTGCTCGCGGCGTGTCACGCCGTTACGTCTATTTGCGCGGGCGCGTATCGCACCGTGCTGGTCGTCGCGCATTGCAAAGCGACAATGAGCGACCCGCGCGCGCTTTCCAATTGGACGTTCGACCCGATTTATCAACAGCCGCTTGACCTGGATGATTTTTCCGCCGCCGCGCTGCAAGCGTCCGTTCTTGGTTCTTTGGCGCCTCCATCCCACGCGCCGCTCGCCGACGGCGCCGCGGCGATTATTCTCTCGACAGCCGCCGCGCCGCTGACAATTCGCGGAATGGGTTGGGCGCTCGACGAACATTATCTCGGCGATAGAGATTTGACCGATTCCATTGCCTTGCGCGCCGCCGCGCAGCGCGCGTTCGCGCTCGCCGGTATCGCCGACGCCAAACGCGAACTTGAATGTGTAGAGATTTCGGACCATTTTGATTATCAACGCGCATTGTGGGCGCGCGCGTTGGGTCTGGATGATTTTCCCAAGCTCAATATGTCCGGCGGACTCGGTCGCGGCGCGCCGCCCTTTGTCGCCGGATTGGATTGCTTGATTGAAATTGTTTTGCGTTTACGCGAGACGCCGGGGCTGGGTCTCGCGCACGGCTGCTGGGGACCCGCAGGACAGGGGCAAGCGGTGATGGTGGTCGGCCGATGAGACGCGCTGCAATTATTGGCACGGGCCAAACCAAACATGCCAAAGCGCACGACGATATGAATCAAGCCGAACTCGTGCGTCAGGCGGCGACGCGCGCGTTATCCGACGCGGGCATCACGTTCCGCGAGGTGGACGCGGTCGTTCTTGCGAATATGGAATTGTTCGAGGGGCGCGCGCTGCCGGAAATGTGGGTCGGCGCGGGGGCGGGCGGTTATCTCAAACCGGCGATAAAAATTGCGACGGGCGGCACATCCGGCACATCGGCGGCTATCGCGGGGTATCATCAATGCGCGTCGGGTTTATTTGACATTGTGCTGGTGGTCGGCTGGGAAAAACATTCCGAAGGCGCGACGCAAACCGGAATGGCGATGGTGGACCCGTTGTGGGATCGCAACGTCGCGTCGGGCGCGGTCGGCAATTTCGCGCTTTCGATTTCGCAGTATGTCGCCGAGCGCGGCGTTACGCCCGCCCAAGCTGCTAAAGTCGCGGTCAAAGCGCGCCGCAATGCGGCAAAGAATCCGTACGCGCATTTGCAAATACCCGACCTCACCGTCGAACAGGTTTTGCGCTCGCCCATGCTTGCCGACCCCGTGCATCGGCTCGACATGTGTCCGCAATCGGATGGCGCATGCGCGCTGGTGTACGCCGCTCAAGGCGTCGCGGAAAAATTGTGCGCGCAGCCCGCGTGGGTGCGCGCGGCGGTTACGCGGCACGACCAACCGTACATCGGCGACCTCGACCGCAGATTGGTTACGATGCGAACGCTGCGCGATGCGGCGCGCGCGGCGTATCATCAAGTCGGCATCGTCGAGCCGCGCAAACAAATTGATGTTGCGGAAATTTACGAGCCGGTGAGTTATGCCGAACTTGCCTGGTACGAAGCGTTGGGTTTTTGCGCCGAGGGCAAAGCGGGCGAATTGATTGACGAGGGCGTGACCGAAATGAATGGCGAACTGCCGGTGAATCCGTCGGGCGGCGTCTTGTCCTCCAATCCGGTGGGCGCGTCGGGCGTCTTGCGCGTCGCCGAAGCGGCGATGCAAGTGATGGGGCGCGCGGGCGCGCATCAAATCGCGGACGCGCGCGTCGCGCTGGCGACCGGATATGGCGTGTACGCGTGGAGCGATGTCATGATTTTGAGCGCAGACACATGACCGAACTGTTGAAAATTTCTCATACGATGCATTTGGAATGGCGGTACGGCGTCGGCGCATCGTTTCACGAATTTATTGCGGCGCTGCGCGCGCGCGCGCAGATTTTGGGGCGACGCTGTCCGGGCTGCCAACGCGTTTATCTGCCGCCGCGTCCGGTCTGCGGAAATTGTTACGTCGAACTGCGCGACTGGGTGGAGGTGCGAGATACCGGCACGGTGCGCGCGTTCACGATTGTTCATACGCCGATTATTGACCCCACCACCGGCGCGCGGCGCCCCTCTCCGTACACGATGGCGCTGATTCAACTCGACGGCGCGGATACGACGCTGAACCATTATCTTGAAGCGAGCGACCCGACGAAATTACGCATCGGAATGCGCGTGCGCGCCGTGTGGCGCGCTCAAAGAATGGGTTTGCTTGGCGACATTAGCCATTTTACAGAGTTGACCGATGAATGACGATTTTGTGACCGCCGGGGTCAATCTGCAATTTCATTACGCGGCGGGCGCGGCGGCGAGCCGTTTCCTCTGCGCGCTGCGCGATGAACAAAAAATTTTTGGCGCGCGCTGTCCCGAATGTCGCCGCGTATTGGCGCCGGCGCGTTCATTCTGCCCGCGCTGTTTCGTGGAAACGAATGAATGGCTTGAGGTGGGTCCGGGGGGAACGCTCAGCGCTTTTGTCGCTCCGCCGTTCGCTCAATTGCTTGAACCCGCGCTCACCCTCGCGCTCATTCGGCTCGACGGCGCGGACACGGCGTTTGTGCATCGTCTCGGCGAATTTGATGCGCCTATGCTGCGGCGCGGTTTGCGCGTCGCGCCAGTTTTTGCCGCATCGCGTCAGGGTCACATTCTCGACCTTGCCTATTTCAAACCTGTGGAGTTTGACAATGCCCATTCAATTTGAAAAACGCGAACGCATCGCGCTCATTACGATTGACCGTCGCAAAGTGCATAACGCGTTTGACCTTGAACTGAGCCGCGCGCTGGCGGACGCGTGGATTCAGTTTCGCGACGATTCTACATTGTGGGTCGCCATTGTGACCGGCGCGGGCGAAAAATCATTCAGCGCGGGCGCGGACTTGGGCGCCATCGGCGAATTTTATCGCGCGCTCACGCCGTTGGAACGACGTCATCGCGCCGAGACGCAGCCGGGCTTGGGCGGTTTGACGCGCAATCTGGATGTGTGGAAACCGATTATCGCGGCGGTGAACGGTTACTGTTTCGGCGGCGGTTTGGAACTCGCGCTCGCGTGCGACATACGTCTCGCCGCCGCGCACGCGCAATTTGGTCTTACCGAAACGAGTTGGGGCATTATTCCCGGCGCGGGCGGCACTCAGCGTCTCCCCCGCCTCATTCCCGTAGGCATCGCGCTCGAAATGCTTTTTACGGCAAAGAAAATTGACGCGGCGGAAGCGTATCGCATCGGCTTGGTGAATCAAGTTGTGCCGCAGGCGGAATTGTTGAGCGCGGCGTTCGAGTTGGCGCAGCGCATTTGCGCGAACGCGCCGCTCGCCGTACAGACCGCCAAGATGGCGGTGTGGAAAGGGCTCGAGCTTTCGCTTGCCGATGGCTTGCGTCTCGAAAACGCGCTCGCCGAACCATTACGTCAAACGCAAGATGTTCAGGAAGGCATCGCCGCGTTTGCGGAAAAACGCAAACCGCAATTCAAGGGCAATTAAGTCCGCGCCGTCCGCAGATTTTGCAAGCCAACAGATAGGAGCGAATTGAATGAAAGCCGCGCGTTTTTATCAAGCGGGTCAACCGCTCAAGTTAGAAAACATTCCGACGCCGACGCCGGGCTCGGGCGAGGTATTGCTCGCCGTCCAAGTCGCGGGCCTCTGCGGCACCGATTTGCATATTGCGGTAGAAGGCACAATCCCTACCGCGTACCAACCGATTACGCTCGGGCATGAAGCGGCGGGCGTTGTGGCGCAAATCGGCGCGGACGTTACGGATTGGAAACTTGGCGACCGCGCCGTCGCCTTTCCGAATCTCGCCTGCGGCCAATGTTATGCCTGTCGGAGCGGCCGCGAAGCGCTGTGTCTCAATAGTCGCATTTTGGGCGTGCAGACGGACGGCGCATTCGCGGAATTTCTTTTGATGCCCGCGCGCATGTTGGCGCGTTTGCCGGAAACGATTCCGTTTGAAATCGGCGCGATTCTCACCGACGCCGTTTCGACGGCGTACCACGCGATTGTGTGTCGCGGCAATGTCCAGCCCGCCGAGACCGTCGTCGTCATCGGCTGCGGCGGCGTGGGTCATCACGGCGTGTTGTGGGCGAAACAACGCGGCGCGCGCGTGATTGCCATAGACCCCAACGCAGGCGCGCTCCAACGCGCCCAAGCCGTCGGCGCCGACCACATCATCAATCCGACGACAGAGGACTCGGCGCGCGCCGTGCGCGCGCTCACGGACGGCGCGGGCGCGGATTGCGCGTTTGAATTTGTGGGCCGCGCGGAAACCGTAACGACCGCGCTCAAATGTCTGAAACGCGGCGGACGCGCGATTGTGGTCGGCGTGAGTCAAGACCGCGTAACTTTGCCGCCCTTGCAAGCGTTCGTCGGCAATGAATTAACGCTTGGCGCCTCGCTCGGTTTTCACCGCGCCGATTTGGAAAAAATCATCGCGCAGGTCGCTGCGGGCGAGGTGGATTTGCATACCTCTGTGACCGAAATAGCGCCGCTCGATGAAATCAACGCCGCGCTGCAAAAGCTAGCCGAACAAAAAGGAAACACTGCGCGGATGGCGCTGCGGAT
>JAJVIA010000038.1:0-14766 GCA_022072245.1 Anaerolineae bacterium
TGGATTTCATTCACGGCGCGCGTTTCTTTGTCGAAGGCGGCGGAACAAATGCGCTGCGCGTCGCGTTTAGTTTGTATGCGCCACAAGATTTGCAAGAGGCGGCGCGCCGTTTGCGCAAGGCGATTGATTCGCCTATGATTCATCAAGGGTGATTGAAACGTGCGGAATTTATTGCTCGGGAGAAATGTGATGATTTCTCAAACTTGGGAACCGATTCAAGATTTGCCCAATGACTGGAAACGGCTGGCATCTACTGAGCTTGCAAGTCTAGCGTCCATTTGGAGCGACCAATCCGCGCGCCTTTACGAGTCAAAAGCCCTAAGCGAGTTCAATGTACGCTTACAGCGTGAATGGGCAATCGAGACGGGAATTATCGAGAATTTGTACTCTATTGACCGAGGGGTAACGCATTTACTGATTGAGCGAGGAATCGAAGCGAGTTTAATTCCCCATGGCGCCACAGACAAACCGGCGGAGTTAGTTGTCTCGATCCTTTTGGACCACGAAGATGCCCTTGAAGGGTTGTTTGATTTCGTTGCGAATCGGCGGGAGTTATCTACGTCTTATATCAAACAGCTGCATCAAGTTTTTACGCGGCATCAAGAAACCGTCCAAGCAAAAAATGGATTGGGGCGTATGGGCCAAGCGCCTCTGCTGCGAGGCGATTGGAAAAAATGGCCCAATAATCCACAACGACCTGATGGAACGATTCATTATTATAGTCCACCTGAGCAAGTTGCAAGCGAGATGGATCAATTGATTGAGATGCATTCTTCTCATTCGAGAATTCAGGTTTCTCCTGAAATCGAAGCGGCTTGGTTGCATCACCGCTTTACCCAGATTCATCCTTTTCAAGATGGAAACGGTCGCGTGGCGAGAGCGCTGGCTTCACTCGTATTTTTGCGCGCAGGATGGTTTCCTCTCGTCATCAATCGTGAGATACGCTCCGACTATATTGGAGCCCTAGAGTCCGCTGATCAAGGGAATCTTGAGCCGCTAGTTGATCTTTTTGTCCGAGTACAAAAGAAATCATTTCTCCGCGCGCTGAGTATTTCGGAAGATGTTTTACATGATCAAGAATCTACGCAGCAGGTCATCCAAGCCGCTGTGGAACGATTGCGAACGCGACATGTTGCCCAGACCGCAAGCTTGTTTCGAGTTTCCGGTTCGCTCGAGACGGCAGCCCGAACCAGATTGAATTCGATTGCAACTGATTTGACCGACGAGCTGCGGCAAATCAATCATCAATATTTTGCCTCAACGGACCAAAGCGATACGAATACGAACTATTGGTTCAATCGGCAGATTATCGAAACGGCAAATCATTTTGGCTATTATGCCGACATGCGGACCTATGCTTCTTGGATACGTTTGAAAATACGCGAAGAGCGCCAAGCCGAATTGATCCTTTCGTTCCATTCATTAGGAGTACAATTTCTTGGTATTATGGCTGTCGCTGCCTTTATGGAATACCGAGATCGAACGGAGGATAATGTTACCGTTCAAGGACCCTATCCACTTTCAGATGATATTTTTCAATTTTCGTTCAAAGAAACAGAGTCCGACGTCATGGATCGTTTTGCTGAATGGCTAAACAATATCATTTTGATTGGCCTTGATCAGTGGCGCAGACAACTATGACGAACGCCCTCTCTAACATTCGCGTCCTCGATTTGACGCAAGCGATGGCGGGTCCCATTTGCGGGATGTTGCTTGGCGACTTTGGCGCGGATGTAATCAAAATCGAACGCCCCGGCAGCGGCGACCAATCGCGCGGCTGGGGCCCGCCGTTTGTGCAAACTGAATCCGCGTATTTTCTCTCCGCAAATCGCAACAAACGTTCGCTCGCGCTCAATCTTGACAAACCGGAAGCGATTGAAATTTTGCATGAACTTGCGCGCAGCGCGGATATTTTTCTCGTCAATCAACCTTCGCTCGCGTCGCTCCAAAAACGCCAACACGATTACGAAACGTTGCGCGCCCTCAATCCGCGTTTGATTTATGTTTCGATTACGGGCTATGGCTTTACGGGTCCCAAAGCGGGACTCGCGGGGTATGATTTGGTCGCGCAAGGCGAAGCGGGGTTGATGAGTTTCACCGGCAATCCCGATTGGGAGCCGATGCGTTATCCGATTCCGATTGCGGACATTACGACGGGCGTTTATGCCGCGCTGGGCGTTCTCGTCGCCCTGCGCGCGCGCGACCAAAACGGCGTCGGTCAATTTCTCGACATGGCGCTGTTTGATTCGCAGCTCACATGGCTCAATCACATCGGCAGCAATTATTTGAACGCCAACGTCGAGCCGCAAAAAATCGGCAACACGCACGCGAGCATCGTGCCGTACCAAGTGTTTCGCGCGCAGGATAAATACATTATCATTGCCGTCGGCAGCGAAGCGCTGTGGAAAAAATTTTTGCGCGTACTGGCGGCTGAGGACACGCTCGGACGCGACGAACGTTTTCAATCCAATCGCGGCCGCAACGAACATCGCGCGGAACTCGTTGGACACATTCAACGCATTTTGGAAACAAAACCTGCCGCGCAGTGGGTCGAAAAATTGCGCGCGGAAGAAATCCCGTGCGGACCCATCAATTCCGCCGCCGAGGCGTTGGACGACGCGCAAACGCGCGCGCGCGGCATGATTGTCGAGATTGAACATCCGCTCATCGGCATCGCCAAAAGCGTGGGCAATCCGATTCATCTTTCCGAGACGCCCGTCGCCTATCGCAAACCGCCGCCGTTATTGGGCGAACATACGGACGAAATTTTGCGCGAGCTGGGAAAATCGGAAACAGAGATTCAGAAATTGAAAGGAATAAAAGCGGTCTAGCGTCATGTTTCAAGGCGTCGTTCCGCAAGGCGCGGCCTCCTTGATACTTGATTCCTGACATTTATTTTTATGCGACGTATTACTGTTTTGGGCGTCGGTTATGTCGGCCTCGTCACCGGCGCGTGTTTTGCCGATTTGGGCAATCAAGTCATTTGTCTCGACGTGATTCCCGAAAAAATTGAAAAGTTAAAACGCGGCGAACTGCCGATTTACGAGCCGGGGTTGGAAGAGATGGTGCAGCGCAACGCGGCGGCGGGACGCTTGACGTTCACCACCGAATACGCCGAGGCGATTTCGAATGCCGAATTTATTTTCGTCGCGGTGGGGACGCCGTCGGGCGTGGACGGCGAAGCGGATTTGAAATACATTCGCAGCGCGGTCGAAAATATCGCCGCGCATCTCAAAAGCTATGCCATCATCGTCAACCGCAGCACCGTGCCGGTTGGTACCGGCGATTCCACCGCGCAGACCTTGATTGAACGCGGCAAAAAGCAGGGCGTTGATTTCCAAGTCGTTTCCAATCCCGAATTTACGCGCGAAGGTTCGGCGGTATACGATTTTCTGAATCCCGACCGCGTAGTCTTGGGTTCGGTGGATTTGCACGCGGCAGAAGCCGTCGCCGATTTGTATCGCGTGTTCACCAAAAATTTAATGCTCACGGATTTGCGAACGGCGGAAATGATCAAGTACGCATCGAATGCTTTTCTCGCCATGAAAATTTCGTTCATTAACGAAATCGCGTCCATCTGCGAAAAATTGGGCGCGGACGTGAAACTGGTCGCGCAGGGGATGGGCATGGACGCGCGCATCGGCGCGGCGTTTTTGAATGCGGGCTTGGGTTATGGAGGCAGCTGCTTTCCCAAAGACGTCAAAGCGTTGACGTACATGGCAGAGGTGAACGGTTTGCATCCGCAGCTCTTGCGCGCGGTGATGGATATTAACCGCGACCAACGCCGCCGCGTCATTTTGCATTTGCGCGAACTGCTCGGCAATTTGCGCGGTAAAACCATTGGCTTGCTCGGCTTGGCGTTCAAGCCGAATACGGACGACATTCGCGAAGCCGCCGCGATTGACCTCGCGCACATGCTCGCGAACGAAGGCGCGAATTTGCGCGCGTATGATCCGGTGGCGATGGAAAACGCGCATCAGATTTTGGACGGCGTAAAATTTTGCAACGACGCGTACCAAGTCGCCGCGGGCGCGGACGCGGTGGTCTTGGTCACGGAATGGAACGAGTTCAAGCAACTCGACATGCCGCGTTTATACGCTTCGATGGCGCGCAAAATTTTTCTCGACGGTCGCAACATTTACGACCCCGCCGAAATGCGCGCGCACGGTTTCGAGTATCGCGGCGTGGGCAGACCGTTAAACGGCGCGCCACACGAAACGCTGCAACCGAACGACGCGGCGGTGGCGATTACTTGATGGTTTATGCTTGGCGTCCAAGAGTAAAATCATAAATCATCAATCAAAAATCCAAAATGCTTTGTACCGGCATTGACCTCATCGAAGTCGAACGCGTTGCCTTGGCGGTGGCGCGTTATGGCGAACGCTTTACGCGGCGCGTGTACACCGACGGCGAAATCGCATATTGTCAAGGACGCGTCACGTCGCTCGCCGCGCGGTTTGCCGCCAAAGAAGCGGTGAGCAAACTGTTGGGCGTGGGGATTCAACATCGTGACGGCGTGGACTGGCGCGAAATCGAAGTCGTGTCGGCGGAAAATGGTTTTCCGACGGTTGTGTTGTACGGCAAAGCGCAAAACCGCGCGCGCGCGTTGGGCTTGCGCGATCTTGCGCTCTCTTTTTCGCACACTCGCGAACATGCGATTGCGTTCGTCGTGGGACAATAAAACAAGCGCGCTGCTAGCGGCGCGCTTGTTACTTGTCAGATGAGGAACGCCGCGCCGAGCAAGATATAAAATAGCAGCGCCGCAAAAGATTGTTCCAAGCCAATGCGGACGGGTTTCACGCCCACGCACGGATGCGTGATGCCATAAACAAAATGCGCGCCCGCGAGCGCAAAGATAAACGGCGTCAACGCGGGAACCCATTGCCCGAACGCGAGCGCGGCGGTGAATAGAATAGCTGTGCCGATGTACAGCAGCGTGCGTCGCCCGTCGCGCCATTGTTCCGCGCGCGACGGCATTTCTTTCAAGCGCCGCTGCTTTAAACGCAAATAGACATAGACGATTGCCGACGCCGCGTACAACCACGCGAGCAGCCACAACCACCAGCCCGTCGGCGTCATGGCGTCAACGCTGACCCAATACGCGGCGGGCGCGGCGAGCGCCAACATGCCCGCGCCGACCAGTTCGATGCCGAGTTGTCTTTCTTCGCGTTGTACAACCAGCCACAATTGCCACGCCATCACGAGCGCGGCGGGAATGCCCAGCCACAATAAAAACGTATAACCGCGCCACAGTAAAATGCCGAGCAAGAGCGCGGCAAGCGCGCCCGCGCCGATTAGCGCGAGCAAAGCCGGGCGCACATCGCTTTTCGCGCGGCGACCCGATAACGCTTTGACCAAAAGCGTCAAGGGCTGTCGCGCGATATAGGTTATCAACGAGAACAGCAGCAGAACGAATAGCGCCGCGTGCGGTTGCGCCGCCGCGAGCGCGCCGAGCAAAAAGGGCCCCAGCAGCAAGAACCAGCCGCCGTGTTCGGGCGGCAGGACATAGATTTTGAAAAATTTGCCGGGAGTTTGCGCGCGTTTTTTATTTGTCGCTTTGGCGGTCTCGGATGTCGGCGCGCGCGGTTTGGTCAGAGGCGAAACAGGTTGCATGACTTTTATCACCTTGTAAAAAAATCTGCGGGCAGTCAGCGCTCGCAGATTCCATTATAACGCATTGCGTCAGGTCCAAGTTACGTGACGGTCAGAATTGGGTTGCGCTCTTTTTTTTTATCCTTTGCTCACATTGAGCATTGTCGTTCCCACATTTCCGGCGACCACGTTGTTTTCTTCTTGAATCAAGCCCGCCCAGTAATTGACGTTCTGGCGGCGATTGAGCCGAATGAAACCGACGACGACGACCGATTGACCGGGCGCGAGCGTGCCGATGCCCCAGCGATACGGATACATGCGCGAATCCACGTTTTCCCGTCCGTCATAATCAATGCCGACGCGCCACGCGCCATTCACGGGCGCGAATCCTTTGGTCAAATAATTATCGCCTTCGTTGTACAGAAAACCTGTATCCGGGCCCTGCGACGAAAACGTTTGCGCGGCGTCATTCCGCACCGTGATTTTGATTTGGACAATTTGTCCGGCTTGCAGCGCGGTCGGGATGAACTGTACGTTCGTAATCGTCGGCTTGCCTGTCGGCGGCGGCGGCGTGGTCGCAGAAACCGTGATGAGCGTTTTGCCTTGATTGTCTTGGAGCCACGCAATTTGTTCGCGCACCAAACCCGCCCAATAATTTTTCGTCGTTGGATTGTTCAAGCGAATTTGTCCCGTAATGACGCGCGTTTCGCCGGGTTGTAACGGCGCGCCAAAACCCCAGCGATAGGGATGGTCAATCATGTTGGCGGCGCGTCCGTCAAAATCTATGCCCACGCGGAACGCGTCGCGCTGTTCGACAAACCCGTGCGCGAGAAACGATTCGCCTTCGAGATAGGTAAAACCGGGCGGCGGGCTTTGCGTGGCGAGCGGCACATTCGTATCATTTCGCACCGTGACGCTCACATTCAACATTTGCCCCGCCGTCAAAGTTTGCGGCGTCAGGGCGACGGCGAGAATCGTCGGATTGCCGGTTGGCGGCGGAGGCGTTGGCGCGGCGACGGTGATTTGCGTTTTGCCCACGTTGTCCAGCTTCCACGCGATTTTTTCTTGGACCAAACCCGCCCAATAATTTTTCGCCGCGAGCGTATTCAGACGAATTTGTCCGGTAATCACGCGCGTTTCATTCGGCGCGAGCGCGCCGCCCAGGCCCCAACGATAGGGATGGTCAATCCCGACGCGGCCCTCAAAATCTATTCCGACGCGATACGCGTCATGCACTTCGGCGTATCCGCGCGTCAAAAATGTTTCGCCTTCGTTGTACACGAAATTGGGCGCGGGCGCTTGCGTGGCGAGCGTCGCGTTGGTCCCGTTATGCACGGTGACGCTCACGTTGAGCGCTTGGCCCGCTTCTAGCGTCGTCGGCGTCAGCGTCACGTTTGTAATTTCGACCGCGCCGGTCGGCGGCGGCGGCGCGTTTTGCGCCAATTGTTGGAACGCGAACCACGCGGGGCGTTTGTTGCCCGCATCGTCCACCATGCCCCACGATTCGTTTGCAATGCGCCAGGTGAACCAAAATGCTTGCGCGACTTGATTGCGCCCCACGTCGCTCAGAATCGCGTACGCGCGTTTCATGTATTCGGCGACGCCTTGCGCGGGCGGAATGTCGCCCCAATTCCAATCCAACTGCGCGCCGATTTCGGTAACCCATAAGGGTTTGCCCGCGATGGCGCGTGCTTGATTGACGGAATTACGCAGTTCGCCAAAACCCCACGACGCGAACGGATAGCCGTCCGCGCGTTCGGCGTACACGTGCCAGCCCGCGCCGTCAAAAGAATTGGGCGCGGCGGCGACGACGCGGCGCAAATACTCGAACCCTTCGCCGCAGCAAATGCCCGCAGAAATGACAGGCAGATTTGGATTTGCGGCTTTGATTTTGGGATACGCCGCGTGCAAGAGCGCGGCGTAATTTTCCGGCAAAATTTGTTGTACGTCCGGCTCGTTCCACACTTCGAGCGCGGCAATTTTGCCGTGATAAAATGCCGCGATTTTACCGGCGAGGTCGGCGACGCGCGCAATGTATGCGTTCCATTCGCCGCTGCCGGTGGGAGGAGGAACTTGATTGAACGTTTCGGGATTGATGAGCGCGAGAATTTTAAGGTTGGGATTCGCTTGCGCGGCGCGCTCTAGCAGCCAATCGAGTTCGGTATTTTGACCGGTCGAAAAATTTTGAAATTGTTGAAACAACAGCGCGCGCAGCCATTGCGGCTGAAGGTCGCGCAATTCATTTACGCTCGGCGTAACGGCGTCGCGATAGCCGGGATTGAGACACAGCGACGGAAACAGCGCGGCGGTTGGGACGGTGGACGCCGCTTGAAAAAAGTACGGCAGTTGATTGTCGAAACTGTATTGCGAAATGTACCAACGAACGCCGTCAAAATCGAGATAGCCATAAACCTGTACGTCCGTTTCGCGCAGGTACGTGATAGCGGCGCGCGTCGGCAAAGACAATAACGCGGTCGTGCCGTACACGTGTACGCTTTTCTGGTCGGGAACGAGCATCTCGAAAAGGCGCGCCGTATTGGCGTCCTCCGCCATTTTTACAAAATTCACTGTGGGCCCCGGACAATTCCGACGGTCCACATTGTCAATGGCGTAATGTCCGATGAGATTGCGGTACGGCGTCCACCAAATATCGTATTCGTTCGCCAGCCACACCAACAATTTTGTGTTGGCGGCGTACATTTCCGGCGTCCACGTTTCTTGATAATATCCTTCGTGTTCGACGCTGATGGTATAGAAATTTGGATTTTGGCCCGGCACAATATCTGGCCACGACGGCGTAACTTGGACGCCGCGCGCGTTGGTCCAATAACCGCCGTGCGGCTTGGTCGCGTCAACGTTCCATTTCAAACCATTCGCCCACGCGCCATCGTTGATGGACACCAATTGCGCGATGCGTCCATCTTTGGCAATCACAAAATGCGCGGATGAATTGGGATTCAATTGCGCGTCTTGGAGCCATTTCACCGCCGCCGCGTAACTGCCTTCGGCAATGTGCATGACGACGGCGCGCCGTCCGAGATTGCCCGGATAAAATTTGGTCGTTTCGTACTTGTCCGCTTGCGGATACCAATCGGTTGCCATAGTGAATCTAAAGGATGAAAAAAGATGAAACCCGAAGGTCTCATCCTTTATCCTTTATCCTTTGGATGTTACAGAGTGTCTTCGCCGCCGTCCACGCGCACCGTCGTGCCGCTAATCCATTTCACCGCCGGATTCATCAAGGCGACAAATGTGGCGGCAATATCTTCGGGCGTGGTGAGACGCTGCCCGGGGTTGCGACGCAGCGCTTCGCCTTTGATGACATCCGCGCCGGGAATCATTCGCATCGCCGGCGTATCGGTCACGCCCGCTTCAAAGCAATTGACGAGGATGCCGCGCGGTCCCAGTTCGCGCGCGAGTTGGCGCGTGTGCGCTTCGAGCGCGGCTTTGGCGGCGGACACGGGCCCGTATCCTTCCCACGCGCGCCGCGAACCCGCGCTCGTCATCGAGAATACTTTGGAGCCGCGGTCCAAAAGGCGCGTGCGGCACAAATCTTGGACCCAATACACCATCGAGTTTGCCATCACGTCGAGCGTCATGTCCATCTGTTTGCGCGAAGTTTGCTCTTTGAGATTGTCCGAGACAAACGGTTGGAGCGAACCGAACGCGACGGAATGAAGCATCGCCTTGACCGCGCCGTGATGGTCTTGGAGCGCGTCGGCTAAAATGGTCAGCGCGGCGTTGCGATTATTTTCGTCCGCCAAATTCAATCCGCCAAAATCAACCGCTTTGCCCGTCAAAGTTTCGGCGATGCCGGCAATAACCTCCAAGCGCACTTCGTCGCGCGCGACATTTTTATTCCAAAATTTTACCTGCGCGCCCGTCGCCGCGATTTCTTGGATCAATTCGTTGACGCGCGGCATCGCGCCCGCGCGGTCGAGATGGACGCCGAAAATGTTATAGCCCGCCGCCGCCAGCGCTTTGCTGCACGCCGCGCCAAAGCCCGACGACGAACCGAGAATGAGAACCCAACCTTTGTCGTGTTGTGACATGTATGACTCCTTGAGTAAGATAGCGCGAAATAGCGCGATAGCGCGATAGGTGTGGCGCGCTTATGCCAGCGCGCGTTCCACTTTTTCTACAATGGTTTCCAACGTAAAGACGCGGCCGAAATTTTTATCTTGGGCTGGCACGACGGTCCAGGGCGCATTGGGCGGCGACGTTTTCATGAGCATGTCGTTGACGGCGGCATGGTATTCGTCCCATTTTGCGCGATTGCGCCAGTCTTCGTCCGTCAATTTCCACTGTTTATATAACACCGCCGCCCGCGCTTGGAAACGGCGCAATTGTTCTGCGGGCGAAATATGCAGCCAAAATTTAAATACAATCGCGCCGAAATCGGTCAATTCGCGCTCAAAATCGTTGATTTCACGATACGCGCGCTGCCATTCGTGCGGTTTGGCAAATCCTTCGACGCGTTCCACCAACACGCGGCCGTACCACGAACGGTCAAAAATTGCAAAATGGCCCGTCGGCGGCAAGCGGCGCCAAAAGCGATACAGATAATGATGCGTCTTGTCTTCGCCTTCGGGCGCAGCGATGGGATACACGATATAGTCGCGCGGGTCGAGCGCTTCGGTGATGCGCCGAATCGTGCCGCCTTTGCCCGCCGCGTCCCAACCCTCGAACACCATGATGACGGGCCGCTCGGCGCGATAGACTTGATAGCATAACGTGTGCAGACGTTCTTGCAGCGCGTCGAGTCGTTCGCGATAGGCGGCGTCAGTCAGCGTTTGGCCGAGATCTATATTCTCCAGCATCTTCCAACTCTTGTTCCAATGTTTCCGCGCGCTGCGTTGAAGCGGGCGGCGGCAGCATGTGCGCGTGCGTGAACGGCTTGAGCCGCGCGGCAAGCGTTTCAAAAACTTGGACCGTCATCCAGCGGCGGTCTTTGGCGGCGATGAGCGTCCACGGCGCGTACTCGGCGTGCGTATAACCGAACATTTCTTCCGCCGCCAGGACAAAAGCGTCGTAATGCGCCGCGCCGCTTTGCGCGTCTGGACTCACGCGCCACGCGGTATCTTTGTTGTCGAGCAATTTTTTTATGCGGCGTTTTTGGTCTGCTTTGGAAATGTGCAGCCAGAATTTTTGAATCACCACGCCGTCATCCGCCAACGTCCGTTCAAAATCTTGAATGTCGCGGTACGCCTCGCGCCATTCGCGCTTGGCGATATTTTTGGCGACGCGGTCAATCAAAACGCGGCGATAGTAACTGCCGTGAAAAATCGCAATCTCGCCGCGCGCGGGCGTACGCAGCCAAAAACGATATTGCCACGGGTAACGCCGGTCGCGTTCGCTCGGCGCGTTGATGGGATGCACGCGATAACCGCGCGGGTCGAGCCGCGTCACGAGCGCCGTAATCGCGCGGCCCATGCCCGCCGTGCCGATGCCTTCAAACACGACTAGCACGGGAATGCGGCTTTCAAACACCGCGCGCCCAATTTGATACATTTCAAATTTCAACGGCTGCATCCGCGCGCGAAATTCGTCTTTGGTTAACGCGCGTGTGAGGTCAAGTTGTTCAAGCATAAAGGAATAGGCGCATGCGTCTATGCGTCGCGGCCTTTGACCAATACTGTCATTGTGCCTTGATAACAAGTTTCGTCGCGCTGATTCAAAACGCGCAATTCGATGACGACGATGCCGCCCGCGCTGCGAATCGGTTTTGTCTCTTGGACTTGGGCAACGACGCGCATGGTGTCGCCGATTTTGAGCGGGCCCTTGAATTTCATATTCAATTCGCGGAACGCGACGACGGTGCCTTCCAAGACGCCCAATTGCCAGACGAGTCCAATCGCAAACGCCAGACCCAACATGCCGTGCGCGATGCGTTCGCCAAACATTGTCGTCTTGCCATATTCCGCATCGGTGTGCATGGGATTCGTGTCCCACGTCAAGCCCGCGAAATTTACAATATCCGCTTCGGTGATGGTGCGGCTCGGCGAAACGATTTCCTGCCCGACTTGGAAATCTTGAAAATATCTGCCGCGTGGAGTGTATGTCATGTGATGGATCAAGCGGCAGGCAGCGCCGAATCAGAGTGCGTTATGGACGGCTGCCTGCGGCTGATTTATTTCAAATTCCGAAACGCGCGTTTGCCGGCATAGACCGCCACTTCGCCCAATTCCTCTTCAATCCGCAAGAGTTGATTGTATTTGGCGACGCGGTCGGTGCGCGCGGGCGCGCCGGTTTTGATTTGACCGGCATTGGTGGCGACGGCGAGGTCCGCAATCGTCGCATCTTCGGTTTCGCCGCTGCGATGCGAAGTCATCGAAGTCCAACCCGCGCGATGCGCCATGTCCACCGTATCGAGCGTTTCCGTGAGCGAACCGATTTGATTGAGTTTGATGAGAATCGAATTGGCGGCATTCAATTTGATGGCGCGTTGCAAGCGTTCGACATTCGTCACCAGAAAATCGTCGCCGACGAGCTGCACGCGCGCGCCGAGTCGTTGATTCAATTGCACCCAATTGTCCCAATCGTCTTCGGACAAACCGTCTTCGATGGAAATGATGGGATATTTTTCAATCAGCCACGCATACCAATCAATCATTTCGGTCGAAGTGAGCGTCTTGCCTTCTTTGGGCAATTCGTATTTGCCCTCTTTATAAAATTCCGACGCCGCCACGTCGAGCGCGAGATAAATTTGTTCGCCCGCTTTGTACCCCGCGTTCGCAATGGCTTCGAGAATCAAATCGAGCGCCTCGGCATTGGATTTTACGACGGGCGCGAAACCGCCTTCGTCGCCGACCTGAACGCTGGCGCCGCGTTTTTTCAACAACGCTTTGAGGGCATGATAAATTTCCGCCCCCCATTCCAGCGCGGTAGAAAAATTGGGCGCGCCCGCGGGCGCAATCATAAATTCTTGAAAATCGGACGACTGCCATGAAGTATGTTCGCCGCCGTTCATGATATTCATCATCGGCACGGGCAACGTGCGCGCGTTCACGCCGCCGATGTAACGATACAACGGCAAATCGAGCGATGCCGCCGCCGCTTTTGCCACCGCCAGCGAGACGCCCAAAATCGCGTTCGCGCCGAGCGCGGCTTTGTTGGGCGTATTGTCCAGATTCAACATCAATTCGTCAATGCCCGCTTGGTCGGTGGGGTCCCAGCCAATCAATTCTTCGGCGATAACGGTGTTGACGTTTTGCACCGCTTTTTCAACGCCCTTGCCGTTAAAACGCGTGTTGTCGCCGTCGCGCAATTCTAACGCTTCATGGACGCCGGTGGAGGCGCCGCTCGGCACCGCCGCGCGGCCCATTTTGCCGTCGCTCAAGTACACGTCCACTTCGACCGTCGGATTGCCGCGCGAATCTAAAATCTCGCGCGCGACCATATCTTCAATGACTGCCATGCTCATTTGTATTCCTCCGCAAAATTATTGACACGCTGTCAGGCGAATCGGATTTATGCCCCAAAAGAGACATTCCAAAGTTTTGCCGTCGGCGGCGAGTACTTGGACTTTGACGACGCTGTCCGCGCCGGGCAAAACGCGCGTCGTATCGGCGGCGGTTAATGTCCGCGCATTGGTTTGCTGCCACGCGCGCGCTTGGGCGGAAATTTCGCTCGCGCAATCCTGACACTCGAACGCGCCATGCCGTAAAAATTCCGAAATGTAATTGCTGTAAGTTTGTTTCAAATCTACGCAGCCGCCGGGCAATTCGCCCAACGCGGCAGTGCGGCAGCGCAAGAGATTGCCGTTGGCAAACGCGGCGTCAATATACGTTTCCGTCCGATTGCGCGCGGCGAGATACAGCGCATAGTCGGGCGCGAATTGATTGCGCCAACGCTGCCCCACCGCGTACGCGAACGCGCGCGGCGCGGTAAACTCGCGCGTTTCGAGATTTGGCGCGTCGTTCAAACCGCTTTGAATGATGGCGTTCACCGTTTGCAGCTCTGCGCGCAAGGGCTGTTGGGTGAAACCGTCCAGAACCAAACCGAACGCGAGCGCGAACGGCAAACTTGCCAAGAGCGCCATCCAACTGCCCGCCGTAAATTTTAGATTGGGCGTCGAACGTTCCCACGCCCAACCGACCGCAAAAGTTTGGATCAAACCTACGCCGAGACCGAGACACGCGCTCAACGCCGCCAACATGGCAAACGCTTCGTCGCCGCTTTTTAGCGCTGACGCGTAATCCAAGCCGCGCAAATTAGGGTCGAGCCATTGCAGCGCGAATTGACTCGCCTCGAACGGCAGGCGCTGCGCGCTCCAGGCGATGGCGACGGCAAAGCCCGCCCACACCGCCAATTTGAGAACCCAATTTACATAGCCGCCGATGCCGCCCGCCAAAAGCGCCAACGGCACGAGTGTGACGCTCGCTAATGCAAAATTCAACCACCAATATTGGGAATGAGCTTGAAATTGTTGCAAGGCGTCGAGCGTATAGCCGGCGCACAATAGCATGACGCCAAAGAGGAATCCGTAGCGCCAACTCGCGCCGCGCTCAAAAGCTTGTTTCGCGCGCAGCTGCGATTCGCCGCGCGCTTTGAGATAAGGATTCAGTTCGATGGGCGTTTGATTGACCAAAGCAAATCCGTGTGAATGATAATAAAAAAAAGACGCCGCGCGCAGAGCGCCTCGCGCTTGCGTCTATTCTATTCCAATTGGCGATTCCATCAAGCGCTATGCTAATGCGCTCTGTCAGCGTTAGAGAACGCTTTCTACGCGATGAGGGGAAATCACCCGCGTAGGGCGCATTCTCTAATGCGCCTTGTCAACCGCCGCACAGCGTTAGAGAACGCTTTCTACGCGATGAGGGGGAATCGCCGGCTATACCGCGCGCGGGCGGCGCATCCGCCACGCATACGGCTCGTCCAAACGCACCGCGCGCGCGTCGGTATGCCAAATGCCCGGAATGCCGGCGCCGCAATTCGTACAAGTTCCTTCGTCGCTCAAGCGATATTGCGAAATCAGATAGCCATAACGCTCAATCAACGCGGCGCGGCAATTCGGACAGTACGTATTTTCCCATTCGCCCACGCGACCCGGCAAATTGCCCGCATATACAAAATTCAAGCCCGCCGCGCGTCCGATTTCACACGCGCGCAAAAGATCGCGTACCGTTGTACTGTCCTTGTCCAACATTTTGTAATCTTGATGGAACGCGGTGA
>JAJVIA010000038.1:14866-21728 GCA_022072245.1 Anaerolineae bacterium
CCCGGCAAATTGCCCGCATATACAAAATTCAAGCCCGCCGCGCGTCCGATTTCACACGCGCGCAAAAGATCGCGTACCGTTGTACTGTCCTTGTCCAACATTTTGTAATCTTGATGGAACGCGGTGACGTGCCACGGAATATCTTTTGAAAGCGACGCGAGGAATTGCGCGGCATCGCGTAATTCCTCATCCGAATCGTTAAAGCCAGGAATCACGAGCGTAACGATTTCGAGCCAGAAACCCATTTCATGCACCATGCGAATACCGTCGAGAATATGTTCCAGCGGCGCGCCGAGCGCGCGGTAATTTTTATCGCGCATCGTTTTCAAATCAATCTTGTACGCGCGCACATACGGCTTGATATATTCCAAGACCTCACGCGTCGCATTGCCGTTGGACACATAGGCGCACAAAAATCCTTCGCGTTTTGCCTGCGTGAAAATTTCGACCGCCCACTCGCTCGTAATCAACGGCTCGTTGTACGAACTCGCCATCACGCGCGCGTTTTGCTGTTTGCCGATTTCGACCAATTGCTGCGGCGTGACCAGCGACGGCGGACGTCCCGATTCGGGGTCGCGCAGCGCTTGGGAAATGTCCCAGTTTTGACAATAGCCGCAGTGAAGGTCGCAGCCCAACATTCCAAACGTCAGCGCATCGCTCGACGGCAAAACATGAAAAAAGGGTTTCTTTTCGATTGGGTCGCATTGCAGCGCGGCGACGTACCCGCGCGGCACGAACAATGTTCCGCCGACGTTGTAACGCACTTGACAGATGCCGCGCCCGCCGTCGTTGATTTTGCAGTGATGCGCGCAGGCAAAACAATGCACGCGATTGTCGGGCAATTTTTCGTACAAAGCGCCTTCGCGCACCATCGCATTGATGGCGGTTGACAATTCACTTTCGCCCGCCAGCGGTTTGCGAACGGGCATATTGCGATACAAATCATCGCTGCGGATTAGATTTTTATCGGCGCGCTCCGCGCGACGCGGTTGATGGATACTCATAGCGTTACTACTTTCTAGAAATCGAAACGCCGCAAGTCAAGCGAACTCGCGGCGTCGGACTTGCAACCTCAAGCTATCACTCTCGCAAGCATCTGTCAATCAAAATTTCGTACCAATTTGGTTTGGCGTCGTTGATTTAGATTGGAGAAAACGCAATCTCTGCGGCTTGGGGTCCAAGTAGTTTCTCCAAGACGCGCCCAAATTCTGCAACATTGCCGCTGGTGTAATACGTTAGCGTTGCGTTGCGCGTCGGCGGCAGCGCGGACTCGGCGACTATGCGCGCGGTTTGTTTTGCCACCGCGTCGCTTGGGTCCAAAATGGATGCGCGTCCCGCCGCGATGTTTTCCATCGCGGGCGCGAGAAACGGATAATGCGTACAGCCCAGCGCAATTTCGTCCACGCCCGCATCGAGCAATGGTTCAATCACTCGCCGCACGCTCGCGTATGTTTCGGGTGAATCAATGTCGCCGCGTTCGACGCGTTCCACCCAATCGGTTGGATACACAGTCAGCGCTTGGACATGGCGCGCGAATTCGTCGCGCGTGTGATGAAACAATTCGCCCTCTAACGTACCGCGCGTGGCAAGGACGGCAATTTTTCCCGAACGCGTCGCGCGCGCGGCTGGTTTCACCGCAGGTTCCATGCCGATAAAAGTAATGGCGGGAAATTGTTGGCGCAAAAAATATAATGCCGCGGCGGACGCGGTGTTACAGGCGACCACAATCACGCGGCAATTTTGTTCGACGAGAAATTTTGTGATGCGCGCGGCCAAGGCGCGAATTTCCTGTTGGGAACGCAGACCGTAAGGACAGTATTTTTGGTCGGCGAAATATACGAGGTCGGATTGCGGCAAGGCGCGGGCGACGGCGCGCCACACTGACAGCCCGCCGACGCCCGAATCAAAGAGACCGATTTTGGTCACATCGTTTTAACGCCCGTTCCGTTGGTCGCGGTATTCGCGCGCGCTTTCGACGAACGCTTTGAATAGATTCAACATGCGCGCGTCGTCCTCCAATAGTTCGGGATGAAACTGCACGCCGACGCGAAATAACGCGTTGTTTGATTCAATCGCTTCGATTACGCCGTCGGGCGCGCGGCCAATCACGCGCAAGCCGGGCGCGATGTTTTTCACCGCTTGATGATGCAGCGAATTGACGTCGAGCTGCGACGCGCCGAGCCACTGCGCCACGCGCGAATCGGGTTCGAGCACAAGCGGATGCGCGCGCAAATTGTACGGGTCGCCCGGTTTATACGAATGATCCAGCGAGGTTTCGATTTGCGCGGGGATGTCTTGGTACAAACTGCCGCCCGCCGCGACGTTCAACATTTGTACGCCGCGACAGATGCCGAAAATCGGACGTCCGTCGGCGAGCGCCCAACGCGTGACGCGCAATTCGGTTTCGTCGCGCGAGGTATCAATTTCGCCGCAGTACGGCATAATGTCTTCGCCAAATTCTTTGGGATGCACATCCACGCCGCCAGCCAGCAATAACCCGTCAATGCGCGCGTAAATCGCTTTGAGCGTCTCTTCGGCTAAATTCAGCGGAATCAAAATCGGCGCGCCGCCGGCGCGTTCTACATTGCTCGAATAGGTGAGCGGGATGCCGGAATATCGAAAGCCGTTGCTTGAATCCACCACTGAACGCGCGGGAATCCCGATGACGGGACGCAATGGGTTTGTCATTATTCTTTTACTCCTGTTTTATCGCAAAAACCACAGATTGCCTTGCGCGCTGTGTTGAAACGCGGCTTTGCGCTCAAAAAATTTAATCCGCTACGGGATTGCTCAATTTGCCGAGACCCTCGATTTGAATTTCAATCACATCGCCCGCTTTCAAATAGACGGGCGGCTGGCGCGCATCGCCGACGCCGGGCGGCGTGCCGGTGGCGATAACGTCGCCGGGTTCGAGCGTGATGCCGTGCGAAAGATATTCGATTAGCGTCGCGACGTCAAAAATCATTTCGCGCGTCGTACCGTTTTGCATGACCGTACCGTTCAAACTGGCGCGGACGTTCAAATTTTGCGGGTCCGCTACCTCGTCGTGTGACGTGATGGCGGGCCCCATCGGACAAAAGGTGTCGAGCGATTTGCCGCGCACCCATTGGTTGCCGTAGGTTTTATCTTTTTGAATATCGCGCGCGCTCACGTCGTTCAGGACGGTGTAACCGAAAACATAATCCAACGCGTCTGCGCGTTGGACGCGCGACGCGGGTTTGCCAATGACCACGCCGAGTTCCGCTTCGTAATCTACGCGCTGCGTCTGGTCGGGATGGAGCCGAATCGTATCGTACGGGCCAATCACCGCCGACGGAAATTTTGCAAAGAGAATCGGTTTGGTCGGAATCGCCGCGCCCGTTTCGCGCGCGTGGTCGCGATAATTCAGACCGATAGCCATGATTTTGCCGGGGCGCGGCAGCGGCGCGAATAATTTTACGTCAGCCAGCGCAAAGACGCCTTCGGGAATTTCGCGGTCGCCGAGCCAAGCCAGCGTTTCGCGCGCGTTCTCCCACGCCGCGTGGCCCGCGTGCAAGAAATCGAGGACGCTTTGCGCGCGATACATGAGAACGCCGCGCGCGTCATTGACGGCGTTCAAATCAATGGCGCGGCCGTTTTGTAACGCGCCCCAGCGCGTGCGGCCGTGAACTTGAAAAGTGATAATTTGCATGAGAAATGCTCGATGGTCAACGGTTAAACTAGAGTTGATGGCGCGTTAGCGCGCACCGCGATACATTCGACTTCGATAAAAGTGTGCATGAGCAATTGACAGCCGACGGTGGCGCGGGCAGGGTAGGGTTCGGCGAAAAATTTTTTATAGACCTCGTTATATTTTCCAAAATCCGCCAAATCCGTCAAATACGCGGTGACCTTGACGACATCGGACATTTCGAATCCCGCCGCGTGCAAAATCGCGCGAATGTTTTCAAACGTCAGCGTCGCCTGTTCTTCAATTGTTCCAATAATCACCGCGCCGGTTTGGGGGTCAATGGGACCCTGACCCGCGACATAAATTGTATTGCCCGCGACAATGGCTTGATTGTAGGGACCCTTGGGTTCGGGCGCGTTGGGCGTGCGGATTGCTTGGTTTGGCATATTGTCATTGTGAATTTTGAAATTCAAATTTCAAAACTTGAAATTCAAAATCTGAAAATCGCAAATCGTAAATCGCAAATCAAAAATCAAAAATCAAATCCTCCCTCAGCGCGTCATCCACCAATACGCGACGCCGATTCCGAGCAACATGCCGACAAAGACTTCGATGGGCGTATGACCCAATAACTCGCGCAATTTGACTTCGGAAATCGGATGGCCCTGAAACAATTCGTCAATCATCTGGTTCAAAATTTTTGCCTGAATCATGGCGGAGCGCCGAATCCCGGCGGCGTCGTACATGGTTACAGCCGCAAACCACAATGCCAGCGCGAACAGCGTCGAACCCATGCCGTCAATGATGGCAATGCCGGTGGCGAGCGAACTCACGGCGGCGGAATGGGACGACGGCATCCCGCCCATGGTCGTCAAGGCGCGAAAATTGATTTTGCGCCGCCACAATAGGTCAATGAAAAATTTCGAGATTTGCGCGATTGCCCATGCCATGACGGACGCTTGCAAAACGCGGTTGCCGAACAGTTCGCTCATTTGATTGGATACTTTCCGTTTTGCGCTTGCCGCCTTACGCGTCGTCCTCGTCGAACGCGTCCAAGTCGTCGGTTATTTCTGCCGACGGACCCGGCGCAAGTTCTTGGATGCGCAGCTCGGCTTGGTCGAGCATGACGTTACATTGCTGCGCCAAAGCCATACCTTGTTCGTACAGCGCGAGCGCCTCGTCCAGCGTCAGGTTGCCGCCTTCGAGCGTTTCGATAATGGCTTGGAGTTTGGAATACAGCTCTTCAAACGAGAGCGCGGCAGTGGGATTTTTCTTGGGCATAAGGATTCGGAATCAACTGTTTTCGACTCGCGCCGCGAACGCGCCATCGCGGACGCGAATGTCGAGCAAATCGTTCTGCTGCAATTGCGCGGGGGCGGTGACGATGGCGTTGTTGTGGCGCACAATCGCGTAACCGCGTTCCAACGTCGCCAGCGGACTCAACGTATCGAGTTGGCGCTGCGCGCTCGTCAATTGCGCGCGCTGTTTTTCGAGCCGATGTTTCATGCCGCGCGCGGCGTCGCGCGTCATTTCGTCAATGCGTTGGCGGCGCTGCGCGATTTGCGCGCGCGGCGTCGCGCGGTGTAACGCGCCCAGCGCGAACGTTACGCGGCGGCGCGTCTCGGCGACTGTGTCGCGCGTCATCCGCGAGAGATATTGCTGCGCGGCGACGAGTTGGGCGCGCAGCTCGGTTTGGTCGGGCGTACAAAATTCAGCCGCCGCCGTCGGCGTGGGCGCGCGCTGGTCGGCGCAAAAATCCGCGATGGTGAAATCGGTCTCGTGTCCGACGCCGCTAATGACGGGCACGCGCGCCGCCACAATCGCGCGCGCGACGCGTTCGTCGTTGAACGCCCATAAATCTTCAATCGAGCCGCCGCCGCGCGCCACAATGATTACATCGAGGTCACGGACTTGTTGGACGCGTTCTAGCGCGGCGACGATTTGCGCGGGCGCCTCTGCGCCTTGAACGAGCGTGGGCGCGAGAAAAACCTCGACAAGCGGATAACGCCGTTCGAGCATGTGGCGTATATCTTGCAAGACCGCGCCGCTGCGCGAAGTGACGATGCCGATGCGCTGCGGGAATTTGGGTAGAGGACGTTTGCGCGTTTCGTCAAAGAGCCCTTCGGCGGCGAGTTTTTGTTTTAACCGCTCGAATTCTTGCCACAACGCGCCCGCGCCGAGCAGTTCCATTTCGTCCACATAGAGCTGCACCTCGCCGCGCGCGTCGTACACGGAAACGTGTCCATGCGCGTTGACCGCTTCGCCTTCGCGCGGCAAACGCGGCAGGCGCGCGACCTGGCTCTTCCACATAACGCAGCGCATGGCGGCGTCCGCGTCTTTGAGGGAAAAATAAAAATGGCCCGACGCGTAGCGGTTCGCGTTCGAGATTTCGCCCTGCACCCACACGTCGGCGAGCAAATCATCGTTTTCGACGACGCGGCGCAAATGCGCGGTCAATTCGCTGACGCGCAGGATGGTGGAGCGAAAGAGGGAAAATTGCATGGCGGAGTGCGTTGAACGTTCAACGTTGACCGTTCAACGCGATGTGTGACCATGATACCGTTGCGACATTTCAAACGCGCGTCAGGTATTCGCCGGTTTCGGGACTGACGCGGATGGTGTCGCCGTTGTTGATGAAAAAGGGTACGGTGACGACGGCGCCGGTTTCGAGCGTCGCGGGTTTGCCGCCGCCGGATGCGGTGTTGCCTTTGAACGCGGGCGCGGTTTCGGTCACGACCAAATCTACGGTGGTCGGCAATTCTACGTCGAGCGCTTCTTCTTCATAGACCAACAACTCGAGCATCGTGCCTTCTTTGAGCCACTTGGCATGTTCGCCCAATAATTCTTCGGACAGCATGGGCTGCTCGAACGTCTCTTGGTCCATGAAAACGAAATGGTCGCCGTCCTTGTAGAGGTATTGCACTTTTTTCGTTTCGAGGTGTACGTCTTGGACTTTGCCGCCGGATTGAAAACTTTTTTGCACGTTCGCGCCGCTGCGGAGATTGCGCGCTTTGATATTGATGGTCGCGTTGCCGCGCCCTTGTTTATTGTGCGAATAATCGGTGACGACAAACAAATTCCCATCGTCGTCGAGAAAGGTGGTGCCTTTGCGTAAATCTTGTACGCCAATCATGTTTCAAATTGCTCCTGCCTATTCAAGACAAATTTATAAATTTATCTTGGGATTGTTTTTATGGAATGGCTCGCGTCGCG
>JAJVIA010000124.1:0-3854 GCA_022072245.1 Anaerolineae bacterium
CATTCCAGTGGAATTCTGTCGCAGGCGCAACCGAATATCTGCTCGAGTGGTGGGGCGGTCCCTATTCGACGACGCAGCAGTGCGCTTGGTCGAGCAATACCTCTTGTCACATTGGAACCGTTGCGGCCGGCGCCACTTATTCGTGGCGCGTCAAAGCGCGAAACAGCGCGGGTGAAAGCGGTTGGAGCGGCACGTGGACCTTTACGATTCAGCCACAGCCACAACCTCCCGGCGCCTTTGACAAAACGAGTCCCGTCAACGGCGCGGTCAACCAGCCGACCAATCCAACCTTGAGTTGGAACAGTAGCGGCGGCGCGGCAAGTTATGAATACTGTTATGATACGTTAGACAACAACGCTTGCGATGGCGGTTGGAACAATGTTGGAAATACGACAAGCGCGAATCTCGGCGGATTAAACAACGGCGCAACTTATTACTGGCAAATCCGCGCGAAAAATAATGATGGCGTCACCGATGCCAATGCCGGAGCATGGTGGAGATTCACCACACAATCGAGTTTTGTGAATCTTGTACAAAATCCGGGTTTCGAGCTCGATGCCGACAACAATAACATTCCCGACAATTGGGGCGCGAACTCCAAGTTCACCCGGGCAAACAAGCCGCATTACGAAGGACAGTACGCTGGCGCGCTCGGCGCGACAGACAATCGAAAAGTAACCATCGCGCAACAGATTCCAAATCTATCGCCAGGGCAAACCTATAGCGCTTCCTGCCGGGTGAAAATTCGGAAAACAACGGATACATTTACATTCAAGGTCCAAGTCCGTTGGCTCGATTCGCTCAACAAAACCATCCGAACCGACACGATTGGAAAAACATTCACAGGGAAAACAGCCGGTTGGGAACAGGTCTTGCGAGATGTCGTGGCGCCCACCGGCGCAACCGCCGCTCGATTCCAATTTACGGCTACGAGTTTGAATGCCAAACTCAACCTAGACGCCTGCGCCTTTACGCAAAGGTAAAGCGAACGAGCAGCGTAATCCAAAAGAGCCGCTGACAAATTTGTCAGCGGCTCTTTTTTTTTTTCAACGGATGCGGCGGCGCGCCGCGCTATTGCTCCAAGCGCACGCCCAAAAAGCCCGCAAAATTTTCTTCGAGTTTGAAAAATACTTCGGGCGTGAGTTGATAAAAATACGCGTTCAATACCTGAAACTTGTCAAACACCAACATTAAACCGACGATTATCAAAATCACGCCGCTGACGATTTCGATGGTATGTAGATATTTATTGAACCCTTTCAAACGCAGCACCATCGAATCGAACGCGAACGCCGTCAAGAGAAACGGCACGCCCAAACCCGCCGAATACATCAACAAGAGCGCGGTGCCTTCCAACGCCGTCGTCGTTTGCGTCGCCGCGCCGAGAATGAGGGACAACATGGGCCCAACGCACGGCGTCCAACCCGCCGCGAACGCCATGCCCGTCAAGAATGAACGCGGATACCCCAACTCGGCAGAACGATATTGGACGCGCGCTTCTTGGTGCAAATAGGGCAGTTTGATAATGCCGAGCATATTGACGCCAAAAAGAATCAAGATGACGCCAGAGATATGCGCGAGCAGCAATTTGTCAATGAATTGCGTCAACGCAAACAGCGCGGACCAGATGGCGACAAAGATTGTAGTAAAACCCAAGACGAACGCGAGCGCGTGCATCATCACTTGGCCGCGCGGCACCGCGACGCCTTGCGGCGTTACCGCCGCGCCGCTCAAGTAACCGATATAAATCGGCACGAGCGGCAGCACGCACGGCGAGAGAAAGGACAATAACCCCGCGCCGAACGCCAAAAAGAAAAGCGGTACATTCATACGCTATTTATATCCAAGCCCGCCCAACCTGTCACCTGACATTTGTCCCAAATCAGAGCGCGG
Source organism: Anaerolineae bacterium (assembly GCA_022072245.1). Taxonomy (GTDB): domain Bacteria; phylum Chloroflexota; class Anaerolineae; order UBA4142; family SHND01; genus SHND01. The sequence continues at coordinate 1,894 of JAJVIA010000124.1, forward strand.
CTAGACCTTGGCGCGCCGCGTCAATCGTCAGCCGCGTCGTCGTCGGTTGGCGTCCGCTTCAAGGCGTTTATTTCGCGCTGCAATTCACGATTCCGCCGCGACAGCGAATACATGTATAAAAATAGCAGCAGCCAAATGACGCCGAACGCGAAAAACAGGTACGATAAATTGCGTACTTCGATGAGAATCTGCTTGTCCAAATCTCCCATTACTTTTTATTCTCCGTATTGTTCGCGCAATTCCGCCACTTGCGCTTGCAGACTGCCCAAGTGCGCGCGTTGAACCAACAACCAAATATACAAACACATCACCGCCACAATGCACACGAAAAGCGTCGTCAACATTTCGGGCGTGATATTGAATGTAAATTCTCCGCCGGCATTGGTCCCAAATAAAACGGGATGCAAACCGCGCCACAAACGCGGCGCAATCATAATGAACGGCACATCAATGACGCCGACGAACGTGAACACCGCCGCAATGCGCGCAATCGTCGGGTCGTTGGCGGACGACAGCCGCAGCATCATGTACGCGACATAGACGAGCCACAAAATCAAAAACGAGGTCAAGCGCGCTTCCCACGTCCACCACGTCCCCCATACCGGGCGCGCCCAAATCATGCCCGTCGCCAGCGAAATCGCGCCAAACAAAACGCCGAGCTCCATACACGCATACGACACGCGGTCGTATTTCAAATTGCCCGAACGCAAAAACAGCGCCGCCGCAATCGCCGCGATAAGAATCGAAGTCAACGACGCCGCATTCGAACCCATGTGAAAATAAAAGATGCGTTGAATCGAACCCATCGTCGCTTCGGTCGGCGCATACACAAACGCAAAATAGAGGCCGACCATCACCGCAATCAACGTGACGATGCCCCAAATATCCGACCAGTTTCGTTTCGTGTTCATAAGTCCCCTCGGATTTCGCAAACTCTGTATCGCAGAGCGAAAATAGAAAATAGAAATTAGAAATTCAAAATTAAAAGTTCAAAAATCAGAATCAAGTCTCCAATCTCCAATCCCTCACTCTTCCACCACAAACTCAAACACCAAATACGCAACCACCAAGAAAATCACATCGTATGCCAACAGCAAATTGAACCATCCTTGATAATCTGAAAACGGCAAATTCTGCAGCGCGCCCTGCGTAAGTTTCACCGAAGCGACGAGCAGCGGCACGAGAACGGGAAACAGCAGCACCGGCAGCATCACATCGCGCATCCGCGTAGACGCCGCAATCGCCGACAACAATGTGCCAACCGCCGCGAATCCCAACGTCCCCATCAAGATATAGCCCACCAACGGAAACCATTCGATTGGCACATTAAATAAAATTACAAATAACGGCAGCGTCACGATTTCCATCGCCAATATAAAAACCAAGTTCGCAAACGCTTTGCCCAGAAAAATTGCGCCGCGATCCACAGGCGCCAATAACATGCCGTCCAACGAACCGCGGTCGCGTTCCGCCGCAAACGAACGACCCAAACCGATGATGCCGCTAAAACTGAACGCCACCCACAAAACGCCGGGACCAAACACGCGGATATCTACGCCCTGCAAATCAAACGCAAAATTAAAAATGACCAAGACCAACAGCGCAAACACCAACATCGCGCTCAAGGTTTCTTTGGTGCGCCATTCCACCTGCATTTCTTTGGCGATGATGGCATACAGTTGGCGAAAAAAAATCATGGCTACAATTCGCGTCCGACAACGCCGCGCGGCGTCGAAGATTAAGTCCAACTTTCAAATTGTCATTGCGAACGCGACGGTTTTTGTCGCACAAAGCAATCTCCTACGCGCGGGTTCAAAAAGTTGCAAATTTACGGTCTAAGCCCGACCGGGACGTTTGGGCGCTTGGTCTGCGCGCGCCAATTCGGCGGTGTACACTTGGGCAAAACCGGACGCATCGCGCCACGCGGCGCGCGCGCCATCGTAAATAATTTTGCCGTTCCG
>JAJVIA010000124.1:3954-13942 GCA_022072245.1 Anaerolineae bacterium
TCTAAGCCCGACCGGGACGTTTGGGCGCTTGGTCTGCGCGCGCCAATTCGGCGGTGTACACTTGGGCAAAACCGGACGCATCGCGCCACGCGGCGCGCGCGCCATCGTAAATAATTTTGCCGTTCCGCATAATCAGCGCGCGGTCCGCCGCCGCGAGACTGCGTTCAAATTCATGCGACGAAAACAAAACCGCCGCGCCCGCTTGACGCGCCTGTTCAAAAATGCCGGTCAAAATATGCGAAGAGCTCTGGTCGAGGCCCGTCCACGGTTCATCGAACAAATAAACTTTTGGACGATGCAATAACGCGCGCGCCAGCGCCGCGCGCTGTTGATACCCGCGCGACAAAGTTCGCACCGCGTCGCCCAAACGTTTTTCGATGCCGACCTGTTTCGCTACGTCGCCAATGCGCGCATCCGCCCGTTCCAGCGCATACAAGCGCGCGTAATAGCGCAAATTTTCGACGACGCTCAATTCATCATACAACAAGGTTTGATGCCCCACATAGCCGATGCTCGCGCGCGCCTGCATCGCGCCTTGCGGAATCTCGACGCCGTTCACCGCCGCGCGCCCGCGCGTCGGACGCGACAGCGTGGCGAGAATTCGCAACAGCGTAGATTTGCCCGCGCCATTGGGTCCCGCCAACGCCACAATCTGGCCCGCTTCAATCGTCAGCGTCGTACTCTTTAACGCCTGTTTATAGCCAAACGTTTTTTCGAGTTTGAGCGTTTCAATCATAACACTAACCATTGTCGCTTGCGGCGGCTTGGGCGCCGGCGCTCGACTCGGTCAATTGTCCTTTGAGCGCTTCGGCTTTTAACGCCGCGCGCTGCGCTTGATATTCGCTTTCGTCCAATTCATTGCGCGCGTACGCGTCGTCCAAACGCGCCAACGCGCGCACCAACGTCGCGTGGTCAGGCGTGACATTGGTTTTATTTTTCACGGCATAGCGCCGATACACCGGATACGCCAGCAGCGCCAAACCGCCCAAACCGCCCACGACGAAAATGAGCGTTTGCAAATTTTGCGTATTGTCCGCGCCGGGCAAGTTCGAAATGTTAGCGGTAAAAGTCGTACCCGCTTTTTGCCCCGGCGCCGCAAACACTAAATACTGCTGTCCATTCTGCGAAGTGAATGGATTGCCGGGCGACAGATTCGCCCCCGTCGCCGTGACGGCGCCCAATTTGCTGACGAGCAGATTGATGCCGCCCACATCATTTTGCAGCGGCATTGCGAGCGTAAAATCGGGCGGAGTGTACGGAATAGTAATGCCGTACAAAATTTCAGAGGCGTTCGGCAAAACCGGAAACAAGATGCTCCCATCGGCGAGACGCTCCGCGCGCCCTTCGTCGCGCACATCGTCAAACTGCACCTTGTCATATTTGGCGGGCAGCGGCAGCGGAATCAAAAAAACGCGGTCGGTCGGATTGCTCACCTGGACAAGTTGCAAGCCGTTAAAAACTTTGGGTTGAACTTCGAGGATCAAATGCACGCGCGCCAAAGAAAAATCCGCCGGTATCGTTTGCGTCTCGTACACCGTCACGGTCAGCGGCAGCGTCGCGCCGACGGGCGCGGGCGTAATTTCGGAATAGTATTTGATGTCTTTGTATTCGACGCGCGCAAAGTACGCGTTCGCGTTCGTAATGACATCGGTCAGAGAAAATTTCCCGCGCGCGTCCGTATTGACGATGCGCTCGACCGGCCCCTGGGGCCCAATCTGAAAAATCGTGACCGGTAAATTGGCGACGCTATCCGGCGGCGCGTCGTGCGTGCCATTCAGCAGTTGCCCCTGAATCTGAAACGGCGCAGCCGCTTGCGCTTGTACGCGCGCAACGCCCAACCAGCCGATGGCGATACACATAACAAGCGCCGCGCTAAAAAACGCGGCGCTATGACGATTCCACTTCATGCGCTTTTGCTACCCGTTTGCTCACACCGCGCGTCCGCACTTGGCGCAAAACTTGTCGCCCGCGTCAAGAGCTTTGCCGCAGTGACGACAAAAACCGCCCGCCGCTTTGTCCTTTGTACGCGCGGCGTGGCGGTCTGTCGTTTTGCGCTGCGCGCGCACCTCTTGCTCCAAACGCGCGCCCGCGTCCATCGCCGCGCCTTTGCCCTGTACCACATCCAATGCTTGCAAGACTTGACTCGCCTGCGCCATGTACTTGGCGCGCCGCGCGGCGTAATCCGCTTCGTCCAATTTGCCCAGCTGCCGGTCCGCTTCCAAATCGCGCAGCGTCGCATACAAACCATCGCGCTGCGCGAGTAAATCGTCCAACGTCGAAACGTTTAGCGTCGTCGGCTGCGGACGCGCGCGATACAACGGATACGCCAGCGCCGCCAGAGTAATGGCGAGAACGACCAGCGCGATTACAAAATCCATACGCGTCTATTCCGCCGGTCGCACGTAACCGCCCACCGGCACGCTGCGCGCGCGTTCGCGCGCGCGTTTTTCCTGCGGGTCGGGGAACATTGTAATCACCGTCGCAATGAGAAACAGAAAACCGCCCAGCCACACCAACGTCACGAGCGGATTCACAAAGACGCGGAAACTCACGTCCTGAAAATTATCGTTCCAGCCCTGAACGATGATATAGAGGTCGCGGCGGAAAAACGGCGCATCGTGCCAGATGGCGGGTTCCGTCACTTGCTGCTGTTGGCGGTCAAAAAACGAAATCGCGGGATAGAGCGTGGTCACGCGCTGTCCATTTTCGTACACGCCCAACGTCGCCGTCGTGACGACCGCTTCGCCGCGTTTGACTTGGGGTTGGAGACCCTCAAATTTGAGCGTATAGCCGTGCGTCTCCCACGTTTCGCCGCGCGCCATAGCATGCACTTGGTCCGACGCAAAGACGCGCGAACCAATCACGCCGAGCGCCAAAATCAAAATCGAGAGATGAATCAAATAGCCGCCGTAACGGCGATGATTGCGACTGACCAATTGAGCGACGGCGCGCGCAAAATTTTCTTTGGTATTTTTTTGGCGCGCCCGCGCGGCGAGATACATATCGCTGCACGTTGTGACAAACGCAAACGACAACAGAGCCACGGCAATCAAAGGCGTCGCGTCGCGCCAGCCCAAAACAAACGCCAGCGCCGTCAGCGCCAACGCGACGCCGATGGGCGCTATGACTTTGCGTTTTAATTTGGCGAGCGTCGCGCCGCCCCAACCGATGAGCGGGATGACGCCCATCAATAAAACGATGCCGCCCAATATCGCGCCGACGACCAAATTGTAATACGGCGCGCCGACGGTCAGCGTCGTGCCGGTGAGCAGTTCGCTCAAGATGGGCCAAATCACGCCAATCAAAATCGCAATCGCCGCGCCGAGAAATAAAACATTATTGATGAGAAAAAAGATCTCGCGCGACCAGAATGAATCAAATTCGGATTCGCTCTGCAATTTGTCGAGGCGGAAAAATAATAACGCCGTCGCCGAAAGCGTAATCAGCGCGACGAAACCGAGAAACAAGGGCCCAATGTCCGATTCCGCAAACGCATGAACCGATTGAATGATGCCGCTGCGCGTGAGGAACGTGCCAAAGAGCGTGAGCGCGAACGCGATGATAATGAGCCCCATGTTCCACACTTTGAGCGCCCCTTTGCGTTCCTGCACTATCACGGAATGTAAAAACGCGGTGCCGACGAGCCACGGCATCAACGCGGAATTTTCCACCGGGTCCCAACCCCAATAACCGCCCCAACCCAAAACGTCGTACGCCCACCGACCGCCGACCATCAAACCCAAACCTAAAAACATCCACGGGATGAGCGTCCAGCGCCGCGTCGCCAAGAGCCACGCGTTATTCAATTGTCCCGACAGCAGCGCCGCCATCGCAAACGCGAACGGGATGGTGAAACCGACAAAGCCGAGATAAAGCAACGGCGGATGCATCGCCATCAACGGATGCTGCAAAATCGGATTCAAGCCCGCGCCGTCCGCCGGAATCATTTCCATTTTAGCAAACGGGGACGCGACGAACGTGAGCATAAACGCGAAAAAGGTCTGCACCAGCATAATGACGGCTGCGACGTACGGCATCAAGACGCGGTCGCTGCGCCAACGCCAGAGCATCACGACCAAAGCGTACAGCGCCAAAATCCACGACCAAAACATCAGCGAGCCGTTTTGACCGCTCCACAACGCCGTAATGGTGTACGGAAAAAGGGGCAAGTCGCGCGACGAATGGTTGGCGACAAGCGAGATGGAAAAATCGCGCGTGACCAAAGCGTACAACAGCGCCAGCATTGCCGTCGTCATCAAACCCGCAAACAGAAAAACGCCGTTGCGCGCGCTGTCCGCCAATTCGGGGATATTGCGCCGCGCGCCGATAAAACCCGCGACGGTAGAATAAAGCGCCACAATCAGCGCGACGGCGATGGCAATCGAACCGAGAGTTGTGAACATATCAATAATTTGGATTGCCCTGCATCTTGCTTGTATCAAACTCTTCGATTTTGGATTCGTCGTATTTGCTCGGACATTTGGCGAGCAGATTGGTCGCGGTGAATGTGCCGTCGGCGTTCAATTTGCCTTCGGCGACGACCTCGACCGCGCGGTCAAAAGTGTCCGGCACGACGCCGTTGTACGAAACGGGCAATTGATTGACGCCATCCGTCAAGACAAACGCGATTTGGTTGGACTTTATATCTTTTTGTACGGAATTGGCTTGGAGTTGACCCGTGACGCGCACACCCTGCCCGACCGCGCTATTGCCTTTGGCGTGCAATTCGGTCAAGGTCATTGCCCATTGACTGGTTTGCGACAAACCGAAAAAGATGAGATACGCGATAACGCCAAAAATCGCAATGGCGCCAATGAGATATTTCACCTGATATTTTGGTTTGGCGCGTGGTTTATCTTGGGAAAGAGTCGAAGTTGCCATAGGTCTCGTTTGGGAAACTTGGTTTTGCGCGCGGCAAAATCGAGTTTCAGCAAAATCATATTCGGAGCGCAAACATTCTAGCGCCCTCACATAACGCTGTCAATTGAAATTTTTGCAAGACCCCACGTGTTTTGCCGCGTCGCGCGACGCGATAACTATGCTTGCCGCCCGCCCGCAACAGGAACACGAAACGAATGGTTCGAGCGATTAGAAATCGCGGCAACAAGGACGCGAAACGAATGGTTCGAGCGATTAGAAATCGCAGCAACAAGGACGCGAAACGCCCCTGCGGGCGTTGGGTATTGTACGCAGCATGTTGAGCGCGTTCGTTAATGCCGATGCGCGATTTTTACGCTTCTATGCGCGTTTTGCGTTTCGCGGCGGCGCGCGGTTTCGCGGCGCGCGGCTGCACAGCGCCGGGCGCGAGCGCTTTGGGTTTGCGCGGCGAGCGCTGTTCCGCCAACGCGCGCAGCGCTTGGAATTCATCCATAAACGCGCGCGTGATTTCTTCCGGGTCGGGAATCAGCCGCGCGTCCGTATTGATGCCGACATAGACTTCGCCCGCGTAACTAATGATGCTGACGCCAAGGCCGAGTTTGGCGGGCGTGGGCACCCAAAACATGAGCGTGCGAATACGATTGCCCGCGAGATACAACGGTTCGCGCGGGCCCGGCACATTCGTCATGACCGCCGTCGCCTTCATACCAAAAATCGAATTGATGACGCGTTCCACCGCGACCGGCGTCGCGCCAATCGCGCCCAAAATGCCGTACGCCACCAACGCTTCGGGCGAACGTTTAATATCGTCCATGCGGTCTTTGAGAACCGCCATTCGCAGCAGCGGGTCCTGGATGCCGACGGGCAAAGACAAAAAGACGAGTCCAAAACGATTGCCCAACGAATCCAAATCCAAATCGCCGGGCGCGCGTAAATTCACCGGCACAATCGCGCGCAAATTCATGTCTTGGGTATCCACCGCGCGCGCTTCCAAATAACGCCGCAGCGCGCCCGTCACCGCGCTAATCAAAATATCGTTGATGGTGCCGCCGAGCGCGCGCGCCGCAAATTTTACGTCGGCGAACGGCAGCGGCTGCGTCCACGCGACGCGTTTCATCACGCCGCATTTGCCTTTGAAAAGCGAATGGGTGTCGGGACCGGTGAATAGCAATTTGCCCAACGCCATCGAACCGCTCGCGCCCAACAGCGCCGTGTCGCGCAATTTTTCGCGGCTCGTCGCCGTTTGCACGACGAGCTTGCCGCCCGTGCGCGCGAGTTTCATCACATTCGAAAACATGCCGCGCCGTTTGCGCGCGCCATTGCCGTTCTCGACGCGCGCGAGCGCGGATTCCTCACTCGGCGCGGGCGCATTGTCCGCGAGCGAAAGCAGCACCTGAACCAACGCGAGACCGTCCGCCATCGAATGATGCAGGCGACAAATGAGCGCGCAGCCGCCCTCGAAATTTTCGACGAGATGATATTGCCACAACGGTTTGGAAAAATCGAGCGGCATGGACATTAAATCGCCGACGAGTTCGTGCAGCGCCTGTTGGTCATGCGGCGCGGGCAGCGCGATGCGATGCAAATGCGCGTCGAGGTCAAATTGCGGGTCGTCCTCCCATTGGGGAATGCCGACGCCGAACAAGGGTTCGCGCACGCGCTGGCGAAAACGACGCACGCGCAAGAGACGCGCGCGAATCAATTCCTTAAGCTCGTTAAAATTCAACGGGTCGTCGAACATGATGACGCCCGCAATCACCGCCATATTGGTCGGTTCGTCCATGTGCAGCCACGCCGCATCCACCAACGAAAAGCGCTGTGTCATTGCGCGCCTCCATTCTTTAAAGCCATGACGCGCAGCCCGAAACGGTTATCGGGGCGCGGCAGCGGCATATTGCGAACACGCAAAACGTAATCGGACGGCGCGAGCGTTAGCTCGACCGTGCGTAACAACATGGCGGTCGTGAACATGATAATGAGTTCCGCCATGCCCGCGCCGAGACAAGTATGCGCGCCGAGACCGTACGGCACAAAGACGCCCGCCTTGCGCTGTTCCTGACGCGGCGCGTCATAACGGTCAATATCGAATTGATATGGTTCAGGAAAAAATTCCGGCAGATAATGCGTCACGCCCGACGCCACAAACACTTCTTGATTTTTGGGGACGACGTAACCGTCGAATTCAAATTCCGCAACAGACATGCGCGGCACGGCAAACGCGACGGGATACAGGCGCAGCGTCTCTAACGCCGCGCCATGCAGCGCGCGCATCGCTTTTAATTCCGCGAACGTCGGATATTCGGCTGCGGGTACGCGCTGCGCTTCAGATTGGACGCGCGCCAAGACGTCGGGATTTTTCAAGAGCGAGTACAACAGAAAGCTCAACGTGTTCGCCGCCGTATCAATGCCCGCAATCATGGGGCCCACCGTCGCGGCAATGAGCGCGGCTTCGGACAAGGGCTTGCCGTCAATTGTCGTCGCGTGCAAAAGGTCGTCAATCAAATCGGGCGCGCGCCCCGCGACAGGTTCCTCGCGATGCCGCCGCAAAATTTCGCGCGCCATGTCCATGACGCGCCTTTTCGCGCGCACGTAACGCGGATTTTTCAACATGATGCGGGGCCACGTTTTCAACACCGCCGCGTTCATGATGGTATTCAGAAATACCGACAGCGCGTCAAAATACGGTTCCGCGTCAAAATTGGCGATGGCTTGACTGAGTTGACGCGAGACGAGACGCTGCAACATGCGCGTCGCCGGAATCGTTTCGCCGACGCGCCACGCGCGCGCGGTGTTTTGAATCAACGCGCCCATTTCGGGCAGATAGCGCATGTACGCTTCGCGCGCATAGCCGTCGCGCATCTCGCCGCGCAAATGCCGATGCGGCGCGCCGTCCATTGCCACGAGAAAAATTTCCGTTTCGAGCTCGCGCGCAAAATCGCCAAACAACTCGTGACTGTGCAAAACGCCGTCACCTTTTTGCGTCATGAATAAATTGGCTTGGCGGCCCGCCAACACGTACAAATCACGATTCGCCGCGCGCACGCGATACACGCTGCCGAGTTCGTGATACCCGCGCACAAAAAACGCCAACGGGCTGCGCATCAATTCTAACGCGCTGCCGAGCGCGGGCAACCCCGGCATCTGCGGCGGTTTCGTATATTTTCTAGTTTCGACCTCTTGTAATCCATTCATACATTCGTTCCCTCAAGTGTCCGGCAGCGCGCTGTCGCGCCGCCGGAATCCAATCTATTATAGCCCAAGTTCTTGCCGTGCAGATTTTATTTTGGTCACACGCAGGTCAAAATCGGACGGGAGCAGCGCGTCGAAATTTCAAGACGGGTTTTCCAAGCGCAGATTTACATTTCGCAATTCGCCCAAATCCACGCCTTGAATCACAAGCCATTTGCCGGGTTTCCAACCGTTAAAGACGATGCTGAATCCGGTTTCGTCAATTGTCGTCAGACGCAAATCTTCTTTGAGCCCCATTGCCATCAGCGCGGTGCGATAAAATTCCACAATCTGCGAAACGCTCAGCGCCGTTTTGAAATTGATTTGTCCTTCGTACACGCCGCCGCGATAAAATTCCCGCACGTCGCCGGGCAGCGGAAATTCGGTCTCGTATTTTCCCGCTTGGCGCGTCGGCGCTGGTTCACTGTCCGTTGGCAGCGGCGTTGCCGTTGCGGTCGGCACGGGCGTCGGCGTTTCGGTCGGCGGAAACGGCGTCGGCGTGCGCGTAGGCGGAATTGGTTTGCGGTCCGCCGTCCACGGCGCGGATTTTTCAAACGCGCCGCAATCATCCCACACGCCTTTGTACGTCAACGTTCCTTCCGCGCGTTTGGCGGAAGAAAAAACGCCGTTAAAAGTCAACACCCTGCCGTCATCCCCCAACATGGTCGCGTGAATTTTATCGCCCTCGATAAAACTTTCGTCCGCCGTACCGCTCAACGCGCTAATGATGGTGCAGCCGCCAAAACGCAGGGTGTAATCGAAACCGATTTCGGTGACAGCGCCATTTTCGACCACGAACTGGAACGCGCCCATGAGCGCGCCGTCGTTCGCGCTGCCATCCCACCAACCGGTGTAATCAATCGGCGCGCTGGTCGGCGTAGGCGTAGGCGTAAGCGTGGGCGCGGCGGTGGGCGTCGCAGGCGGCAACGTAGGAAATGGCGTTGGCGTTGGCGTCGGCGTGGGCGCCAGCGTGCAGCCGACGCCAAAAAGAATGAGCGAACCCAAGAGGAGCAAACTGCGACAGAGCTGTAACATCTGATTTTTCCTTTGCGTGATGAAATTGGTTCGAGCGCGAACCGCGCGCCTAAAAAATCTGCGGCGCAAATTTAGAGATTTACGCCGCAGACTCGAAACGGTTACATCGCTTGGAAAAATTCTAACGTCGCCGCATGACCGCGCGGTGACGAAAGCACGTAACGAGATGGTCGTTCACCATACCGGTCGCCTGCATGTACGCGTACACAATCGTCGGTCCGACAAAACGAAACCCGCGTTTGATTAAATCTTTGCTAATCGTTTCGCTCAACGGCGTTTTCGCGGGAATTTCTTGTAACGTCGTCCATGCGTTGCGAATCGGTTTGCCATTCACAAAGCCCCAAATGTATTTGTCGAAACTGCCAAATTCGTCTTGCACCTTGAGAAAGGCGCGCGCGTTGTCAATCGTCGCCAAAATTTTTTGCCGATTGCGAATGATGCTCGCGTCGTGCATGAGCGTTTCGATTTTGCGTTCGTTGTAACGCGCGATTTTGTTCGCATCAAAATTATTGAACGCCTTGCGAAAATTTTCGCGTTTGCAAAGAATCGTAAGCCAACTCAAACCCGCTTGCATTCCTTCGAGAATGAGAAATTCAAAAAGTTTCTGGTCGTCATGCGCAGGCACGCCCCATTCCTCATCATGATATTGGATGTAAAGCGGGTCGGAAACGCTCCACTCGCAACGCGTCAACGGATGCGGCATAGACAATCCTCCGAAAAATAATCGTCGTTCGTTCTCGCCGCGCCATCATAATGGAAACCTGCGCCGACGGCAACTGCTGAAATGTGGCGCTTGCCACATCTCGCGCGTAACGCCTTGTCAGCGTTAGAGAACGCTTTCTACGCG
>JAJVIA010000124.1:14042-21334 GCA_022072245.1 Anaerolineae bacterium
TTAGAGAACGCTTTCTACGCATGGAGGGGAATCGCTTTCTACGCGGGGTGGGGAATCGCTGCCTTGTCAGCGTTAGAGAACGCTTTCTACGCATGGAGGGGAATCACCTGCAATCGTTTACTGATTGTTCGAGTCAGGCGCTTGGGTTGCTTCCGTGACCTGCGCCGCTGCCGGTTCGTCCAATTCGGGCGGGTCTGCCGAAACCGATTGGGGATGTCGCGCGCTGAATTCTTCCACCGCCGCATCCACCGAGAGAAAGATGGAATTTTCGCCAATGGTATCCATCGCGCCGGTCTTGCGCAGACGGTCACGCACCGCGCCGCGCACTTGGCAAAACAAAACTTCAATCCCGTCCGCGCGCAGATCGCCGACGAGTTCGTTGAGCATGTCGCTGCTGACAATATCCAAGTCAGCGCTCGCGCCGAGATCAATGAGAATGGCTTGCGGGGGCGGAACCATTTTTTTCACATTGTCCCGAATCTGTTTGTCTGCGACGCTGGAATTGAAAAAATACAGCGGCGCATCCAGGCGAAAAATCACCAGGCCGGGAATCGTCACATTTTCCGGGTGGCGTCCGATGTCGCCATACGTGCCGCGCGCGCCCGGCAGCTTGCCGAGAATAGCAATGTAGGGACGGCTGGCGCGATAGATGACCATGATGACCGAGAGCAGTACGGCAAGCATCATTCCCGTAAGCACGTCCGTTGTGATTACACCGATGAGCGCCGTAACTGCAATGATAAAGTCCGTGCGCCGCGTCTCGCGCCATGGCGCGGCGCAAAGTATACGGGGTTCTAGCAAAGGAGCAAAGAATGCTTGACCTTCCATTAGAGTACGCCCTGATTGAATTCAAGGGCAACAAGTTTTCGGGCAAGATTGTGCCGGAACTTTTGGATCTGGCAGAGCGCGGCATCGTGCGCTATCTGGATATCGTGTTTATCCAAAAAGAAAAAGATGGCACGATACGGACGATAGAACTGAATGACCTCGACCCCGCCGGGTACAAGATGTTTGTCCCGATGGGTAAATATGTGTCCAGTCTCTTTACGACCGGCGACCTGGAGATTGCGGCGAATAAACTCCGCAAGAACTCTGCCGCCCTGCTGTTGTTGTGGGAGAATCTGTGGATGGCAAATTTTCGCAAGGCAATTCTTGACGCAAACGGCAAACTGGTCGAGCGCGCGCAGATTTCGGCTGAGGTCGTGGCGCAGTTCAAAAAAGAACTTGCCAAAGAAGAACGGAAAAAGGCGGCTGCCAAAAAGAGGGCAAAGGCAAAGAAAGCAACAGCCAAGGGCGCGGCAGTGAAAAACAAGCCGACGAAAAAGATAAAGTCAGCGGCGAAAAAGAAATAGATTCAGAGAGGAGCTTTTGCCATGCCAAGAATAGTCAATCCCCCCGGACCTGTTGGCGGCGTTGGGCGTGGACCGAATCCGCCCGGCCCTGTCGGCGGCAGCGGAGTAGCCCGACGCAATGGCGTTGGTCTGCTGCGATAGAGTGAGGGTAACCGTTCAGGCGTCATTGTGAGACCAATATCACACGCGGCGTGATGTTCAATGACAAAAACGGGATGCCGTTATTGTGAGGCATGCGATATAATCATCGTCGCAATCTCCCGGACGGCGAAGATTGCTTCACAAACGCGGTTCGCAATGACTGACGCAAGTTCCTGAGCAATGACGGATTCGGCTGAACGCTTACGAGTGAGACAACCGAGTGCACCGCGAGAACGCGCGGCGCGCGTCAGATGTGAAACAAAAGCAGTTTTGCTTTATCAGGAAACAACCGAATGTGAGTAGCTGATGACGATTGACCGAAATTCCGAAAAGTTGGCGCTATTCCCAGCCAACGCCCCCGCGGCGTTTCACTTGCGCGCGAAACCAACGGGCGCGATTTGCAATCTCGACTGCACCTATTGTTTCTTGCTCTCAAGAGATGTTGTACCCCGGCAGTCGCTTTCGCATGGCGGATGATTTGCTCGAGCAACATATCTTGACAAAGAGCTGACCGGCGCTGGGACAGCTGGTCAGGGCTGACGCATTGTTCAAAAGATTCCAAGGGTTTGGCGTTGCGCGACTCGCTGAACATTCTCGCCACAAAACACAGAGTCTTGACCGGAGGAATCGAAATGATTGACCCACAAGCCAAAGCAGGACCCTACATCAAACTCCTGGCGCTCGCCGGGCTGTTGGGTGTCATTGCTGCCATAGTCACGTTTATTTTCATGGTACTGGTGAACCTCGGCACGCAGCTGCTGTGGGAACAAGCGGCGCCTGCCACCGGTTTGCCCATGCCGCTTTTGATTGTCGCCATCTGCACGCTCGGCGGCTTGTTGGTTGGAGCGCTGGTGCGTATCTTTGGGGATTACAATGGCATCTTTGCCGATGTGGTCAAAGAATTTGGAGTGACGGGCCGGTTTGATTATCGGAATGCGCCGGGCATTGTTCTCACCGCGCTCGTTTCGCTCGTCAGCAGCGGCAGTCTTGGGCCCGAAGCGCCACTGGCAGACGCGACCGGCGGAATCGGAACGCTGCTCGCGGACAAGCTCAAAAGAAACCCGCTCGAAACGCGCTCGCTGAGCTATGCGGGTCTTTCGGGAATGTTGGGGGCGTTCATCACGTCGCCGGTGGGCGGACCTCTAATGGCGCTCGAAGGGGCGCAGGGCGGAGCTGCAGGATTGAGCTTGGATTTCTGGATCCTCTTTCCCAGCATCGTCTCTTCGGCTGTCGGCGCCGTCGTTTTCGTCGCGCTGACCGAAAGTTTTTTCGGAACGCTGTACGCGTTTCCAGAGTATGTTCCGAAAATTCTGGATCTATTTCTGGCGGTACCGCTCGGGCTGATTGGCGGGTTGGTTGGGATGGCATTTTTTATCATCCTCCGCGGCTCGCAAAAAGCGTTCAAGCCGCTCTCGAAACACCTCATCATACGGGGTATAATTGGCGGGCTTGGCTTGGGCGTTGTAGCGGCGTTCATGCCGCTGATTCTCTTTTCGGGCAAAGATCAGACGGTGGAATTGATCAATCACGCTGCTGAAATTGGCGCCCTCAATCTTGTGCTGTTGGCGGTTGCCAAACTGCTCGTGACCTGCTTTATCTTGGCAGCGGGTTGGAAAGGCGGGTATCTCTTTCCCATTCTGTTTGTCGGAATGGCATTAAGACTCGCCACAAATCAACTCTTTCCCACCATCCCGGTGGCAGTTGCGGTCGCGGCAACAATGGGCGGCGTCGTGGTCGCAACCTTCCGCGCTCCGCTTTTCGCAATCTTGTTCACGCTGACGCTCGTTCAAAAAGAAACCGCCCCGGTCATAGCGACTGCGGTCGTATCCGGCGCGCTGCTGACAGCAGTATTGACATTACTAATCTCGCGTCGCAATGCAGCCCCAGCGCAACCCGCCCCGGAGCAACCCGTTGCAGAAGCGCAATAGTTCCGAAAATTAGAGGTGATTGCGGATGGCAAATAAAAGCAAGAGTTCCGAAAAAAAGCAGACGGGCAAAGAATTTGCCGTAATTGGACTGGGCCGTTTCGGCGCCAGTGTGGCGCGCCGCCTTGAAACGTTGGGACACGTTGTCCTTGGCGTGGACCGCGAAATGACTCTGGTGCAGGCAATCTCGGACGATATTACGTCCGCCATTGCGCTGGATGTGACGAACGAAGATGCGCTGCAGGATGTCGAGATTGGTTCCTTTCACACCGTAATTGTCGGCCTCGCGGATGATTTCGAAGCCACCGCGCTGGTTACAACCTTCCTAAAAGAGATGGGGGTGGCTCGCGTGATCTGTCTGGCATCCAGCGGGCGTCACAGAAATATTTTGCTGCGTATCGGCGCTGACCAGGTGATCTTGTCCGATGAAGACAGCGGCATTCATCTTGCCGAACAGTTGTCCACCCCCAATATGCAGGAACGCGTCCAGCTGGATGCCGGTCACAGTCTCGTCGAGATGCGAGTCCCTCCCAGCTTGACCTCACAGCCCTTAACCAGTCTAACGCGCTATAATGTTGCCGTCCTGCTCATTCAACGCGGGGAGCAATTGATTCCCTGTCCCAATCCTGAAACGCGGCTTGAGCAGGGCGACGCGCTCTTTCTAGCCGGCCCGCGCGACAAACTGTTGGAAATAGCGTCCTTGCCATGAACTTTCGAAAGGAAAGCCCGCCGTCTCTCGAAGAACTAACGGCGCAGCAGCTTGCTCTACAGCGAAAACGCACCGTACCGATTCCGCTCCGTCTGGTCGTCGCGCTGGCATCGCTGATTGCCGTCGGCACGGTGTTGCTGCTCCTGCCCGGCATGACCACCGAGCCGATTGGTATTGTGGATGCGCTGTTCACTTCCACCTCTGCCTCGGCGGTAACAGGATTTGGCGTGGTCACTACCAGCACCGCGTTTACGCGCATGGGTCAATGGGTGATTCTATTGCTCATGGAGTTTGGCGGGCTGGGGTTCCTCGTCACCACCGTGCTTACCTTGCGCTTGTTGGGCCGCCATGTTTCGCTCGCCGACCGTCTGGCGGTCAGCAGCTCGTTGGGCTTGGCAAGTCCGAGAGCGATTTTTCAAGTGTTGACGCGCACTGTAGCGCTAATGCTGGTTGTCGAGGGCATTGGCGCGTTGATTCTCGCGGTGCACTGGTGGCGGAGCGGCATCGTTCCGGCAGACCAAGCTGCATTCTATGGACTCTTTCACGCGGTCGCGGCATTCTGCAACGCCGGGTTCGATCTCTTTGTCGGACTGCCACAGTACCCCGACGGGCTTCCGACTGACCCGGTTACCCTGCTGACGCTGGGATGGCTGATTATCATTGGCGGGCTGGGCATCCCCGTCTATATGGAATTGCTGCATCGTCGAACGGCGCGTGCGGAAGGAGGGCGGCTGAGGCGCTTGAGTTTGCACACGCGCCTTGTGCTGTGGTCTGCTGTGGTCCTCGTCCTGGTGGGCTGGGTGGGAATCTTGCTCGGAGAATACAAACAAGCGGGCGTCTTGGCTGACCTTCCCCTCGGAGAGCGCCTGTTGCGATCATGGTTTCAATCGGTCGCCGCGCGCTCTGCCGGTTTCACAGGTCTTGCCGATTTTTCCAACTTGCACGACACAAGCCGTCTGTTGCTCATCTTTCTCATGTTCATCGGCGGCGCGCCGGCTTCGATGGGCGGCGGCATCACGACTGGCGCCTTTTCTGTACTCGTGCTTGCGATGTGGAGTCTGAGTCGCGGCTATAATCGGGTCCATGCGGGACAGCGCACAATCTCGATGGCGACAGTGTGGCGCGCCGTCACAGTGCTTATCGTCAGTCTGTTGGTGGTCACATTTGTCACTTGGCTGCTTTTACTAACCCAAGACCTCTCCCTCAGCGAGACGCTCTTTGAAGTCGTCTCGGCGTTTTCTACGACGGGCCTTTCGCTCGGAGTGTTGGGAAAACTGGACGGCTTTGGGCGGCTGGTGATGGTGGCGCTGATGTTTTGGGGGCGTCTGGGCGCAGTCACAATCGTCCTCATTTTGCTCAAGCGGCCCGGACAGCCAACGCTAAAGGAATATCCAGAAGAGATCGTCTTGGTCGGCTGACCGCGCCCGACTCGCGTGTCGCCATGACATGCAAGTCCTGTTCCTGATAATTTCGGTCAAGGAAATTTCGATATAGAAAATGTTCCCTCACCCCCTACCGGCATTTCTCGATTCATTCCCGGACTTGATCTGTTCAAAGGATTCAATCCCGCGCTGCTCCGCACCGAACTCGTTGCCGCAGTAACAGTCTTTGCGATTCTCGTACCCTCGGCGATGGCGTATGGCGATCTGGCGGGCGTTACGCCGGTGGCAGGTTTATATGTCGCGGTCGCCGCGATGGTGATGTACGCGTTGTTTGGCACTTCGAAACAACTCATCATGGGCCCCGAAGCGACGACCGCGATCATGACCGCTTCTGCCGTTGCCCCACTGGCGGGCGGAGACCCCGTGCGCTATGCGGCGCTCTGCGCGCTGGCAGCCATTCTGGTTGGGGTTTTGGCTTTTGGCGGCGCCATCGCCAAACTCGGTTTCATCACCGACTTTTTGTCCAAGCCCATTCTCGTCGGTTATATCTTTGGCGCCACGCTCATTGTGATTGGCAGTCAATTGGGCAAGATGTTTGGCATCTCGCTCGAAAGCGACAAATTTTTTCAAAAGTCCTCGAACTCATCAGTCGTTTCGACGAGAGGGACCAGCTCACGACGATAATCGGCATCATCAGCATGGCGGCGTTGATTATCATGCGTCGCGTAAATCGCGCCTTGCCGGGCCCCCTCATCCTGGTGGCGATTGCGATTGTTGCTTCGACGTATTTTGACCTTGAATCAAAAGGTGTGGCGGTGGTGGGACCCGTGCTGGCGGGCTTGCCCAGTGTGACGGTTCCGGCTGTGAGTGGTGAGGATATTTTCTCGATGCTACCGATTGCGCTCGCCTTGACAATCCTGATTTACGCGGATGAAATTTTGACTGCGCGCGTCTTTGCGGCAAAACACGGCCAAAAGATCAACGCCAACCAAGAATTCATCGCGATTGGTATGGCGAATATCGGCGCGGGTCTGTTGACGGGTTTTCCGGCGGCAACCAGTGGCTCGCGCACGGTCGTTAACGACCAGATGGGCGGTAAATCCCAATTGGTCGGACTGGGCGCCGCGGCGCTCACCATCATCTTTTTGCTCTTTTTCACGCCGCTGCTCGCGCTTTTGCCCACGGTCGTTCTCGGCGCAATCATTATCGTCGCCTCGTTCGGGCTGCTCGATGTGCATTCGTTTCGCTTTTTGCGGAACGTGCGGCGTGCGGAATTTGCGCTCGCGCTGGTTACGTTGTTCGGAGTCCTCACCGTCGGCATTTTGCAGGGGATTTTTGTCGCGGTGACGCTTTCGCTCATCAACGTCATTCTACGCATCTCACGCCCGCACGATGCCGTGCTGGACGAGGTCGAAAGCGGCGGCGGCGTGGTGTACAAGGACGTGGGAGAAAGCGCGACCGAGCAGGCAGAACCCGGCTTGCTGGTGTACCGCTTTGATGCGCCATTAGTTTTTGCAAACGCGGCGTATTTTACGCAGCGACTCGATGCGCTGGTCGAAGAAGTGGGCGCAGGACTGAAATGCGTGATTCTCGACGCGGAAGCAATCAGCGATTTTGACACGACGGCGGCAGAGGCGCTGGAAAATCTCGACACGGACCTGGAGCGTCGCGGGGTGGAGCTGTGGATTGCGCGCGCGAATGGACCGCTGCGCGAATTGTTGCGCTCGACAGGACTGGAGGCAAAGATCGGCGCCGCCAACATTTACCCATCAGTGCGCGCGGC
>JAJVIA010000050.1:0-1678 GCA_022072245.1 Anaerolineae bacterium
AAAATCGCCGTCTCGTAAAACCATTGCAAATACGAATCGAGTCCGCGCCCCCACGTATCGCGGTATGCTTTCATTTCAATCACGTTCGGCTCTTTGACGAATGAGGTTGTTTCGTCGTCGTCTGTCTGTCCCTCACCCCCTGCCCCTCTCCCTACAGGCGAGGGGGGAACGGAGGCGGTGAATGAGAAATTCGCGCCGACGTTGAACGGCGGGTCAATGTAAATCAAATTCACCTTGCCCGCGAATTCGGGCAAGAGCGACGGCAGCGCATATTTTTTATCGCCCCAAATCAAACGATTGCGCCATTCCGCATCGCGGCCCGCGCTGAACAAATCCAAGGTGCGTTGACGCTGCTGCGCGGATTCGTTCACCGTTTCCACCGTTTGAAAGGGCAGCGCAATGCGCGCGGGCGCGACCTTGCGCGCCGGGTTTCCATCGCCGTCAGCGTGATATTTGCCTTCCCAAATCAATTCTGTCATGTTTGCTCCCCAACCCGCCAGATTTTTGCGCCGCAGAATCTCGCCGCACGTACGCGACGCGCGAGCTCTGCGGTTTGAAAACCCTTTGGCGTCGCGCGTCCGTGTCCCGATTCTACCAAAACGCGCGCCCGCGCGCAATGCCGCGCGCGACGCGTCAATTTGACCAGCGCGTCACAAGCGCTACACTGTTTTTTGTCATTCCAAAACCAAAATTGCTTGACGACGTATATTCTTTGGGTCAAACACATGTCAAAAACTACAGCCATCGCGCATCCGAATATCGCCCTGATTAAATACTGGGGCAATCGTGACGCGAAATTACGGATTCCCCTGAACGATTCGCTTTCCATGAATTTGGGCGCGCTGACGACGGAAACTACCGTCGAGTTTGATAGCGCGCTCGCCCAAGACCGCATCGAGCTCGACGGCGCGCCCGCCGACGCCAAAACTTGCGCGCGCGTGAGCGAACATTTGGCGCGCGTGCGCGGCTTGGCAAAAATCGAAACGCACGCGCGCGTCGCGTCGCGCAATAATTTTCCCGCCGCCGCGGGTCTCGCGTCGAGCGCGTCCGCATTCGCGGCATTGTCGCTGGCGGCGACGCGCGCGGCGGATTTGGATTTGGACGCGCGCGCGCTTTCCATTCTCGCGCGGCAAGGTTCGGGCAGCGCGGCGCGTTCCATCCCCGACGGGTTTGTCGAATGGCTTGCCGCTAAAAACGCCAATTACACTAGCGAACAATCGTATGCGCGCTCTTTGCTGCCAGCCGACGCGTGGGCTTTGCACGACGTGATTGCCATTGTCTCGCGCGACGCGAAACAAGTGGGTTCGACCGAAGGTCACGCGGCGGCGCCGTCGAGTCCATTTTTGGCGGAACGGTTGGCGCGTTTGCCGATGCGCTATCATCACGTGCGCCGCGAAACGTTGGCGAAAAATTTGACGGGCATGGGCCCCGACATCGAAGCCGAAGCTATTGAATTGCATCTGCTCGCCATGACTTCGCAGCCGCCGATTTTTTATTGGGCGCCCGACACGCTGCGCGTGCTGGACGCGGTGCGCGCGTGGCGCGCGGACGGCT
Source organism: Anaerolineae bacterium (assembly GCA_022072245.1). Classification (GTDB taxonomy): domain Bacteria; phylum Chloroflexota; class Anaerolineae; order UBA4142; family SHND01; genus SHND01. The sequence continues at coordinate 1,555 of JAJVIA010000050.1, forward strand.
TGGAGGCGTACTATACGCTCGACGCGGGCCCCAACGTGCATATTCTCACGGCGCAAACCGACGCGGCGGAATTGGCGCAGCGCGTGCGCGCGTTGCAAGGCGTCCAAGACGTTCTCGTGAGCGG
>JAJVIA010000050.1:1778-5910 GCA_022072245.1 Anaerolineae bacterium
TGCAAACGGCGCAAGGGATCGTGCTGTTTATCATCATTATCGGAATCTTGGTGGTGGTTCACGAATTGGGCCATTACCTTGCCGCGCGTCGTTTCGGCGTCGAAGCGCCCGAATTCGGCATCGGTTTTCCGCCGCGCCTCTGGACGTTTTGGAAAACCAACGGAACGCTCGAAATTCAAAATCGCAAAATTGTTATTCCCAAAAAATTTATTTTGCCCGAAGAGGTTCGCAACGGCGCGTGGGTGGCGTATAAAACCGAAACGCAAAACGGCAAAGAAATTTTGACCGCCATCACGCCGGTTGACGACGAAAGCCGAGGGCTGCTGCACGCGAGTCAAATTCAAGCGCTTGACCGCGGCACCGTTTTTACTTTGAACGCGATTCCGTTCGGCGGTTTTGTCCGCATGAACGAAGACGATTCATCCGTCGCGCCCAACGCGTTTGTCAATAAACCCGCGTGGCAGCGCGGCATCATTTTGGTCGCGGGCGTCACGATGAATTTTATTCTCGCGTTCTTGGTCTTTATCGCCTTGCCGATGATGGCGCCGCAAATCGAATTGGCGGCGAACACGACGGTTGTGCGCGTCCAACCCAATAGCCCGGCGGCGGCGGCGGGCTTGGCGGCGGGCGACGTGATTGTTTCCGTCAATGGCGTTGACGTCAATGGCAATCGTCAAAAAATGTCCGCGCAGCTCGCGGAAAATTGCGGCAAGCCCGTCATGCTCGGCATCGAACGTCCGAATCCGCGCGGCAGCGTCGAAAATTTTGAACTGCCGATTACGCCGCGGCCCGCCGACGACCCGCCGTGCATCATCGGCGTTTCGATTTCGCAAGATGTCGGCGCAAAAATCGCGGCTGTGGCGCCCGGTTCTTTGGCGGAACAAATTGGTTTGCGCCCCGGCGACGCGCTCGTGAGCGTCGGCGATTTTACCGTGCTGCCCGAAAATACGCTCGTCAATATCTTGAACGATGAAAACGCGCTCGCCGCGCACATTACGGAACACTATAAAGTCAACAGCATTGTCATTGTGCGCTATATTCGCGACGGCGAAACGCAGCAAACCAAAGTCACGCTTCCGGCGGGGATGCCGCGCGACCAAGCCACGCTCGGTTTGAGTTTGCATTTCGCGTTGGGACCCGCGATTCAAGAAGCGAGCGACCAAATGTACACCGCGCTCATGTCGGTCCCGCGCGCGTTCCGCGACCTCTTTGCCAATCTCGCGCGCGGCAATAGCAGCGGCGTGATGGGTCCCGTCGGCATTACCCAAGTCGTCGTCGAAGGCGCGCCGAATGGCGGCTTGCCGTTTATCCTCACCATCATCGGCGTCTTGTCGCTCAATCTCGCCATTTTCAATTTACTGCCGATTCCCGGTTTGGACGGCGGACGTTTGGTTTTCGTCCTCGCCGAAATCGTCATGCGCGGACGCAAGTTGGACGCGCGGCGCGAGGGGTATATTCATCTCGCGGGCTTTGTATTTTTGCTCATGCTCATTTTCGTCATTTCATATTTCGACGTGGCGCGCGTGCTTTCGGGCAAATCGCCGTTCTCGCCTTGACGGGCAAACAATGCGCGGCAACATGCAGAATAAAGACGACTCGCATATAATGGGCGAGTCGTTTTTTTTAATTTGAAATTACATGGAGGATTCACAATGGCTGTTTTGCTTGGCCGCGCGCAAAAATCAAAAATGGATTCAAGCTTCAAGGCGCCGCCGCCGCAATTTGCGGACCCGCTGCGGCGCGAAAAATTGGCGACCGCGTTTCCGACCGTACGCGCGCTGTTTGCCGAATTTATGGAAACGACGCGCGTGCCGGGGCTCGCGTTTGGCATTGTGGTAGACGGCGAATTGGCGTACGCCGACGCGTTGGGCGTGCGCGCCGTCGAAACGCAGGCGCCGGTCACAACGCAAACCGTTTTTCGCATCGCGTCCATGACCAAAAGTTTTGTCGCGATGGCGCTGCTCAAATTGCGCGACGAAAAAAAATTGCGGCTCGACGACGCGGCGGAAAAATATATCCCCGAATTGAAAACGCTGGCGTATCCGACGAACGATGCGGCGCCGCTTACGCTGCGCGATTTATTGACCATGACGCCCGGTTTCCCCGAAGATAATCCGTGGGGCGACCGCCAGATGGCGCTTGCGGAAAAAGATTTTACGGCTTGGCTGCGCGCGGGAATTCCTTTTGCCAACGCGCCCGGTTTGAAATTTGAATATTCAAATTACGCGTACGCGCTGCTCGGCCGCATCGTCACGCGCATAGCCGGTATGCCGTTTCAACGCTATATCACGCGCGCGCTTTTGCGGCCCCTGCGGATGCGCGCGACGACGTGGGATAAAACGCGCGTGCCGACGGAACATTTTGCTTATGGCTATCGCTACGAAGATGAAACGTGGCGCCGCGAACCGATTTTAGCGGATGGCGCGTTCGCGGGCATGGCGGGTCTGTTCACGACGGTTCCAGATTTTGCGCGCTATATGGCGTTTTTACTCGACGCGTTTCCGCCGCGCGACGAACGCGCGCGCGGTCCGCTGGCGCGCGCGTCGGCGCGCGAAATGCAGCAAGCGCAGCGTTTGGAAGGAGTACGCTTGCTCGCGTTGGACGACGCTACGACGTGGCGCGCGGTCTTTGGTTACGGTTACGGGCTTGCGGTGATTCAGGACGAACGCTTTGGCTATGGCGTCGCGCACGGCGGCGGTTTGCCGGGCTATGGCAGTTATTTTTATCTGCTGCCCGAAAGCGGCGTCGGCATCCTCGCCTTGGGCAACAAGACGTACGCGCGCGTCGGCATGTTGTTTCCAAAAATTTTGGACGCGCTGCAACAAACCGGGGGCTTGGCGCCGCGCATTCCGCAGCCCGCGCCAATTCTGCGCGAACGCGCCCAAGTCGTTCAGCGTTGGCTTGAAACGGGCGACGACGCGCCGATGGCGGCTTGTGTCGCCGACAATTTTTATTTGGACTCGGACGCGGCGCATCGGCGCGCGGAATTGGAAACGATTCGCCAGAACGCGGGAGCATTTCTTGACGTGGGCTCATTCCAGGCGCTCAACGCGCTGCGCGGCAGTTGGCGCATCACATGCGAACGCGGCGCGTTGGATGTTTTCATCACGCTCGCGCCGACCATGCCGCCGCAATTGCAAATGGTGCAGTTGACGTATGCGCCGCCGTCGGAAATCGCGCCAGAGGTTTGATTTCAAAACCCATCTAAATTAAAATTCCGGCTGTGTCTGATTTCACCATCCGCTGCCCTCAATGCGGCAAGCGTATGCCCGCAAATCAACCCGCCTGTCCAACTTGCGGTTACGGTAACGTGCCAACAATTTCTCGCATTCGATGTCGTTATTGCGCGCGGCGCATTCCCGCCGCGGCGACAGTGTGTCCCAACTGTCAGCACAATCCGCGCGCCTTTTATTGGAAGCGGTGGCATGGGGTGGCGGCGGTCATTCTGGTTTTGTGCGCGCTGGGCATTTTAGGGTCAACGCTGGGCGCAGATTTTATCGGTTCGACGTTGAACGAGTTTGAACCGTTCCGCGCCATCGCGTTGGGCGCGACGCCCACCGCGCGCGCAACGCTTCCGCCCATTACCGTCATTATTACGGCGACGCCGCGCCCCACGACGCGCGTCCCTGTTTCGCCGACCCAAGCGTTGGTCGCGTCGTCAACGCCCGCGCCGACGGAAACGCCGCGTTTCACCGCCACGCCGACGCCGACCCTGACGCAAATTAGCGGCCCGCCGCAGCCCACCGCCACTTTTACGCCCGTTCCAACCCAAGTCCCCATTCCGCCGCCCAAACTCGTCGCGCCGACGGATAACGAACGCATTCAAGGCGCCAACAAACGCATTGCGCTGACGTTTCAACCCGCGCAGCCCATCGGCGCGCAAGAATGGTATCGCGTGCAGGTGGATTATTTGGATCGCGTCGGGCAGTCGGTGAGTTGGTGCGCGTTCACCAAAGCGAACGCGCTCGATTTTCCGCGCGAATTATTTGAAGAAACGTCGCCCAATGTGCGCTCGTTCCTCTGGCGCGTGAATGTGGTGCGCGCGGAACAATTTGCGCCTTCGACGTGCGACGCGCCGTATCAACTCTTGAGCGCGCCGGGCGAAGCGTGGACGTTTTATTGGTATTGAACG
>JAJVIA010000050.1:6010-21323 GCA_022072245.1 Anaerolineae bacterium
ATGGTGGTCGCGCCGGTGGCGACGCCGTCATCCGCCACAATCACGTTTTTGTTTTGAATGTTCAACGGCGGACGCGCGCCGCGATACAATTTTACGCGGCGTTCGATTTCCGCTTGCTGCGCGGCGCGCGCGCGCTGCGCCGCGCGGGCGGACAGATGCAATTCCGCGATGAGCGCGTCGTCCCAAAATACGGCGCCGTCTTGGGCAAGCGCGCCAATCGCGAGTTCCGCATTAAAGGGCGCGCCGATTTTGCGCGCGATAAAAATATCGAGCGGCGCCTGGAGCGCGCGCGCGATTTCGGCGGCGACGACGACGCCGCCGCGCGGAATGCCCAGCACAAGCGCGTCCGCGCGATTTTTAGAGGCGAGCAATTTGGCGGCGAGCCGCTGCCCCGCGTCGCGGCGATTGGCAAATTGAATCATGACGCGCCAACCGCCGCGCTATTTGTGGGCGCGTTCGCCGACGGCGCGAGCGGCGCGCTGGGGCGCGCCCATTGCGGCGTCTCGGCGCGCCATATGGCGACAAGAAAATAAATGAGCATGACGAGCCATACCAACAAAAATATAAAGGGATAGCGTGTCGTCCATAAAGTTGCCGCGCCGATGACGAGTTTTTGATTGCGAGAAAGTTTCATTGTATCCCTGCGCCTGTAAAAAGTTGTTTGGCTAGAATTGTATAAATGGGACCCGTCGGGCGTAATTCGCTCGCAATCAACGCGAGGGCTTGCGCGGAAATTTCGCCGTAGGTTTCGCTTTTGCGTCGCGCGACAAGTTCGCCCAATGCGGCGCGTTCGGATTTGCTCGCGTGGCGCTGGACGCGGCCCAACGTGAGATGCGGCGTGAATCCGCGTTCGTCGCGCGCGAAACCCAACGCGGCGCAAGCGTCGTCAAGCTGTCGGGCGAGCAGGGCAGCGCGCGCCAAGTCGCCGGTCAAACCGACCCAGACATTGTTGGGCTGACGCGAGTTGGGAAAACAACCCAAGCCGCGCGCGGTCAAAACAAAGGGCTCGCGCTCGGCGGCGAGACGCGCCAACATTTCTTGTAACGCCGCCACGCGGGACGCTTCTACGTTACCCAAGAATTTGAGCGTGAGATGAACGTTGCGCGGCGCGACCCAGCGGACAGTTTGATTCGCCGCGCCATTATTTTGTAATTCGGTTTGCGCGCGCCGCAGCGCCGCGCGCAGCGCGTCGTCCAATTCGATGGCGATAAAAAGTCGCAGCATAGCCATACATTTGGATTCTGATACAGAAAGAATGGAATGTCAATGCGTCAAGCCCTTGGAGTTTTTGAAGACAAGTCTTGAGTTTTTGGACGCGCGGCGTTTTTTGCAGTAGAACCGAAACACAGTAAAATCATTGCGCCGTTTTTTCTAATGCTCCCGAAAACGGCATGACCGATTGATTGCATGAGTTCCTTACCCGTCTATAATCGCCGCCGTCACACGCGGTACAAAAGCAAACACAGCAACAGCTGGATTCCCAAAGTTATTCTCGGCGCGCTCGCCGTCCTCGTTTTTGGTTCGCTCCTCGCCGTCATTGGCGTCGTGGCGTTTTCCGCCATGACCGTTATGAATCTCTACGCCGATTACGCCAAGAATCTGCCCGAACCGGAAAAAGTTTCCCAGCAAGCCGCAACGCAATTCAAGACGACCAAAATCTATGACCGCGCCGGCAAGGTGGTGTTGTATGAATTGTTCGACCCCACCGGCGGGAATCGCACGAACGTAGCGCTGTCGAAAATTTCGCCGTACCTCATCAACGCGACGATCGCGCTCGAAGATAAAACGTTTTGGACGAATGAAGGCGTGGATTATATGGGCATGGTGCGCGCGTTTTACAACATGGCGCGCGGACAGCCCCTGCAAGGCGCGTCCACGCTCACGCAGCAATTGGTGAAAAAAGTGCTGCTGCCCGAACGCGAAATGCAATCGCGCACGAATGTGGATCTCAAAATTCAAGAGACCATCATGGCGCGCGAAATTTCGCAGAAATATTCCAAGCAGCAGATTTTGGAATGGTATCTCAACACGATTTATTACGGCAATTTCGCGTACGGCATCGAAGCGGCGAGCGAAGCGTATTTTGGCAAACACGCGGACGAATTGACGTTATCCGAAGCGACGACGCTCGCGGCGATTCCGCAATATCCCGCGCTCAATCCGGTTGACAATCCCGACCTCGCGCGCGAACGCCGCGACATTGCGCTCGACCGGATGGTGGCGGAAGGATACATTACCGAGCGCCAAGCCGCCGACGCGAAAAAGCAAGAGATTCAGGTCTTTCAGAAAAAATTTGACATCAAAGCGCCGCACTTTGTTTTTTATGTGCGCCGTTATCTCGAAGACAAGTACGGACCCGACGCGGTGAACAAGGGCGGGTGGAGCGTTTATACGACTTTGGATTTTGACGCGCAGACCCAAGCCGAAGAAATCGCGCGCAATCAAATCGCAAAATTGACCGAAGAAAAACGCAACGTCACCAACGCGTCCGTCGTCGTGATGGAACCCAAGACCGGCGAAATTCGCGCGATGGTCGGTTCGGTGGATTATTTCAATCGTGACATTGACGGACAGGTCAATATCGCCATTTCGGACCGCCAACCGGGTTCGTCGTTCAAGATGTTTAGTTATTTGCAGGCGTTTGAAAAGGGCGCGCAAGACGGCGCGCCGCTTTCGCCCGCGAGCGTGGTGTATGACGTTCGCACCGCGTTCGAAGACCCGCCGAATCCGCCCTACGTTCCCGAAAACTATGACCGCAAATATCATGGGCCCGTGCGTTTGCGGACCGCGCTCGGTTCCTCGTACAATATCCCGGCGGTCAAAGTGTTGGATTTGGTCGGCGTGAAAAATGTTTTGAACCTCGCGCACAAATTGGGCATCACCACGCTCGATAAAAATTACGGGCTGGCGTTGACGCTCGGCGGCGGCGAAGTCAAATTGCTCGACATGACCTATGCGTATTCCGTTCTGGCGAACGACGGCGTCATGGCGGGCCAAAAAGTTCCGGCGCAAGAACAGCGGCCCGGCTTTCGCACGCTCAATCCGGTATCGGTGCTGAAAATTACGGACGCCGACGGTAAAATCATTGAAGAATATAAAGAACCCGAAACCGAACGGATTGTCTCGCCCCAAGCCGCGTATCTTATGACCGATGTGTTGAGCGACAATAACGCGCGCGCGCCCGCGTTCGGTTTGAACAGCGTTTTGAAATTGGACCGGCCCGCGGCGGTGAAAACCGGCACGACCTCTTCGTGGCGCGACAATTGGACGCTCGGCTATACGCCCGATTATGTCGTCGGCGTGTGGGTCGGCAACGCAAACAATTCCGAGATGGAACACATTTCAGGCATCACGGGCGCCGCGCCGATTTGGCACGATGTCATGACCTTTTTGCATCAAACGCTGCCCGTCAAAGAATTTGTCGAACCCGAAAATATCGTGCGCGTGCCGGTGTGTCTCGCCAGCGGTTTGCTGCCGACGGCGGAATGTCCGCAAGTGGTGCGTGAATTATTCGTCAAAGGTAACGAACCGACCAAGCCGGATGACATTTGGAAACCGTTCCGCATCTTTGTGCCGAATGGCAAACTTGCCACCGCGTTCGACCCGCCCGACCAGGTGACGACGGTGGTGTATCCGATTTATCCGCCGGACGCGCAAGATTGGGTCAAAGAAAATAATATCCCGCAGCCGCCGACGGAATTTGATACGACGTATGCGGCGAGCGCGGCGGGCGGCGACCTGGCGATTTTTTCGCCGGCAAATTACGCGTCCGTCAAAGGCGCGGTCGAAGTGCGCGGCAACGCGAAAATGGGCGGCATGAACGAATGGCGTCTGAACGTGGGCGCGGGCCTCGACCCGACCGAATGGTTGACCATCGGTCAAGGCGGCTGCTGCGTGGACAATGGCGTTCTGACAACTTGGAATACGACCGACAGCGGTTTGTACACTTTGCAGCTTACAGCCGTTGACGGCGCGGGCAATGTGCAAACCGCCTCTTCGCAAGTGACGGTGGACAATAAACCGCCCCAAGTCGAAATCATCAATCCGTGGGACGACAAACAATATCTCATGGAAGATGATGAATGGGTCAGCATTGACGCTGACGCGCGCGATAATCTATCCATGGGCTATGTAGATTTCTGGCTCGACAATTCGTATTTGGGGCGCACGCAGGTCTCGCCGTTTTCGTACAAGTGGAATATCACGATGCGCGATTCCTTTTCGCCGACCTTGCGCGCCGCGCTGGAATTGCCGGTCGGTTCGCCGACGATGCCCGTGTTGGCGTACACTGCCGAGACGCGCAAATTAGAAGACGACGGCAACACCGTTACGACGATTACCGAAACGCTCGTCGCCACCATGACCAAAAAAGCGGACCGCGTCGTCGGCGTTTTTCCAAATGGTTTTGGCGTCATTATGGACGCGGGCGGTTACACGGAAACGCATACGATTCACGTGCGCGCGTATGATGTCGCCGGCAACGCGACGGACAGCGCGAGCGTGCGCTTTCTCGTGGCGCATCGGCCCAAGCCGCAGACCGAAAATCCGCAGAGTGGAAATTGGCTCTGGGAGGAAAGGATGTGGCAAGCGCTCTGGCGCGAACCTTTGCGCGTTCTCAAGCAGGGGTTGCGGATCTAAAACGAACAGGACAACCATTGCGGTTGTCCTGTTTTTTTGATGCGGCAAGAATTTGCGCCTCTACGCGGATTGCCTAAAATAGATATGTTTGCATAAAAAATTTTGTCACGCGAGGGGCGTGACCATCAATACTATGCACGCTCAAAAGACAATGCCGCTGCCGCCATGCCGCAAGAAACTGCTTTCGGCTTGGTCGGCAGAAAAAAAAAGACGCCTTTTGAGAGCGCACGAGGAGGAGAAATATGTTTCGCAAGTTTTTGATTGTGCTTGGTTTTATGATTGCCGCGACGGCGGTTTTGGCGGCTTGCGGCGGCGGAGGCGGCGGTGGCGGCGCGGGCGCGACCACGGTCAACATCGAAGGTTCGGAATTCGCGTATCAACCCGCCGACATTAACGCCAAGCCCGGCGAAAAAGTGACCGTCAATTTCAAAAACATTGGCACGGTCGAACACACCTTTGTCATCAAAGATTTGAATTTCAAACTGACCGCGCAGCCGGGGCAATCCGTTTCCGGTTCGTTCACGGCGCCCGCGGCGGCTGGCACGTATGTCATTCATTGCGATGTGGCAGGTCACACGGAAGCGGGCATGCACGGCTCGCTCATTGTAAAATAGAATCGCACGACACGACGAAAACACTTGGGGTCTTGGCTCTGCGCTTGATTGTGTGCCAGCCCGTTTGTGTAGAAAGCGTTCTCTAACGCTGACCGAACTATCCTTAACGCCTGCGCCTGAAAAAAAAGACGCAGGCGTTTTTTTTAATTTTGGATTAACCTTTTGCAACGCGCAGCGTATATCTTTCCAGAATCTAAAGGAGATAAAAAATGGCATATACAGCGGAAATCAGCCGCACGAATCCCTCGTGCTTTTTGTTTGTGATTGACCAGTCCGGCTCGATGGCGGACCCGTTCGGCGGCGAAGCGGGCAAACGTAAAGCCGACGGCGTAGCGGACGCGTTGAATCGGCTGCTGCAAAATCTGGTGATTAAATGCGCCAAGACCGAAGGCGTGCGCGATTATTATTCCATCGGCGTCATCGGCTATGGCGCGCGCGTGGGTTCGGCTTTTTTGGGCGCGCTCGCGGGCCAAGAACTGGTCCCGATTAGCCAAGTCGCGGCGAATCCCGCGCGCATCGAAGAACGCGCGAAAAAAGTGGACGACGGCGCGGGCGGCCTCGTGGAACAAAAAGTAAAATTCCCGGTTTGGCTGGAACCCGTCGCGCATCAAGGCACGCCAATGGTCCAAGCCATGACGTTGGCGGCAAACATGCTGCAAGGTTTTGTCGCCGCGCATCCCAATTGTTTTCCGCCGATTGTGATTCACATTACCGACGGCGAATCCACCGACGGCGACCCGACCGACGCGATGCAGAATGTGACGCGCATTGCATCGTCGGACGGCAACGTCCTTTTGTTTAACGTGCATCTTTCGAGCAACGCCAACGCGCCGATTGCGTATCCCAACCGCGCGGACAATTTGCCGGATCAGTACGCGAGATTGTTGTTTGAAACCGCCAGCGAATTGACGCCGTTCATGCTTGGCATCGCGCAAGAGCAGGGGTACAATCCCGAACCGGGCGCGCGCGGTTTTGTTTTTAACGGCGACCTCGCGCTCGTGGTGCAATCGCTGGACATTGGCACGCGTCCCAGCAACTTGCGCTAAAAGATTGGCGTTCGTTTCGGTTTCGGCAAGCTACGGCTTGCGCCCGATGCCGCAAGGCGCCGGGCATTTTATTTTGTGTCGAGATACGTCGCATTGTGAATCTTGAACGGTATGCCTTGTGGCAGCCCAAAGCGGGCAACGCCCTTGACGAATACGAAGACGCGTTTGTCTTGCCGCGCCGCGCGCGCAATGGCAAACCGTTCGTCTGCGCGATTGCGGATGGCGCGACGGAAAGTTTGCTGAGCCGTCAATGGGCCCAAGTTCTGACGCGTCAATTCGCGCGCCAATGGTTGGCGGCGCGCGATTGGCGCGGGTGGTGGAATGAGACGCTGCGCGTGTGGCAAAATGAAAAACGCGCGTACATGGAACGCCGCGCGCGCGCGGACAAACCGGTGCAGTGGTACGAAGAGCCCGGTTTGGAAGCGGGCGCGTTCGCCGCGCTTTTAGGTTTGGTCCTCATGCCTACGCCGCACGCGTTGACATGGCGCGCCGCCGCGGTGGGCGATTGTTGTTTGGTCCAAGTGCGCGATGATAAATTATTGGCTGCGTTTCCGATGCAGGACGCGCACGCGTTCAACAATCGTCCGTATCTCTTGTCCAGCAATCCGGCGCGCAATGACGCTCTGGCGGAACAGTGGCGCTTTGCCGAAGGAAATTTTGCGGCGGGCGACCGCATCTATGTAATGACGGACGCGTTGGCGGCGTGGTTTCTGCGCGCGTCCGAAGCGGGCGCGCGTCCGTGGGACGAGGCGGACGCGCATCGGAACGCGGACGCGTTTGCCGCGTGGCTCGCCGAACTGCGCGCGACGCGCGCCATCCGCAATGACGACGTAACCTTGATTCGTTTGCAGTATCGCGGGTAAAGCTCTATCGTTGGTTTGACGTGATACAACTATGTGGTGGCCCAGTCCTTCGGAATATCAAGACGCGGTGCAAAATCCCAAAACGGTTTTTGCCGATAGCGAATTGCGCGACGGCGTCGTCGTAAGCGACGCGTTGGGTTTGCCCAAACCGATTTCCGGCAGTTTCGCCACCGTGTATCAGGTGGATTATCGCGGGCGGCGTCACGCGGTGCGCTGTTTTTTGCGCCACGTTCCCGACATTGCCCAGCGGTACGCCGCCATCAGCGCGTATTTGCAGCAAACGGCGCTGCCGTACACCGTCGAGTTTTCTTTTTTGCCGCAGGGGATTCGTCTGCGCGGGCAGTGGTTTCCCATTGTGAAAATGGATTGGCTCGAAGGCAGCCGTTTGGATGTTTTTGTCGCGCAGCATCTGAACGACTCGCTCGCGCTGCTCGACCTGACGCGTCAATTTTTGGAATTGGCGCGCGCGCTGCGGCTCGCCAATATCGCGCACGGCGATTTACAGCACGGCAATTTGTTGATTGTCAACGGACAGTTGCGCCTGCTCGATTACGATGGAATGTTTGTGCCAACGCTGGCGGGACGCCCCAGCAATGAATTGGGGCAGCCGAATTATCAGCATCCCGCGCGGACGGCGCGCGATTTCGGTCCGACGCTGGACAATTTTTCCGTGTGGGTGATTGCGCTCTCGCTGTTGGGGCTCGCGCTCGACCCCGATTTGCGTTTTGCTTTTGCCGGCGGCGGCGGCGAAGCGCTATTGCTTCAGCAATCCGATTTTGCAAATCCCGCGCAATCGAAATTGTTGTCGGCGTTGCAGCGTTCGCCGAATTCTGTTTTGCGAAATCTCACGCAAACGTTTTTGCCGTACCTCTTTGCGCGCGATTTGAACGCGATTGCGCCGCTGGAACCGAACGCGCTCGCCGCGCTGCAAACTGCCAAAGCGACACCCGTCAATTTACCGGATTGGCTGCACGAACGCATGGGCAGCGCGGCGGCGCCCGCGTCGGCGGGCGCGGCAGAGCTCGCGCCGAGCGCACCCGCCGCGCCCGCGCCAAACAGCGCGGATTGGCTTTTGGACCATGTGTCGCCCGCGCCGCCGCCGCCTTTGAACGGTTCTTTTCGCGCCGAACAAACGCTGCTCGTTTTGTTGGGTTTGGTGATTTTCGCGGCGCTTGCGCTCTTGCTTTTGGGACCCCTTGACCCGTTGATTGGCGCGGCAATGTTGGCGCTCGCGCCTTTGGTGGGCGCGGCGGCGTTGAGCGTCGGTTTTATGGTGCGTTACAATGACCCCGAACGCCGTAAAGCCGCGCGCATCGCGCAAACGCATGTCCAAGAAAAAGCGCGTTTGGAAAATCAAATCCAGACGCTGACGGCGCGCCGCGCCCAGTTGGACCAGGAATCGCAGGGCGCGCTCCAGAAATTGGTGCAGCGGCAGAGCGATAATGCCTTTGAAGAAAAACGAACGCTGGCTGAGCTCGACTGCGCTTGGCAAACGGCGCAGGCAAAATTTGCCGCCGAACGCAAAAAATTGAGCGCGCAAGAGAGCGAAACGCTCGCCGCCGCGCTGGAACAATTCAAGACGCAAAAATTTACGCAAGCGTTAGAATCGTACCGCATCGCGGACGCGCCGCTGCCGGGACTCCTAAGTCGGGAATTAAAACAGCAGCTCGCGGCGATGGGTTTCGTGACGGCGGCGGACGTCGTCAATTTTCGCGTAGCGCCCACGTCAACGGGGATGCAGTTTCAATTGGTGAATCGGCAGCGCAAAGCGATTTATGTGCCGGGGCTGGACGGCAAACGCGGCGTCCCGCTTATTCTGTGGCGGCGCGCAATGGAAGCGCGCGTGAAACGTTCGCTGCCCGATACGCTGCCGCCGGACGTGAGCGCGAACATTGCCAAAAAATTCAAGGACGCCCAAGTGACGCTCCAGCTCAAAGAATTGAAAAAGCAACAGCAGGTGGATAAAGACAAGACGCGCGCCGCCGAACACGCGCGCCAAGAGCAGGCGCGCCTCACGCGCGAGATGCAAGAATTGCCCGCGCGGTTTCGCCACAGCATCGAAAATGTGGAGCAGGAATTGACGCAGCTGCGTAAAACGCAAGCGGAACAAGAATGGGCGCTGCTGTTGGCGCGCCGCCAGTTGAGCGCGTACGCGCACATTAATTTTTTCAATTATTTGAAATCAATCGTCGGTTTATAAAGATAACTTGTAAATCATTTGGCGCGGTTTGTCATGTGTAGTATCATCGTTAGTATCCGAACAGAGAGGGAGGACCTAACAAATGATTCCGACAATGCAAGTCGCGGACTCGGCAGTGGCGCCGACGAGTTTGAAAACAAAACATCGCGTCGCGCCTATGGGCGAATGGGCTTTTTTTGAGGGTGAGTTTGTGCCATTGTCCGAAGCCAAAGTGAGTATCGCCGCGCACGCGTTCAATTATGGCACCGGTTGTTTCGGCGGGATCCGCGCTTATTGGAATGACCAAGCGCAGCAGCTGTATGTATTTCGCGCCAAAAGACATTTTCAACGCTTTTTAGAATCGTGCCGCATGTTGAATATCAAATTGCCGCAAAATGAAACCGATATGATTGGGATTACCTTGGAACTCTTGCGCCGCGACAAGTATCGGCAGGATGCGTATGTGCGGCCCCTGGCGTACAAAGCGACCGAAGATATTACGCCGCGTCTGCACGACCTCGACGATGAATTTGCCATGTTCACGCGGCCGCAGGGCAACTATATCAAACTCGAAGTGCGCGCGGGCACTTCGTCCTGGCGGCGCGTGGACGATAATTCGATTCCCGCGCGCGGCAAAATCACGGGCGCGTACATCAATTCCTCTTTTGCGCGCACCGAAGCGTATTGGAATGGCCACGACGAGGCGCTCGTCTTGACGCAAGAAGGGCATATCTCGGAAGGCAGCGCCGAAAACTTTTTTTTGATTCGGCACGACAAACTCATTACGCCGTCCATCCATGACAATATCTTGGAAGGCATCACGCGCGCGACGGTTATGGAATTGGCGCGCGACGAGTTGGGTTTGGAAGTGATTGAACGCTCGATTGACCGCAGTGAAGTGTATGTCGCGGATGAAGCGTTCTTTACCGGCACGGGCGCGCAGGTAGCGGCGATTGTAGCCATTGACCATCGGCCGTTAGGCGAGGGGACGATTGGACCCCTGACCAAACAGATTCAAGACCTGTATTTTCGCGTGGTGCGCGGTCAACACGCGCGCTATCTGCACTGGTTGACGCCCGTGTATCCGAAATAACTTTTCATGCGCCAAGTGTCGTTTCCCGCGTCGTTTGACGCGCGTTTGCCCGGCTGGCTGCGCGGCGCGCTGCGCGACCGTTATTTTTGGGCCATGCTGATTGTGGCGTTGTTTGTCAACGTCGGTTTGTTTGCGTTCTTGTTTTTGGTCATGCCGCAGCTGCCGCTGTTGACGTCGCTGCATTTTAACGCCGCCGGTCAGCCGGACCGCATCGAGCCGAAAGAAGCGATTTTTTCGCTGCCGCAAATCGGTTTGGTGATGATTGGCTTGAATTTCGCGCTCGGCGCGCTGGCGCATCGGCGCGAGACGTTGGTTTCGTATCTGCTTGGCGGCGTCGCCATTGGCGCGCAATTTTTGCTCTGGTTTGCGGCAATCAGTATCGTGCGTTTTGCGATTGCATAAATTGACGGCGGACATGCCCTGGCTTGGGTCGTTGGCAATCGGATTGGCTTTGAGCGCGCTGATTGGCGGCATCGCCTATTGGCGCGGCGCGTTGTCGCGGGGCGGCGTGTTGGGCGCCATGCTCACCGGCACGGCGATTTTTGGATTGGGCGGTTTTGTCCCCGGTTTACTCCTCGGCGCTTTTTTTGTTTCCTCTACGCTCTTGTCGCATTACAAGACGCGCGTCAAGGAAAAATTTTCCGAAAAATTTCAAAAAGGTTCGCGGCGCGATTTGGGTCAGGCGTTGGCGAATGGCGGCTGGGCGGCGCTGCTTGCCGTGAGCATGGGCGCGGCGCAATGGTTCGGCTGGGACGCGCGCGTCCACGCGCTTTTGTTTGCGGCGTTTCTCGGCGCGTTGGCGACGGTTACGGCGGATACGTGGGCGACGGAAATTGGCGTCTTGTCCAAAACGCCGCCGCGTCTGGTGACGACGGGGCGCGTGGTCCCGGCGGGAACGTCCGGCGGCATTACGCCGCTCGGCACGGCGACCGCGTTTGGCGGCGGGATTTTTATGGGCAGTGTTGCGGCGGCGGGATTGTTCGCGCAAGCGTTGGCGCTGGGCAATCTCGGTTGGGAAGGCGGTTGGAATTTTATAACGCAGGCGACGGCGTTGAGCGCGGGCGGCATCCTTCTGCTCGCGGGCGTTTGCGGTTTGGGCGGTTCGTTATTTGATTCGCTGTTGGGCGCGACGGCGCAGGGCGTTTATTTTTGCGAATACGACGAAACGCAAACGGAAAAGAAGATTCACGGCTGCGGCCGCGCGACGCGTTTGGTGCGCGGCTGGGCGTGGCTCGATAATGACTTGGTAAATTTCAGCGCGTCCGTGTTTGGCAGCGCGTTGGCGGCGGGCGCGGCAATTTTATTTTTATGACGCACTGCGTCAAAAATGTGATATAATGAGCGCGACGCCAAAAAACTGATTTTATATTTTCGAGCGGATTCTCGAATGGCAAAGGGAATCCGCGTCAGGAGGACGAGGATGTCTAAACCCGTATTTCCATCGCAGGAATGGGTCAAGGCGCTGGAAGCCGAACTGAATCGCAGCGCCGCGTATACCGAAGCCGGAAAAAATTGGGAAGGCGATTTTTATTTTGTGATCGAGCCGGACAAAGATACGGCGGCGCTGCCCGAGCCGGTCTATTTGTATATGGACTTGTGGCATGGCGCGTGCCGCGACGCGTATCTCGTCACGGACAAGGACGCGCAAAAACCCGCGTTCGTCATGTCCGCCACGTATTCCAAATGGAAACGCGTCGTCACAAAACAACTCGACCCGATTCAAGGGCTCATGACGGGCCAATTGAAACTCAAAGGCAATATGGTCATGGTCATGAAAAACGTCAAAGCCGCGCAAGAAATGGTGAACGCCTGCACGCGCATTGACGCTGAATTTTTGTCTTGAGGCGCACGCTTGACGCGCGCGTTGTCGGCTCTATGCAGCTGGATGACGCGCGCGTTCGTTTAGAACGGCAATGAACGGGTATATTGGCAGGTTGTTGTTTGTAGATTTGACGACGCGCGCCGTCACGGCGCAAGAATTGAATCGCGACTATGCGGCGCAATTTCTCGGCGGCAGCGGTCTCGCGGCGCGTTATATTTATGATTGGATTGACGCCGGCGTTGACCCGCTGGGACCCGAAAATCCGTTGGTGTTTATGAACGGCCCGTTGGACGGCACGGGCGCGCCGTCGTCCGGGCGTTTCGCCGTCTGCGCGCGTTCGCCGCAAACAGGTTTGTGGGGCGAAGCGATTGCGGGCAATTTTTTTGGACCCGAATTGAAATTCGCGGGCTATGACGGTCTGGTCGTGCGCGGGCGCGCGGACGCGTGGTGTTATTTGCATATTACGCCGGACGGCGTAGAAATTCGGGACGCGGATTTTTTGCGCGGCATGACGACTTTTGACGCGGGCGACGCGCTGCGCGCCGCGTTGGACGACGAGGGTCTGGTGACCGCGTGCATTGGGCCCGCGGGCGAAAATTTGGTCCAGTACGCGCTCATTCTCGCGACGAGCGCGCGCCCCGCCGCCAAAAAAGGCATCGCGGGCCGCTGCGGCATGGGCGCGGTGATGGGGTCGAAAAATCTCAAAGCCATCGCGGTGCGCGGTTCGAAACATCCGCGTTCGTTCAAAGTTCCACTGCACGACGCGGCGCGTTTCCGCCAAGCCATGTTGCGCGCGCAAAAATTTTTGAGCGACGACATGTCCACCGAAGTGTTTCGCGCGGTGGGGACGAGCGGCACGATGGATTTTCTCGGCTTGCTCGGCGACGTGCCGGTCAAGTATTGGACGCAAGGGCAATTTGATTACTCGAAAATTTCGGGCAACTTGATTGCCGAGACGATTTTGACCGGGCGCGGCACGTGTCATGCCTGCATGGTCGCGTGCGGGCGCAAAATCCAAAAAGCGGGTCCCTATGTTTTGCCGCACGCCGAGGGCCCCGAATATGAAACGCTCGCGGCGTTCGGCTCGCTCATGTTGACGGACGATATCAATATCCTTTCTCACATTGGCGCGCAGTGCGATGCGTTGGGCGTGGATTCGATTAGCGCCGGTTCTACGATTGCGTTCGCCATCTATTTGCACGATTTGGGAATTTTGCCGGATGCGGCGGGGCAGGGCGCGCGCTTGGCGTGGGGCGACCCGGAAGGCGCGTTGGCGTTGGTGGAACAGATTGCGCGCCGCCAAGCTTTCGGCGCGGTCTTGGCGGAAGGCGCGCAGGCGCTCGGCGCGCGCTATGGCGTCGAAGGATTGGCGGTGCAGGTGAACGGGATGGAAATGGCAATGCACGACCCGCGCGCCGCCAGCGGAATGGCGGTCTCGTACGCCACTTCGCCCATCGGCGCCAGTCACAACTATAGCGATTTTTTCATGGTCGAAACGTCCGGGCGGCCCATTTATGAATTGGGCATCGAAACGGTGGACCGTTTTCAAACGCACGATAAAATGCGATCGCTCGCGCGGCATCAAGATTGGCGCACCATCAATAACGCGCTGGTGTTGTGTTTCTTTCCCAATCCGCCCGTCCAAGAAATGTGCGAGATGCTCGCCGCCGCGACCGGTTACGACGTGACGCCGGAAAATATCTTGACCTATGGCGAACGCATTTGGAATTTGAAACGGCTGCTCAATTTGAAATTGGGCTATTGCGCGCGCCGCGCGGAAAAATTGCCGGAATTGCTGCTGCGCCCCTTGAGCGAAGGCGGCACGGAGGGCAATGTGCCGGACTTGGATGTGATGCTGCGCGAGTATTATCAAGTGCGCGGTTGGGATTGGGAGACGGGCAGTCCCTCGTGCGAAAAATTGGAGGAATTGGGTTTGGCGAATCTGGTTCGATAGCGCGGAGGAGCAAAATGATTAACGAACGCCGGGTGGTCGAAACGTTTTTGGAATTGGCGCAAATTGATTCGCCGTCGGGCGACGAGCAGGCGCTGGCGGAACGCGTCGCGGAAAAATTGCGCGCGTTGGGCGCGCGGACGCAGATTGATGCGCTGTTTAATGTGAGCGCGTTTTTGCCGGGGCGCGGCGTCAAGCAAAACGCCAAGCCGTTATTTTTGAACGCGCATACGGATCATGTCGCGCCCGCGCGCGGCATCAAGCCGGTGGTCGCGGGCGGTCAAATTGCGTCGGACGGCACAACGGTTTTGGGCGCGGACGATTTGGCGGGCGTCGTCGCGATTTTGGAAGGCGTCGCCGCGCTGGTCGAGAGCGATAAAAAATTTGTGCCGCTGGAAATTGTATTTACGGCGCAAGAAGAATTGGGTCTCGTCGGCGCCAAAGGATTGGATTTGAAAAATTTTACCGCCAAAGAGGGCGTGGTGTTGGACAGCGGGGGGCCCGTCGGCGCGATTGTGCTGGCGTCGCCGACGCATAATTTGCTGGACATTACGATTCGGGGCAAGGCGTCTCATTCGGCGCGTCCCGAAGGCAGCGTCAACGCGTTGAAAATCGCGGCGGACGCGCTGGCGAAAACCAAAGTGGGGCGGCTCGACCGCGATTCGACGGCGAACTTTGGCATTGTGCGCGCGGGCCAAGCGCGCAACGTGGTGCCGGACAAGGTGGAAATTGTCGGCGAGGTGCGGAGTCGTCAGGCGCGTAAATTAGAGCGCCACACGCGCGCCATCAAACAGATTTTTGACAAGACGGCGCGCGGCACGGGCGCGAAAATGGAATTTCGCGTGACGCGCGCGTACAATCGTTACGAATTCAAAAAGAGCGAGCGCATCGTGCAGCGCGTCGCCAAAGCGTTGAAGCAAATCGGCTGTCCGCCGCGTTATGAAATGACGATGGGCGGCAGCGACGCGAATGTGTGGAACGCCAAAGGCATCAAGACGGTGGTCGTCAGCGTGGGGTACGAACAAATTCACACGACGAGCGAATATCTCCCCATCGCGGAATTGGTCAAGGCGGCGGAATTGGTGGAACAACTCGCGGCGGCGTGAA
>JAJVIA010000085.1 GCA_022072245.1 Anaerolineae bacterium
CTTGAGCGTGTCGAGAATCTCTTGCAAAAGTTCAACTTGTTTCAGCGTTTGCGATTTACTGTCTCACGTTACGCAGAATAGTTGAAATATGCCCGAGTCAATGGATGAAAACGCGAACCTTGCGCATCAGAGCGAATTTCCACGAATTTTTTTGGTGTTTTTTTTTCGCGTAGATTCGTTGAAATTCGCGCAGATTCGCGTTTCTGATCCGGTAGCGGAAATGCTGCGTAACAGAATTACTATTTTTACATCGGGTTCGAGTTCCTGCGCGGCGCTGGTCCAACCTGCGCGCGTCATTTTCTTTGACTATTTCAACTCGAAGAGGGTTGCGGCGCGCCATTTGGATCGCGTCGTCACAGCGCGCCGCGCGCCTCTTCGAGTTATTATTTAGCGCTAACGCGTACGTCGCGCGCTGCGCCACACGAACGCGCCGGCGATAAACAACATGCCGCCCAACGCCGCGAGCGCCAGCGTCAACGACAGATTATTCATCACGCCGCCCGTCGCAGGCAGCGTCGCGGGCGCGGTAGGCGTATTCTTGACCGCTGGAATCGTTTTCAAGTACGCCGCAATCGCCGCGCGGTCAGCGTCAGTCAACTTGCTAAAGCCCCCTTGAACCACTTGCGCCATCAAACCGCCGACAGCGGTCCCATCCGGAGTCTGTCCGGTCTTGAGAAAATCGGCGATTTGCGCTTCCGTCCACTTGCCAATTCCGGTTTCTTCGTCCGGCGTGATATTCGCCGTAACTTCGCCCTCGACGTACGAACCCGCCAAGAACTTGGCCATGATGGGCGCGCCTTGCGCGTCGGTTGGCGTGTGACAGCCGCCGCAGTCCGAAACATTGTTGACCAGATAATCGCCGCGCGCCACGCCTTCCGTCGGCGCCGTAGCGGGCGCCTTGCGCGGTTCAAACGGCGGGACCGGAATCTTGAGCTCATCCGCCGGCACTGCGTTTTTGATTGCCGGAACGGTCTTGATGAACGCCGCCAAATCGTAGGCATCTTGATCCGCCATGCCGCTGAACGTCGCATAGGGCATCACCGGAAAAAGCATTCCTCCGTCGGGCGTTTTGCCGGTGCGAAAAGCGTTTACGATGTCAGATTCGCTCCATTTACCGATACCCGTTTCCTCGTCGGAGGTGAGATTGCGCGCATAGACCACGCCCAACGGGCCCAAATCGTACTTGGCGCCGCCCGCAAGAAATCCAGCTTGGGACATGTGACAGCCACAGCCCGCGGCGGCGGCAAAAACATACGCGCCGCGTGTCGCGTCGCCTTTCATTTCTTGCGCGGCTGGCGCGGCTTGCGCGTTTGCCGAAAGGGCTGCCGCGACCAACATCAGCGCGGCGGCCGCAAACATGGCAATTGCAATAATTCGTCGTTGCATAGAGTACTCCTCTTCTAACCCCTCTTGAATTCCTCTCGACGCGATCCATCGAACAGACACTATTTTACGACTTGGCTCAATATCGCGCAATGCCCCCCCTTCGTCGAATCTAGGGCGCGTACAGCGCGCGACCGCAAGCGTTTTTGAAGACGCTTGCGGTCGCGCGCGAAATATTTGAAAATTATTTTTACTGGGGCGCGGCGTCCGAGTCAATAGTTTTTTGAAAACCGTTGGGGGCTTGGACAAGAAATAGAGTCAACCAAAACACATACGCCAAATCCACATAAAAGTACGCCGCGTCAATCAAACCGTGCGCGAGAAAATTGACCATGCTCGCCATCAAACCCAACAGCAGCGCGCGCGCGTACAAATGCTCCGTCGTTTTGAAATCATTCCACGCGCGGCGAAAAAATAAAATCGCCAGCGCTCCCAAAAGCAGGACGCCGAAAAAGCCCAGCCGCGTCCAAAAATCCAATACAAAATTATGCGGATGCGAAAGATTCGGTTCGCGCCACGCGTCGGGCAAAATATATTTGGGATATTCGTACAAAAAATTGTCCAAACCTACGCCGAGCAGCGGATGGTCGCGCAGCATCTCGACCGCGCTCGTCCACACCGCCACGCGAAAAAATCCCGTCCCCGTTCCCGTTTGAAACAACGATTGAAAGCGCTCGGTCGTCGCAAACCATAGCAGCGCCAGCGCGCCCCCAACCAACATCGCGCCGCCCAAAATCCACGCGCGCCGCGACAAACGTTTGCCTTGCCAGAGCGCGCCGACCGCCACAAACAATACGCTCGTCGGCACGCCGAGCAGCAGCGCGCCGCGCGAATACGTCAACGCAATCGTCGCGCCAAATAAAACGCCGAGCGCGCCGTACGCCCAACGCGCGCGCTGATTGCGCCACAACAACGCGAACGCCAACGTCAGCGGCAGCAAACGCCCCAGATACAACGCGACATTGTTGGGCGAACCCCATACCGCCGTCAAGCGCGCGACGCCTTCCGCCAAAATCACGTCGCCCGTAAAAAATTGATACAAGCCGATGACGCACACCGCCGCGCCCGAGGCGAGCCACGCCCAAACCAAACGGCGGATAGAATTTTCGCGCGCCGCGTACAGCGACATTCGCAGCAGCGCGTACAGCAACAGCGGGTCCAAAATCACGACGCGAAACTCGCGGCTCGCCACGCCAAAATTGCCCGCCCAACGCGTGGACGCCAAACCGAGCAGAAAAAAAGCGAGCGCGAGAACATCGAAACCGGAAACGAACGTTTGACGCCCCGCGCGCGAAAACAATGCGCGCGCGCGCGTGAATTGATATTCCAAAATTTCATTCAGCGCAAACGCCGCCGCCGCCGCCCACGTAAAAACTTCGACCGGCGACAATGCAAAACCGCCGAATAGATTTTTTGGATAGTTCCAAAACGGAATCGTAAAAATAATCAAGCCAAAGGCAAAATCCAAACGCAGCGCCATGCCCAACCCGAGCGCGGCGAGCAAAACAAAATTCAAAATTGCGTTGGGCGAAAAATAAAACGCGGCGGCGCTTAGCCCCAACAAAAGCAATTGCGCGAGTTCCGGCGTCGCGTTGACGCGCGTTTTCAAATCACGCCACCGTTCATCCACGCGCAACGCAAAGGTCCAATGCCACGCGCGCCACGCCGCGACGACGGCGCCGCCGAGCAGCAGCGCGACCGCCAAGTACGGCGCAGCGTTTGACGCGGCGGGCGCGGGCGGCGACGCGTTAAATTTTTGCAGAACGTCAAAAAACGCGTTCGGTTCGCCGTCCCGCGTCAACAGGGTAAAACCCCAACGCGGGTCGGTCTGCGGCACATTCGGCTGTAAATAATTTGGAAACGCGCCCGTAACCCACGCCCATTCCGTTTGCAGCCGCGCCAAACCGCGCGCGAGGCGGTCGCTCTGTTTTGCAATTACGTCCGTACCCCACGGCGACGGTTCGCCCGTCCAATCTGGCGGCAGCGCGTTCCAACCCAACTCTACCGCCCACACCGGTTTTGCTTTGTCGCCGTACTGCCGCATTTCCTCGCGCAATAAAATCAAACGCGAAAAATTCAGCGTATCCGAATTCACCGTGCGGTCTTCGGGACCCGTCCACATGCCATACGGTTTCGCCGCCACAATGTCAAAATAATTTTGCGCGCCGCTTTCGTACAAACCGCGCAAAAATAAAATTTCAGAATAATTGGGATGCGGGCGATGCGTCTCTAAATTCATCGCCAAACCCGCGAGCAAAATTTGCGCGTCCGCATCTTGGACGCGAATGGCTTGCGCGGCGGGCATGAGCAGTTGCGCGTATTCCATCGCGTCGGCGTTGCGCTTGCCCCAATTCGGCTCTACGTTCGGCTCGTCCCAAATCTGATAATAATCAATCGTCTCGCCGTACCGCCGCGCGAATGCGCCGACAAAGCGCGCGTATGCGGCAAAATCATCCGGCGGCGCGTTCGGCATCTCGCGCTCGTGCGCGCGCTGACTCCACGCGGGCGCGCTTGTCAACACCGCGACGAGTTCAATGCCGTTCGCGCGCGCGGCGTTCACAATGCGGTCCCATGGCGCCCAAGCGTACTCGCCGCGCGTCGTTTCGATGGCGCGCCAGTAAAAATATTGCCGCGCGTGCGTCACACCCGCGCGCTGCAATGCATCGAACGCGCGCTGCAATGCCGCGTCGGTCGCGTATTGCTCCAACGCCACATTCGTGCCGATTATTTTTTGGGTTGCGGGAAAATCCGTTTCGATGCCGCGCGTATCGCGCGCATGGTCAAACAGCGCAAACGCCGCCAGCCCCAAGGCGACGCCGCCAAGCGCAAGATAAAGAATCAGAACGAGGAACCGACGCACAGCTAGTTGCAAGATGCACGCGCGACGGCGCGCGATAGGCGAGCCAGAGCCATTGTCCTATCGCGCGCACGCGCCATCATATTTATTTCCACCGCGCCAATTTGCTATCGCCATTCGCAGTGAGCGGCGTCCATTTTTTGCTCGCCAAATCGTACAACCATAAATCGCCCTCGCGCAGCGCAATCAATTGCGACGCGTCGGGCGCCCAGGCGAATTGAACGACGCGCACGCCGTCGAGCGCGTTTTCGATTTCGGGAAAAATGCGTTCGCGGTTGCTGCCGTCACGATCCATCAGATAGAGCGAATACAACGAACGTTCGCTGTTGACTTGATTTTGCGCGACGCCGTACGCGATTTTACTTTGACCGCGCGCATCGTTCGGCGACCACGCGG
This sequence comes from Anaerolineae bacterium, assembly GCA_022072245.1. Classification (GTDB taxonomy): domain Bacteria; phylum Chloroflexota; class Anaerolineae; order UBA4142; family SHND01; genus SHND01. The sequence continues at coordinate 4,637 of JAJVIA010000085.1, forward strand.
GAAACGCCCACATGCCCGTATTGCGCGCCAGCGGAATGGATACCGAACCGTCGCGCGCCAACGCCCACACGTCGAAACCGGTTGCGTCTTCGGCGTGTTCCGCACCATTCGGCGGCGCGTGCAGCGTTGCGGCAATGAAACGCGCGTCGGGCGACCACGCCAATTGCGGCAGCCACACCCAATCGCCGCGCGTGTTATAAGTTGCAAAATTTGCGACGGCGCGCCGTTCGCCCACGTCGGGCGTGATAAAACCAATTTGGTCCGCCAGCGCGTACGCAAACAATTTCGCGTCGGGCGCCCAAGCGAAATTGCCGCCCCACCAGCTGTACGGCGCGGGCGCGCCGCGCGGAATAATCGTCTGCGTCGTCGCCGTAATGGGTCCCCGCGCGGTTTGCGAAAGAGTGATGGTGCGCGTGCCGGTAATATACACGGTGCGCGTGAACGGCGCCACGGGTGGACGCGGCGTATATGTCGGCGGCGGCGGCGGCGGCGGCACATTCGGGTCTGGCACGAGCGTAACGTTCGGGTCGAGCGTCGCGGTGGGCGGCGGCGTGTCGCTCGGCAGCGGCGTCGGATGAATCATCACGGTTTCGGTTTGAATATCCGTATCCGTCACCTGAAGCGTTTCGGTGATGCCGTACAGCGCGGCGATTTCCAAATCATTGTACGCTTTCCAGCCCGGCGCGCCTGCGGTCTTTTCGCCGCGCGTGTATGCAATCCGCGCCGAACCATCGGGCGCCCATTGCGCGGCTAACGCGTTATCAAGCGGCACGCGGCGCGCTTCGGCATTGAACGGCACGGTATCAATGACCCACAAAGTATTTAGCTGCGACGCCGGCGCGCTCTCGTCCGCCCGGCGCGAAAACAATAGATATTTGCCGTCGGGCGATAAATCAAAGACGCGCCCATCCAAATCGCCTTGCGTCGTCAGGGGCCGCCGTTCGGACGACGAGTCGCGCATAATCCACGCGTTGCCTTTGCCGATATACGCCAGCGTTCCCGTAAGCGGGACGGACGCGACAGTTCCTTGCGTGCCAATCAAGAGCAATTCATTGACGGGCGCTTGAATGACGCGGCGCGCGATTTCACGCCGCGAAACTTCGCGGCCATCTTCGAGCGTGATTTGATAATCAATTTCCACTTGGCCGTTTGCGCCAAAACGCGAGACGCGCACTTGGCCATCGGGTAAATTTTCTTCGCGCACATATTCGCGTTCAAACTGAATCGGTTCGCGCGTGCGTTCCGTTTTGATTTGGACGCGCACAATTTGAATCGTCACCGCGCGCTCCAGCGGCGTATAATCGGGCGGTTCCACGCGGTCTTGGTCGCCGAGCGTAATGCCTTGTTCCTGAAGAACTTGGGCCACATTCACCGCTTCCGTTTCGACGACGCGGCGCTCGCCATCCACCAAAAGCGTGACGCGTTTGTGGGCGGAACACCCGAGCAGCAACGCCAAAAACAATACCCCCAGTTCTAGCGCCAAGAACGATTTCGAGCAGACACTCACGCCTGCGATTGTAGCATGAAGGCAAAGAGAACGCGAAGGGTACGCAATGCGCGGAACGGATGAAAACCCAAGCGCGTTGAAGGAAAAAAATGCAAAACCAAAACCGCGCTTGGCAAACGCAATGACGAAACGTATAATCTTGACGGTTTGCAAGCAGAGTGAATTCTGATTCAAAAGTTAGACCCGAAGGGTTCTCCAAAACTCTTCGGGTCTTGGTCTGACGACAAAAAGGAATTTGCTCTGGCGCGCAAAAAATAAAAAACCGCATTACACATTCCGCATTGAGCATTGTATAATTCGCTCACTTTAACAAGGAGTCTTGGTGTCAATGAAAACGTATCCTCAAACGCGCTGGAATTTGAGCGCCTTATTAGCCACGCCGCGCGGCGAACCGCTCAAGCGCGCGCTGCAAGAGATTGAAACGCGCGTCACGCAATTTGAAGGCACGCGCGCCAATTTGCAACCCGCCATCGTCGAGCATGAATTTCTCGAATTTCTTGGCGAGTTGGAAGAGCTGAATCGCGCCGCCCGCAAGCTGGCGGCATACGCCGACCTCTGGTTCACCGAAAATACGCAGAACGCCGAAGCGCTCGCGTTCAAAAATAAATTGGACCAACTCGGGGCGAACGTTTATAACCGCGTCTTGTTTTTTATTTTGTGGTGGCGCGAGTTGGACGATGCCAACGCGGCGCGCCTCTTGCAAAACGCGGGCGACTATACCTACTATCTCGAATCCGAACGCCGATTCAAACCGCACACGCTCAAAGAGAACGAAGAGCAAATTATCAATCTCAAAGACGTGAACGGCATCAACGGCTTGATGACCGTGTACGACATGTTGACCAATAAATACACGTTCACCCTCACGGTCAACGGCGTAACCAAAACCATGACGCGCGACGAGCTCATGACCTATGTGCGGCATCCCGATGCGGCGGTGCGGCAAGCGGCGTACGCGGAATTGTATCGCGTGTACGACGCCGACGGCGCGGTCTTGGCGCAAATTTACGCCAGCCGCGTGAACGATTGGAAAGCGGAACAGGTCGAACTGCGCCATTTCAAAACGCCCATTTCCGCGCGCAATCTAACAAACGATATTCCCGATTCGGCGGTGGACACGCTGCTCGACGTCGCGCGTCAAAACGCGGGCATCTTTCAACGCTATTTCAAACTCAAAGCGCAATGGCTGGGCCTCGCGCCCATGAAACGTTCCGACGTGTACGCGCCGCTCGCGCCCGCCGACGTCACCGTGTCATGGGAAGACGCGTTGACGATGGTGTTTGACAGCTTTGAAAAATTCTCGCCGCAAATTGCCGCCGAAGCGCGCAGCGTGTTTGAAGCGGGACATGTGGACGCGGAAATTCGCCCCGGCAAACGCGGCGGCGCGTTTTGCGCGGGCATTTTGCCCGAACTGCCGCCGTTCGTGATGCTCAATTATTCCGGCAAAGCGCGCGACGTATCCACCGTCGCGCACGAATTGGGTCACGCCATCCACGCGCGTTTGGCGCGCGCTCATTCCGTTTTCACATTTCACTCGGCGCTGCCGATGGCGGAAACGGCGTCGGTCTTTTCGGAAATGATTTTGAACGAACGTCTCTTGAGCGAAACCGACGATGTCGCGCTCAAACGCGATATTTTGTCGCGCATCGTGGACGACGCGTACGCGACGGTCATGCGGCAAGCGTTCTTTGCCCTGTTTGAAAAAGACGCGCACGACGCGCTGGCGAACGGCGCGACGACCGAGCAAGTGTGCGCAATGTACATGCAAAATCTCAAAACGCAGTTCGGCGACGCGATTGAAATCCAAGATTATTTCAAATGGGAATGGATTTCGATTCCGCACATTTATCAGGCGCCGTTTTATGTGTACGCATACAGTTTCGGGCAATTGCTCACGCTCGCGTTGTATCAGCGTTATCGCGCCGAAGGCGAAGCGTTCAAACCCAAATTTATCAAAATTCTGGCGTACGGCGGTTCCGCGTCGCCGCAGCACATTTTGAGCGAAGCGAGCATTGACATCACCTCCGCCGCGTTCTGGCAAGGCGGTTTTGACGTCATTAGCGAATTCATCGAGCGCCTTGAACAACTAGAGAGCTAAGCGCAAGATGCCATTTCTGTACAACCGTCAATACACGCCGCTTGAACTGAAACAATTCGCGGACCTCTCACAGCTCGCCGGCGTGCGGCTGGTGGAATATCAAGAAGGGAAAACGCGCGGTATGCGCGTCGCCCAAGTGTACACCGGCAGCGGTTTGTGTTTTGAAATTTTGCTCGACCGCGCGCTCGACATTGGCGCGGCGGAACACAATGGGCGCGCGCTGGCGTGGACGTATCCCGCGCTGGGCGCGCCGCAATTTTATGACCCGCGCCAAGCCGGTTGGGTTCGCACATTCGGCGGCGGTTTGGTGACGACGTGCGGTCTCGATTTTTTTGGCCAACCGGAAAACGACAACAGCCAAGAGCTCGGCTTGCACGGACGCATTTCGCATACGCCCGCCGAACAGACGCGCGTGACGACGGAATGGCGCGGCGACGATTATGTGCTGCAAGTGGAGGGCCGCACGCGCCAAGCCGCCATCTTTGGCGAGAATCTAGTTTTGACGCGTCGCGTCACAACCCGCCTCGGCGCCAATTCGTTCACGCTCCACGATACGGTGACGAATGAAGGATTTCGCGCGGCGCCGCACATGCTCTTGTATCACTGCAATTTTGGTTTTCCCGTCGTTTCGCCCGACAGCGAGATTTTGCTCGACGTCGAAACTACGCAACCGCGCGACGAACGCGCGGCAAAAGGTTTGGCTCAAGCAAGCCGTTTTGAAAATCCGGCGGCGGACTATCCCGAACAAGTTTTTTTCCACGCGCCGCGCGCCGACGCGCAGGGGTACGCGCAAGCAAAAATCATGAATCGCGCGCTGCATTTCGGCGCGTATGTGAAATGGCGCATGGCAAACCTGCCGTATCTGGGACAGTGGAAATTGATGCAAGCGGGCGAATACGTCTGCGCGCTCGAACCGGCGACAAGTTGGGAGACGCCGCGCGCGCAATTGCGGCGCGAGGGGAGACTAAAAATGCTTGCGCCGGGCGAGAGCGTCGCCTACGAACTCGAGTTGGGCGCGCTGTTTGATTGACCCGTTGCGCCGTCGCGCATACAATCAGCGCAGGAGAACAAAACTATGGCTACTCCGGCAAGCGAACTGAAAAAATTGCAAAAGCAAGTGGGTGAACTGCAAAAATTGGAACGACAGGTCGCCCAATTGCAAAAACGCGTGGCTCAATTAGAAGCGCGTAAACGCGTCTCGAGCAGCGCGGCGCGAAAACCGACGCATCCGCCCAAGACAAATCAAGAGATTATTGCTTTGCTCAAAAATGCCGGAATTATTCGCGACCTCACCCCCGAAGAAAAACAAATGGGCGCGGCATGGCGCGCGCTTTCACCCCAAGAACAAGCGCAAGTGAATCAAGCGCTGGCAAATATCCGTCTCGACCAAACCGTGACAGAACTCGTTGCCAAAGTGCGGGCTTGATGGCAATTTACTATTTAGACACCAGCGCGCTGGTCAAACGCTATATCAACGAACCCGGCAGCGCTTTTGTACGTCAATTATGCAATGCGCGCACAATCGAAAATCAACCCGCGCACGTTTTTATTACATCTCATCTTGCAATGGTTGAAGTAGCGGCAGCATTCGCAATCTTGGAGCGGCGCAAGCTGATCCTCAAAGGGACCGCCATGTATGCCTTTCAGCAATTCATAGACGACTGGGATACAACCTATCGTCTCGGCGAAACAACCATCTCGGCGATAAAATCCGCGACCGCGCTGGCGCAACGATACCCACTCAAAGCATACGACGCTGTACATCTCGCCGTCGCGCTTGAAGCGCAAAAAGAGCTGGTCGCGAACATGTTGGAGCTCTCTTTGGTCAGCGGCGATGAACAGATTCTTCAAGCCGCGCAGCGTGAAGGACTCGCCGTCGAAAATCCATTCACTTACGCCCACCTCGACAAATAAAAAGCGCCATGCAACCGCATCGGAAAAAAAAAGAGACGGAACAGGGTTCCGTCTCTACTTTTTTTTACCTCTTAATCAGCCAGCGGCGCTATCAACACCTTGTCGCTCGTTAGCGCGTACACTTTGCCGTCGCGCACTTGGAGCCGGGTGACGATTTGATTCTCTGACAAATCCATCACGTATTTCCAACTCTGGCCCCCGTCTTGGCTGCTCAAGATGCCGAGCGGCATGAACGTGGCGTTGCTGTCGCCAAAGCGGATGCCGTGCGCCATCACCACGCGCAGCGGGTTCGCGGGGTCAACCGTAATCGCCGTGACCGTGCTGGAACCAATCGCTTGATTGCTAAAATTGCGCGTGAGCGCTTGCCACGTCTTGCCGCCATCCGTCGAGAGATACATGCCTTGCGAATGTAAGCCCGCATATAAAATATCGGAATTTGTCGGATTCACGTCGAGCGTCGAAACCAAACTCGGCAGCGCTTGCGTCAGCGTATCCCACTGCGCGCCGCCGTTGCGGCTTACGAGCAAATCGCGTTTCGTCGCAAGATACACCACATTCGTTTGCCCCGGCGCTACGCTAATCGCTTGCACGTCGGCGATATTTTTATTGGCGGATTGCGCGAGGCGCACATTCGTATTTTGCAGCGCCTCAGCCGACGCGGTACGCACCTGCTGACTCGCGTCCAAAACCGAACTCGCGGCGAGCGCGGGCAGCGCGGACGCAGATTGAATCGCGCCGAGCGCGTGCGCCGCGTTCAAGCGCACCGCGACGACGGGATCATTTTGCAGATTTTGCGTCAGCGCCTCGGTCGCGCGCGGCGAGGCGATATAACCCAACATTTCGGCGGCGTTGCCGCGCAGCGTGGCGTTATTTGAATGTAACGCGGTCAACAGCGCAGGCACCGCTTCTTCGCCGGCAGCTTCTAATTTTTGCTGCGCGCTTTGGCGCTCTTTGGTCAACGCTTGGTCTTGTAACGTCCCGACCCAACCGCGAATTTGCGCCTCGCGCGGCGAAACCGGCGTGGCGATGACATTATTGAGCAAAAGCGCGGCGGCGACGGTAAACAAAATAAATGCGCCGAAAATTCCCAACGCTTTGAGCGCGCGTTTTCCATTTTCCGTGTGCGTGAATTGCATTGCGTTTGATTTGAACATAATGACACTCCTCTGCCGACAATTCATTTGCCGTTCATTATCAAGACGCCGCGCGGCGCGCAAAAGTTCCGCGTCCACGCGTTTTCATCGCAATTCTTGTACTATTTTAATCATCGCGCCCAATCAATCTTTTGTTTGCGGCAAAACCTGCATTTCCATATTTCGCAGCGCGCGATACGCTTGATGCCGCCGATAGAGCGGAAACCATTCCAACAACAGCGCGCTCAAAGGCGTCCACACCGCAACCCACAATAAAATATCGAGGCCATAGCCCAACCAACTGCGTAGATTCGCGTCCGTTACCATTTGGGGATTAGAGATGACGGGTTGCAGCCACCAATTCAACGCCAGCATCAATAATGCCACCGCGAAAAAAATTACGTTATTGATGATAAATTCGACGCGCTCGCGCCGGTTGGCAATCAATAAATCGTCGCACCAACTACGCATGGCGCGGCGCATTTTTTCCTGCATGTCCAGCGTAATGCGTTCGGGCGGCAAAAAAACGCGCGTCGCAATGCGCGGCGCGCGCAGCCAAAAACCAATGACGCGCGCGACGATATAATCAAAACCCGCTTCGCCCAACGCGTTTTCGTCGAACGGGTCGTAGGTCTGCGAATCAAACACAAAGAGCTCTTTGGGTTCTTGCAAATACAAATCAAATTCAAGCGTCATGGCGCATCTCCTTTCGATTTGTCCGCTTGGGCTTGCTGTGCCTCGTACTGTTTGATAATCTCTTCGGGGTCATACGCGCCCCACTTGGAATCGAACGTGAGCGCGAAACTGACCATGCCGGCAAGTTCCGCTTGGTCGCGCGCGCGCCGCAAAGCCGCCTCGCGCGACGTATCCGCGTCGGCAATGGGCGGCGCGCTTTGCGCGCTCAAAATTTTGATTTGCGTAATATCGCCTTGCGTATAGGCGAGCGTTTCGCCCGCCGCGTGGCCGAGAATCGCTTGCGCGAGCGGCGTCTTGACGCTCAATAATCCTTTGGCAAAATCGGCGGCAGCGTCGTTCACCAACACGCACGTTAATTTTTCGCGCGTTTTATCGCGCGCCAACAATTCGATTTCGACGCGCACGCCGGGCGCGATGACAAGTTTTTCCGACATGCTTTCGCTCCTTCCATGCGTAACTATTAAAACCTTTCGGTGTTCCTATTTTATACGGATAAAAAATCCGTCAAATCCAAAAGGAGGACTCTATGGATCTTGGCAACATCATCATGTGGATTGTAGTCGGCGGCATCGGCGGCTGGCTAGCGAGTTTCTTTGTCAAAGTCCCAATGGGCGGCATATTGGGCAATATCATCGCGGGCATCATCGGCGGGCTGCTCGTCGGTTGGCTCGGCAGTTTCATCAACATTCTGCCCGCCGTTTCGGGTTTTAATTGCGCCTCCATCATTGCCGCATTCATCGGCGCGCTCGTCGTCAGCGCCATTGCAGGGTTTGCGCTCAAAGGTAAAAAACAATAAGCGCAGCACATCGGTATCGTAACGGTTAAAAAAAAACCGCCGCCGAAAAAATTCGGCGGCGGTTTTTTATTGGACGCTAAAGAATTGCCAGCTGGTGCGGGCGCAGCCATGCGCGTTGCACGCCTCCGCGCGCCACACATACGTTTTGCCCTTGGTCAAGGGTTTGGTGCGAAAGTTGGAAACCGCAAGTTTTTTATTGCGGTCCGCCAAGCTGCCTTTGGGCGAATTTTCGCGCACCGTCACTTTGTACTTGGTCGCGCACGCCACATCGCTCCAATCCAACCGCACTCGCGTTTTATGCAAGACGGCTTGCGCGGCGGGCGCGACCAGCTGCGGCGCGGCAGGTTTCGTATCGCACGCTTGCGGCGTCGGCGGCGGTTGACCGTGATTTTGTTTCCACGTTTGCAAAACTTGGAGCAATGCCTGCGGCGCATTGGTCACGGTAGGATTGCCCGCTTGGTCTCGATCATTCACGCCGTGACACGACGCGCACACCCGAATCTCGCCCGGTTGAAACGTAATCCACATTCGTTCGCGCACGACTCCAACGCCGTTCGCGTCCGTCGTTTGCCATGTCATGGCGCGGCGCGCCGGTACGAACGCGGCGACGGAACCATCGGGCGCGACGGCGACGCTGCTTGGCGGCGCGCCGTTCAACGCAGGATTTTCCGCCAGCGCCGCGCTGTCGTGCATGTATTGCGCGAGGACGCGCCGCCCCGCATACGGATTCACCGTACCGCCATACCCGCGAAGCTGGTCGCCCTGAAACAGCTGCAAATACTGCGTATTGTAAATTTTGTCGCCGACTTGATAATTCTGACTCAGCGTCTGCGCGCCTTTTGGCACGCGCAAATTGAATGGCTGCTGCAAATCAAAATCATCGCGCTGCGTCACATTGCGTATCACAATCAACGCGAGATTGCGGTCGCGCAGATATTGTTGAAACGTTGCCGCATTGACGCCCGCTTGCGTAAAGACGCTCTGCTCGATAGATTCCAAAGGCGTCGTACTCGCTTGCGGCCGCGCGCGCGCGCGAACTTCAACCGCTTCCCATTCCCACAAAGGGCCGGTATAGGTGCGTAAAACATCGGGACTCCACCAACTAAGCGTTTTCTGAATGCCTCCCGTCAACGTTTGGTCGGGACCCCAATAGCCATTCGGCAATTGTTTCAACGTCTTGAGCCGAAAATCATAATGCGAAATGTTCGCGCCCGCATCGGAATCGTACGCGGTGTACGCGGTATGCGCGGCGACCAGCGCGCCGGACGCCAAGGGCAAAATATCACGATAGTGTCCGGTATTGTCGGGCCCCGGCGTATCGGTAAAGCTGGCGGTATCGCGATGCGTCCAATACGTCACTTGCATCTGGTCCGCATTCAACACAGGCGAGCCGGTAACGCTGATAATTTGACCCGATGCGTGCGTGCCAAATTCCGGCGCATCAATTCCAAAATAACGATTCGGGTCGGTAGGGTCTTGGGCAATTTGCAAAAAATTTTCGACGTAATTGACGTTGTTATGCGGACTATCATACGTGCCGCTGTATCGCAACGCGGGGTCGTCGTTAAAACTCGGCTCCATGTACACGTGCAATTCATGGCGGCCGATGTGATTCAAAGTCTCTTCGGCGGCGCCATCCTGATTGATTTGCCACGCGCCAAAATCGTTAAACGTGTGGCCGTTCAGATTGGTCCCTTGCAACAAATCGGCGCGACTGCTGCGCGGTTCGGGAAAAATTTCATTGCGCGACGCAATGCGCGCTGCGTTTTGCGTTTCATTCGCATAATTAAAAGAACAATACGCGCTGCAACCATTCGTAGGATTATAGGGCGCGTTCGCTTCATAATCGGAATCCGCTTGTTGGTCGCGTTGTAAATGATCCCACCGCGTAAAAATGACGCGCCCGAAAGTATCTACAAAGGGGGTGAACGCGCCCGATGGCGTATGATTCAATAAAAATAAATCGCCGGTCGCGGGATTCAATGACCACAACCCCGTGACCGTGGGCGCCGATTCGTACTCGTCCAACTGCGGATACAAATGGGCAGACCCGTCGCGCGGACGGTCGCTGGCAAAAATAATGCGGTCGTCGCTGCCATACGTCGGACTGATATTGTTGTAATTGGCGGGTTGGTTCGGCACGCGCGTCAACACAGCCGTTTCATTTTTGCCCAGTCCGGTGATTTCGTACAACTGCCAATAGTATGTGTTGTATTGATATTGCTGCGTGGCAGCGCCGACGACCATGCTGAATACGGCTTTGGCGCCGTCCCAATGCACGGCGGGATCGCGCACTGCAATCGCATTCGCGCCCAAGCAACCGACGTGATTCTCACAGCCGCCCGGCGTAAAGGCGTTATAGCCCAACTCTTGGGTGAGATTTCGCAGTGTGCCATCGGGATAACGAATCATTAAATCGCCGCCGCGCGGCGCGGCATCGAGCGCGGCTCTTTGATTGCCAATCGCCGAGCCGACGGTGGTGTAATCTGCCGAAACGGGAACTTGGGTCACAAAGAGAATGGGATTCGTGACGCCATTTGTCGCCGCATGAATAACATCGGGTTGCAGCGCCCCCAGCAGTCCGATACAAATGCTTGTGAGGATGAGAAATTTTTTCAGAGTCATTTGACCTCGCCTTGCCGCGTCGCAGCGAATTAGCGTCAGCGCGAATAAAATCAAGGGCGCGCCTTGCGATAATGGATATTCGATTGTAGCAAGCGACTATAAAAATGGCTATAGGAAAAGAGGCGTGGACTGTTCAGGGCAATTGCCATACCCACAAATTATTGTCGGCGGCGTTGACCAAGACAATTTTTTTGCCGTCGGGCGAAACCGCCCAATCGCCGCTCGCAATTTTGAAAGGTTGGTCCGGCGGCGTCAGGCGCCGCGTCGTATCGGTCTCTACATTGTATTCAAAAAAGGCGTGCGGCGCGTTCAACTCGAACGGCGCATAAATCAAATGGGCGGCGTCGCGCCATTGCACGGGCCCAAAGAAATCGAGTCGGCGCGCTGCCGTGCCATCCGTGCGCGCGAGCCATAAACCGTTGCGTGACGCGTCCGCGTCGTTGGTGATGCCATACACCAGCCAAGCGCCGTCCGGCGAAAGCGCGGTGAGCCGAATGCGTTCGGCTTGGACGATTTGCGTTTGCGTTTTATCGCGCAAATCATAGACAAACATTGTCGCGTCAAAACTGTCGCGCGCGGCGCGCCCGCTGACGAGCAAACGATTTTCGTCGAGCCAACCGTTCACGCCGCCGCGCAGCGTTTGGAGAATGCGCTGCGGTTCGCTGCCGTCCAAATTTGCCAGCATGATATTCGAGACGCGATTTTCGAGCGGAAACGTTTCGCGCGTTTCGGTCCATACAAGACGCGTGCGGTCGGGCGAAATTTGCACCATGCGTCCACCGTTTTTGATGCGCCACTCTTGGCCGTCGCGCACACGAATCAAACGCGTTCCCGCCGGTTCAGGAATCTGCGCGTAATCAAATTGGGGCGTGTAAAAAGCGATGCGTTCGCTCCACAATTCGCTCACGTTCGGTTTGGATAATGCGACGCGATACATTCCAGCTGGCGCGTCCGCTTGCGGTTTATCAATAAAAACAACGCTCGCCGAATCGGGGAGCCAACCGGGATTTACGCAGCAGCCGCCATTCATCAATTGCGTAAAACGCGCTGGCACGGGCGTTGCGGTGGAAACAAGCGTCGGTTGCGCGGTAGGCGGCTGATTCGTCGGCGTCGCGTCGGGCGTTACAAGAGTCGGCGCGGTGAAGGTTGTGGGATTGACGACCCGTGTGGGCGCAATGGCGGTGGCGCCCATTTGAGTTGGTATGGGTGAGCGCGGCGCAACGGTAGAAACCGTCGGCGTCGGCGCGGCGCACGCGGTCATGGCAAAAATAATAAAGAGAAAAAAGGATTGACGCATCACAAGCGGTATGTTATAGTGCAAGCGCTTGCCCGCCGCTGAAATTACAAGGAGGTGTCCTGTAACGCCATGTTCCAAACGCAACATGCACTCAAGCGGATGGCGCAGCGTAACCTATCGGAAGGCGATGTGGAATATGTGTTGACGCACGGCTGCCGCGAATTTCGCGGCGGCGTCGAATTTCGGTATTTACGAAAACGCGATATTCCACGCGCAGACCAAGCCCAATACGCTCGTTTGGAAGGCACGGCAATTGTCGTCGGCAGCGCGAGCGATGTCGAGGACATTATCACGGTCTGGCGCAATCGCAAACATGGGTTGCGGCACATCCGCCAAAAATCCAAAATTCATTTTTGGCGACGTAAAGCGCGCACTGAATAAACGATGAATGGTTTTCCGCCGGCGGCGGGTTGGAAAAGGTTTCCTTGAACGAGGAAACCTTTTTTAATTGAGCTTGGCTGTTGCCGACAGCTTTCGAGCGACGGAACGATTTTCAAAAACCGCGTTTAACGGAATGGGAACGCGGGAGGCCACGGTTCGGGGTATTCGTTCAAAAAGGGACCGCCGCGCAAACCATCGGGTTGGTCGTACAAGGTCTGCCATTGCCGCGGCGCCGCCAAATCGCGCTCGAAACCGCGCCCGAATTGTCCGACCAACGCGAGCGTATCCCAATCCGCGTCTATCAAATTGATGGGATTGACGAATTTGGTATTTTTGGCGTCGCGGATTTCCAGATGCAAATGCGGACGCGAGTGACACGTTGAATCGGGGTCGCCGCTCAAGGCGACGACTTGGCCCTGCCGCACGCGGTCGCCCGCTTTTAATTTTGGCGTTTCGAGCAGATGCCCGTACATGGACATCCAGCCGTTTTCGTGATTGATCAACAAATTGTGCGGCGCGCTGCCCCACGGACCATCCGCGCCAACGACAACGCCGTCGCCCAGCGCGACAATTTCGGTACCGCACGGCGCGGACAGGTCGAGTCCAAAATGCAAGCCCTGCCCCGCCGCGTAAAAATTGCGCCGATTGCTGTACGCGCCGGTGGTATTGCCATACATTTGACCGAGCAGCCACGTGTCGGGCCCGGGCGGCGCGGCGAACGGCAAAATAAAAGGTTTGGCTTGGGCAGTTTGCGCGGGTTCGCGCGCGAATGTCGTGGGAAAAGACATTCCCAAAAGGATGAGCAGCAAAACAGCCGTCAAACCGCAACGCAGAAAAAAATACAGCCCGACGCGGCGCGGCGCAGTCATAGCGTTTCGTCCGGCGGCGGAACCGCATCCGATTGCGGAAAACTCGCGGCGTTATCCGCCGCGCTCGCGCGCGGCAAACGCCGCGCCATGATATACCCCAAGACGCACAAAAATAATCCGCCGACGTACAACAGGATGCGGTCGCCAAAACCAAAATTCAATCCGCCCAGACGCAGCAAATCCATCAAGCCGAGAATTAACATGAAAAACCCGATGGAAAAAACGCCCGCGCCCATCAACGTGGTCAACACGTCATGCCTCCTTTAGCCGCGCCGCATTTCGAGCAGCGTCATGTAATAGCCCAACGTGCAATTGAGACAGCCCGAAACAAACAGCAGCACGCGCTCGAATTCTACAATGCCGACCGGATTGATCAAATCAATCACCGCAATCAAAATCGTCGTCATGCCGCCGATAAAAAGCTGTATCCCCATCGCCGTCGGCGCCCAATATGGACGCACTGCCGCGAGAACGATATTGGCGACAATGAGCGCCAAGCCGACAACCGGAATCAGAGGCGAAGTGAGCATAGCGAATCAATATTGTTTGACGATGGCGCGATACGCGCCGGGTTGACGCGCTTGAAAGAGCTGCAATTCTTCGCGATATTTTTTTACCGCGTCCAAATCAATTTTGCCGAGCGCCCAACCTTCCAGCGGCAAATTATTTTCGGCGTCGCGCGGCGCCTGTCCGTACAATTCGCCGCGCGGGCCCAGCACCAGCGTCTCGCCAAAAAAGGAGTAGGTGTATTCGCTGCCGATGCGATTCGCGCCGCCGACAAAGACCGCGTTCTCGTACGCGCGCGCGAGCAAATACGTTTTCCATTCGTCCACGTGCGGCGCTTCCCAATTCGCCGGCACGATGAGCAATTCCGCGCCGTCGAGCGCGAGCGAACGCGCGGCTTCGGGAAACGCCAAATCCCAACCGAGCAGCAGCCCCACATTGCCGAAATCGGTTTCAAAAACCGGAAATTTGAAACCGGGGCGGAACGCCATTTTTTCTTCGCCCTTGAGATGCACTTTGCGATATTCTCCCGCGACCTCGCCGTCCGGGCCAATCAAAATCGCGGCATTGTAAATGACGCTCTCGATTTTGTGCTTGACGACCATGCCCGTCGCAATCCAGGTATGAAAATCGCTCGCGAGCTTGCCGAGAAAATTGCTCGTCAAGCCGGGCAGCTGTTCCGCCAAATCGGTAAAATTCACGCCGTTCTCGTAACCCGTCGTCGCCAATTCGGGAAAGACAATGAGATTGACGCGTTGGGTCGTACAGATTTGTTGAATCATCTTGCCCATGCGATCCAGATTATCGTTGACCGCGCCGAGCTGGGGATGAAATTGAACCATCGCAATGGTGACGTCGCGCATAGAGACTCCGGGATATGCAAAAGGATTACGGCGAACTTGTTGACCCGCCGATTCTAACATTGTTAAAAACATTCGGCAACAGAGTATAATTTGGCGATTCCCCCCATCGCGTAGGAAGCGTTCTCTCGCCGACCGAACGCCTTGGCGCGCATCGTTCACGCGCGCATATACCCTACGCGTGAGAGATAGGGAATCGCCAAAGTATAATGTTTGTATCTTTCCGGGTCATGCCATGAATTCATTTGCATCTTTTTGGCAGCGTCTCCGCGCTTTGGGCGACGCGCGCGCGCTAAAACAAACCGTACTCTATTACGCCGCGTTCATTGCGCTCGGTCTGACGGCGGCATCGCTCGGGCCGACGCTGTTGGGTTTGGCGGACCAAACGGGCAGTCAGCTCAGTCAAATCAGTTTCTTGTTCACCACGCGCGCGATGGGTTATCTCGGCGGCTCGTTCGTCGGCGGACGTTTGTATGACCGCTTGCCGGGCAATCGCACGCTTGCCGTCGCGCTGTTGAGCGCGTCCGCGATATTGGCGCTCGTCCCGACGACGCCGACGCTGTGGGCGCTGACCGTCGTGATGCTCGCCCTCGGTTTTGCCGAAGGAGTGATTGACGTTGGCGGCAATACATTAATCGTTTGGGTTCACCGCGAACGCGTGGCGCCGTACATGAACGGCTTGCATCTATTTTTTGCGGTGGGCGCGTTTCTATCGCCGCTATTGATCGCGCAAATGATTTTGTGGACGGGCAATTTCGGCGCGGGCTATTGGCTGCTCGCGTTATTGCTCATTCCCGTCGCGCTGCTTTTATTTCCCGTGCCGAATCCGACGCCGATTATTTCGCGCGCGGAACACGCGGCGGCGCGTCCCAATCCGCTGTTGTTGGGCTTGTTTGTCGTCGTATTTCTGCTCGTGGCTGGCACCGAAAATAGTTTCGGCGGCTGGATTTTTACCTACGCGGTCAAAACCAATTTGGCGGACGAACCAACCGCCGCCTATCTCAACGCTGCGTTCTGGGGCGCGTTCATGCTCTCGCGCATCGCCTCGATTCCGATTGCCGCGCGCGTACGGCCGCGCGTAATTGTATTGGCGGATTTGGCGCTCGCGCTGGCGGGGCTGTTTCTCATGTTCGCGTTTCCGTCAACCATCTGGACCTTGTGGCTCGGCACAATTTTGTTTGGGCTTGGGATTGCCTCGGCTTTTCCGACGCTGCTCAATTTTGCCGGGCGGCACATGATTATTACGGGCGCGGTCACGGGCTGGTTTTTTGTCGGCGCAAGTTTGGGCGGAATGATTTTGCCATGGCTCATCGGTCAATATTTTGAATCCATCGGGCCCTGGTTTCTCTTGGCGCTTTCGTTCAGCATGTTGGTTTTGGCGCTCGGCGTCTTTGGCGTCATTTTGGCGCTGGTTCGCAGGACGCCAACGCAATCCGCCGCGCCACCGCCGCAAGCGGAATCCGTCCCGTAAAAATGCGCGCGTCGCATTAAAAGATAGACGCGATACATACCGTCCGCAGAAATATTTCGTGTGGCGATTGACGGACGCTTTTATCGGGTTGTATAATCGCAGCCAACCGTTTCGCCATTTTCCAGAGGGCTATCCATTGTATGCACCCTAACGCCCAACTCGTCGAAAATTTTTACCGCGCGTTCGCGCGACGCGATTACGCCGCCATGCTGGCGTGTTATGCGCCCGATATAGAATTTCAAGACGAAATTTTTTCGCTGCGCGGCAAACGCGTGGGCGCGATGTGGCACATGCTTTGCGCGGCGAGTCCAGATTTACAAATCACCTTTAACAACGTTCAAGCCGACGACGCGCGCGG
>JAJVIA010000039.1 GCA_022072245.1 Anaerolineae bacterium
GGATGCTAGTCATTTCACCGTTCAAGGAATATCAGAAATATGTCACAAAGGAAATCTCACTGCGATGCAATGATCTTGCTGCGAAAATTGCAGGGCGCGTACTGATAGTCCATGCCAGTGAGGGGGGGAGGTTGGGAGGTCAAGTGAAGAGGTGGAAGTCGGATGGAGTCCTGCTCGAATATTTGGGTAAGTTTTGAAGAGAATTGGAATGTCCGACTATAAGAAATTAGGTTTCTTGGTCGATAAAAATACAAGGATTAAAAATGGAATTCAAAGAGAAAATTAAAGTATTTATTAGTTCCAAGTGTGGTGGAGAACGAATAAATTTTGACAAAATTGTTGATTCTGACTTAAAGGATAAAAAAAATCTGGCAAATTCAGCTGTTAGGACCAATTATGATATCGTCAGAAAATCTTTAAAGTCTTTTCTTGAATCTACTGGATTTATCACTGTTTACATATTTGAGGATGGGGCGGCGTCTACTTTATCAGCGAAAGAAGAATATCTATATGAAATCGACAGTAGCGATGTTTGCTTATTCTTAATTGACAACTTTGACGATAATATATCATCAGGCGTGCTTACAGAAATTCAGCGAGCAAAAAGTCAAAAAATAAAGTCTATATACCTGTTCTTGAATGACCCAAACCGCGAAGAAACGATTATTCAAAAAAACTTTACGGGGGAGAATGGGGATAGATATCAAGTAATCGATGATATCCGAGATTTTATTGATAAAGGATTTAATTCTGTAATTCTGGACATTTTGAGAATTTATCGGCTGTACTGCCGTGGTGGTTTGGCTAAATCTGAACCAACATCCTCATCTGTTGAAATAACAAGCGAAATTTTCCCAGCACAAATCACGGATATAGAGAAACAATTATTTAGTAACTTGGGGATGACAAAAAATAAAATTACCAGTTTGGTATACAAGCCCGACGAAAGCCAACTTCAAACATCAGATTTGGATACAGTATGTTTACAAGTCCTTGAATTTCTACTAGGTGAGCGGCGGTTTTCGGAAATTGATTTGCCTATTTTGTTGCGGCTATTAGAAGAATTGCAGCCACCAGATTTGCACAAAATCGTTATACAAAGATGGAATGCAATCACTAGCCTTTGGAGTAATGATTTAGACGCCGCCTTGAAAACTCTTGAATCTCTGTATACTCAATTAGAAGAAAAATCAACTATTTCAGCGTGGATTGCAAACGACATTTTAATTGACTGGCGCAACTTAAGCATGACTATGGCAAGCGCCAGCGATATGTTTGATGTTTCAGTTCAACAAAAAATTGATCAGCGAAGCTCCATGATTTATTTCCCCTTGGCAGATAGGTTTAGCAGCAATCTTGCCAATGATATCTTGGAGAGGAGTTTTAATGCTTTAACGAGTTCGCCGTTTTCGGCTACCATGTACAATATAGAAAGCGCTTTCAAGGAAATTTCAAATTATTTACTTGTTGCGATATATTACGGCTCGTATACGCATATTGTCCTTACGCTCAGAGAAATTCATAATGTCTTGGTTGATTTAGTTCAAAAAAATAATAGCCTTTCAATCAAAATCCAACTGATGAAAATTAGCGTTTTGCGAGGTAGTGAAAGCGACGTGAAGAAGGTTATGGGGAAATACAAACATTCGTTGTCTCATAGTACTTCTAAAGAGGTCTTGGACTTATACAAATTGGCTGAAGCAAAACCAACGGCGTACGAAAGAATTTTGTGGAAGACAATACTTTTCAGAGAATTAGGCTATTTCTTTTCTGATGACGACTACGAAATTGCCTTAAGCGAAATAATGAACTTTCTCTCTTCATGGATGAATGACGAAAATCCGAGCGTCAGATTAATGGATCAGTTTATTGAAGCGATTAAATCTAACAAGGAACGAATCGCGCTAGACAAAATCATTGATTTGTCAAGAGCAATTTTAGACAGGAAATACTACCGCTTTTTTGATTCGATTTTTGACCTGCTCGCGAAATTGGATATTTCAGTGATCTCAGCCAATTCTATGGAAGAGTTGATTTCATGTCTCAGCAAGGTTTTAGAGGATGAAAAGATCAAGAAAGAAAATCTACACAACATCAAACATTTGCTTGCCATGCTTGGAAAGAGGCAAAAGGAGGCGGATTTAGTTGATGAAATAGTCAAGAAACATTACCCAGAATTCTATGATAAAGAATATCACTTGGAGGTCCGTTCGGGTGAAAGAGATGTTCATATCCCAAGATATATTGAAATTATGAAGTCAAGAAATGAAGTCCAAGGAAAAAACGGGCGATTCATAGGTTTTGTAGATAGACCCTACGAGACAATTAGCAACATCATTGAATTTGATAAAGTATCCCTGTTGGAAGAAGTTCTCGGCAGATTATTAGATGAGATCCGTAATACCTTGCTTTCCAAAACGCAAACTTATTCAGAGAAAATAAACGCCATTCACCTTTTGTTGCTATTAAAGCACACAAGCGGGCATGAGAATTACAACTGGGTTGATTATTACGCCAGCCTTAAACAAAATGCAGACGCAATAAAGATAGGTCATTCTGGATTTTTTGAGCAAGAAAGTGATCTTTCGTTACGCTTTGCCTTGGCAGTTTTGCAGGTTGCATTTGATGACACTTCTTCACAAGAGATGTTTGAGATTCTTGCTTTAATCAACAATGACAGCGAAAGAGAGGTAATAGACTCGTTGATTACTTTATATTATTTCTTGAAGCGCGCAAAACACCTTCTTGCTGAAAATCCATTTTTGCCTGTAATAGTTCAATATGTCTCAACTTTTTGCTTTCATGAAAGTCAGGAGATTAGACGGCAAACAGTCGGAGTTCTTTATCAACTGCTAAACACTCAATATGCTGAGTTTGCCGCTGGAAGATTATCCAAAATGATGAGTGATGATGATTTTGGAGTTAAATTGCCCATCGTTAGACAAGCGGATTTGCTCAAACAAAAGAACTTGGACGCCTATAACTATATTTTGTCCAAGGCTGCTATTGATAACCACTATTTAGTAAGGAAGGTTGCGAAGAATAAAGAGAAAAAAGTTTCATGACATAAGATAATCAAAACCAAAAAGAAAATAATATAGGAATTTCCCGTATGACAGTCCTCATCCCCCAAGACGATCATCCCCTAGGCGAATCGTTTGCGTCCATGCTGAGCAACGAAATCAGCGGCGTGCAATTTGTGAATGACAAAGTCTGGCTGGTTGTCAGCCCTACGGGCGATATTACTTCCTGGATGATCCCGCTCTTATGTCCTGTTTGTGGTGGCGCATGGCATTTTGATGCTGAAAATATTCATACAACGGTTGCAAAACTCCGCGAAAAACTGACTGGCTACACTCTTGCGGGCATGCACTATCACTCTCAAGTCACGGAGCAAGGTGTACGCGCCATGCAAAATCATCTATATTCTGACTCTGATATCTTTGCATCGCTAGTGAAAGACATCCCTGAACATGCAGAGATATCCATCTTTCCAGCGGTTGCTCTGATTCTTGAAAAGCGCCTATCGCTGGAAATGGACTTAAACGGTACAGAAGATGAAATCCGTGCGCGATTTGATATAGATCCTGAAGAGGAATTTGAGGAAGCAATGTCTGACTTACGTGAATTACAGGAAAGTGGCTATGATGTGGAAGATGACCTTATGCTGCTAATCCATCCCTTTGCACTGTTGGAAACAACGGAAGTGTTCAATGATGACTTGTAATTGAATATCTAATCTTGCGCTGTGAGGTTGTCTGACCTTTATTGATCGTACAACAATCAAAGTAATTGGGTCCAATCGGTTTATTAAACGACGAGGGAAGTGCAGTTAAAGATTTAGGGATGATATACTTCTCAAAGCCATCATTCGATAGGGCGTTTGAATACCTAGAAAATTTCAGTTGTTACACCAGAGTAATTCGCAGAATTTGGATTTCTTGTTTCGTACACACTCACCAATTCCCAACCCTCCCTTCCCAAAATTCTTAGGTCTATTTCTAGTCTCCAATCATAATGACGTCCCGTAATATCCTTTTTATATGTTTGTGAATGTGTTTTGTATTCCCATTTCTGCATTAGATTCTTCTTATTTTTAAAATAAAACATTTGTGCTATATTTGACTTTGATATAATAGTTACGGAAATGAAACGGGACTTAGTTAGAAAACTATTGCTTTACATTGTTGACCAGTTACAGGATATGGAAGGGCAAATTTCCACAATCCGACTGGTCAAATTACTCTATTTAATTGACCTAGAAAATTATAAACGACATAAAGAAACCCTGACAGGTATTGATTGGTTTTTTTATAGCTTTGGACCTTATTTCTTCGCGCTTGACGATATTCTACGATCTGCAAGTATTGATCTAGATGCTAGGGAGGTTTTAACTAGTACGGGGAAAGGTGTGACTTTTAGGAGTTTTGAAGAGCAAAGTATTTCTAAACTTGTTGACTACGCAACCGAACAACAAATAAATCGCATTATCAAAAAATGGGCTTTAGAAGATACAAAAGAAATACTTGATTTTGTTTACAACACTCCACCTATAAAACTTGGTAAACGGGGGACCCATTTGGATTTTAGTTTGGCGATGCCAAAAAAAGAAGAGATTAATAAGGAGGTAGCTTCTATGGCTTATCGCCTTATGGTAGCTTCTGAAAGCATCCTAGCAAAAGAGTGGGATACCCCCGAAGAAGATGAAGCATGGGCATACTTGTCAAAAAAGGCGAAGTAATCGTTCTTCCTTTCCCCTTTTCAGATTTGAGCGCGAGCAAACCACGCCCTGCACTAGTGATAGCCGTTCCTAGAGTAGATGAATTAATTACTTGTCAAATAACAAAACAAAACTCAAGACCTGAATACCGAGTCTTAGTTACGAAGTCTGATTTTCTATATGGGGGATTAGAAGTTGATCCATGTTACATCAGACCCGATCACATATTTACTGCTGACCCCGATATAATCATGATGTCTGTCGGAAAGCTGAAGCCGGAAAAGGTGGATGAAGTAATTGATGTATTATTTGAAATACTGACAAAAAGCCCAGCTTAACCGCTGGGCTTTTTTTGTTCTTTAGGCTTTCGCTTTTTAGGGGACTTTACTTTTGGTTGGGGATTTACTTTCAGTAATACCCCAAGAGCCTCATGTAAATTAAGAGGCGCTAGTGATACAGGTTTTTCATTTGTGCTCTCCAATACACAAATGATGCATCAAAGTTTTGGGTTTGTTAGGTATATAATTCTCAAGATTTAAATCACGCTTATTCAAGCATATAATCAATTTTGCGACAATTTTATTTTGGGTTATCTTCCTGAAAATAACCCCTTTTTAGAATGTTTTTGACTTATATTGTCGTACAATGCTTCTTATATACAACAACCTTACCGTGTAAGGTTTGACCTGGGATATTTACAAAATGAACGGACCTACACTCGTCTTCTAATTAGAGTAGTTGCAGGCAGCGATCAAGACTTTCGTGTTGCAAAGCAATAATGAAAAGCTGTACCACACTCAGTGTTTGGATGCGGCATTGAGCACGTTGGCTGTCGTTGACTTGCGGGAAGACAACCGATCTAAGATGCTTAAACATCTCCTGCGCTTCCATATGTTCTCAATCGATCAATTGGGTAAGCCATTCAAATTCTTCGTCATGTTGCCACATTTTTGTAAACTTCCCGAAAATATGCAGGATATTTATCCAAAATGGCAAACACCTCTTCGCGTCGAGCTTTTAGCATCAAAATAGTAGCACTCTTTTCAGGGGCAATTTCTAGAAAGATTGGACTCATCTCAATTGAAATAACCCTATCTGCAAAACCAAGTTCATAAAGAACAATTGCATGTTGATTCGGTAATCCGTACTTTAGCCTTTTCTGCAAGTGTTGTAAGGTTGGAATTAATAATTCAACATTTTCTATCGGTAATGACGGTAACAATTCTATCAAAGCGCCTAACACGAGAATCCCTTCATAGGCAAGTCCATTCTCGCAAATATCAACAATGTGATCTTCGCGATAATGTCTTGGTTTATCCCCCAATCCTAATCGAGCCCCAGAATTGCTGAGTTGAGTTAAAAGCTCGTGAAACGGTTTACCCTCAAGCCATGCAAGAGCTAATTCTTTCATAGATAACGGTATGCTGCACTTTTTAAAGCTTTGGTTAAAAATATTGCTTTCTATCAAGGGCCACAAAGATTCCAATATTTCAATATCTGCTTTTTCATAATCAAATGCATCTAAATTTGCATTCACCCAATCAGATATTGCTAAACTATCAGGGATACCATACATTGTTTTACCAAAAATCTTTCTCCTGATGGGGTCGGGCATCTTCGCCGAAATATTTTTGGCTAAGGTTAAAAATAAGTTCTCTAGTTTTTCTTTCTCATCCTCAGTTGCAATGAAATACGCAAGAGTCCCCTTTGCTAGCTGGACAACGTCGTTTTCACTTGCAACATCCAGTTCGGGATCCCAATAAGCCATTAAGTAACTTTCTGTTGCAGCTAATGTTGTGACTTTTTGTTCGATTTGTCTTCGCAATGTATATTCCGAAAAAAAGTCAGCCGAGTATTGTGCAGCTAATTCTAAAGTCCAAGAATTTACTCTATCTCGACCTGAAAAATAGATTTGAACAAAATCATCTATGTCTACGAAGAGGGTTCTATCCCTGTAATCGTTATAAAGTGGACTAAACAGGGCGAGTAACTGGCTGCCGCATTCTTCGGATTTAGATGGATCAAGCAATTCTTTCACCCTACCCCAGTGTTGTTTTTCGTCGTAAATGACTGGATCAGCAAATAAAATACTACCCTCAGTATGCATTCCTGAACGCCCAGAGCGTCCAATTAGATTTTGAAAATCTCTGACAGAGATTTTATCCCTGCCCTGGTAGACACTGGTCACAATCAAATATCGTATTGGCAGATTAACCCCCTGCGCCAACGTGGACGTACATATTACGAAATTGACATCCGCTTCCTTCATCGCGTGCTCAACGGCCAAACGTATCCCGTGTGGAATATTGTTGTGATGAGAGAGTACCCCAATCTGAGCTGCCTGTGAATAAATTGATTTCTCTCCAAGGTTAACATCATGAAGATATTTTATTTTTTGGAGTTCAACTTTACTTGACAGTCTTTCTGATGGTGCAGGAAGTGGAAGTCCATTTCTAAAGACTTTTGCAATTGTTTCACACATGGTATGGACGGTATCTTTCGTGCCGCTGAATACTGCAACACTTCCTTGCCCCGCCAACCTTACCCCAAGAAAAAGGGCAATTTCCTTACCATTATCAAAATGTGGAAACACTACCCTACGCTCAAGTTTATATTGTTCAAAAATTCTAGGTACAAAGTATTCTCGCTCATTTATATTTGAGTTCTGAACAAAATAGAGGTTGCGACCTGGATCGTCAATTGTGGCAAATCCTATGCTTTTGGCTGAAGGGGTCAGTTTTGAACCATCAACTATTTCAACACTATCCCCAACTAGCCATTTCCCAATTTGGTCAACGTTACTAATCACAGCGGAGATCAGGATAGTCTGGGTCGAATCGATTATTCTTGCCTTGAGTGAAGTCAATAGGAGTTCATAAGTAATCCCGCGAGTACCATTATCAAACTGATGCCCTTCATCATAAATAATCAACCCAACTTTTTCTGCCAAACCTGGTTCATGGCGGAGAACATAATTAAATTTTTCAGGCGTGGAAACCAGCACATTTTGACCACGCAAAATTCTTTCAATTGAGAAGTCTGTTTGTAGTACATCAGATAATTCGTCCACAAATATTGCTTCTTCTTGAAAGGCATATAGCAAGTTTTGTCTGATTTCATGGCACAATGCTCGAAATGGCGCAATAATAACCGCTAGTGATGTTCGGTTTGCTAAAAACGCACTCCGAATAATAATTTCAGTAGCTTTTGTTTTCCCAGCACTGGTTGGCATTTGCACCATTGCTGACTTACCTTGAAAAACCCCTTTTTGGCCAAGTAAATGCTGTGCTGGCCAAAATTCTTTGATAAATGTTTCTTTTCTAATCAAAGGTGACCAAACATCTACCGACAAGTCCGTATAAACAGGCAAACAAATCCAGGTCGAATTCTCCAGTCTCTTTTTGACAATAGCTCCTATTAAATCGGCAAACAACAATTGTCTGGGAGTGCCAATGGCATAGGTGAGCTTTCTGAGATTATTTACTCCCACAATTACATCTTCACTTCGAGAGCCAGATAAACTAAATTCCAAAAATGTGCTTTGTATTGTTCGAACTAATTCGGCATATGGGCTATCAGGAACAACCTCAAACTTTATTGGAAATTTTTTTATCAATAAAAGCCAATGCAATAAATTCTCTAGACCGAACTCATCCAAATGAGGTTCTTCTATCTGCTCTGCTAAAATATTTGCGCTACCAGGCAAGTTACACAGATAATACGCAGCTGCGCCTACAAGATGAAGATATCTCTCATATTCTTTGTTAAGTTTTGTTTCAGCAAAAACATCAAAAAAACGGGCGGAAAAAGGCAGGCTATCCTGTAGTTCTTTCAAGTCTTCTTCTGAAATATTATTATCATTAATTCTTGCGGCAAGTTCACCCAGATTACCAATGGTTAGGGGGAAGAGTCTTGTAGGACTAACAGGCACATCGACATGATAATCAGCAGGGACACTGAATTCAAACATCTTTGCTTTTGCCTGCGTATTGCTCAGGAGTCTGTGAGATGCAGATTCAGGCTTCATCGGCTGCCTTTCGGTACAGTTTATGAACCAATTCCATCATCGCTACACCTCGAACGACAATCAGTTTTAATCTATCCTTTTTTGGATGGTCGTTTACTGATGTTGTCGCAATCGATGCACAATCAAATAACTCAATAGCAAATAATGCTGCCGCGCCAAACAATTCTCGATAAGGATTATCTGGTGGGTTTTGAAATCTGTTGACTTTTTTTGCTGCTTCTTTATCGTTTACATCTAGAAAACGTTGTCGCATCGCATTTAACGATTCTGCTCTTCGATTAAGGTCATTAACAGATCCATCAATCGCATCCTGCAATCGGGGGGAAGGTTTTGTTCCTGAAAATTGTGCTTTAGCTTCAAAAATCGCCAATGCGTCGTTGCGAGACCATTTGCCTTCTTCAGTAAAGCGAAAGCCAATAATATCGCAACCCTTTGTAGATTCATTGCGAACTGTTTTGTCAATATATCTGGTTCGTGGTACATGAAAACCGAGAATGTATTCTAAAAAATCTGCAATTAGTATTTCTCCAAAATCGCCAGATCGAATACTTGGTCCAGGCGCATTTTTCTCGTCAGGAAACTTAACATTTACTAAATAATCAGTTCGTGTTTTAAATTCGGTGTTTTCAATTAATTCATCAATTTGATTATCTGAGCAATAATGATTACGAAAATGCCTTGCCCATTCGGATAGAACTTCATCATCTGGCTGATGCCGAAATTCCCAGACTTCAACAGTTTTCCCATCCACTGTCATTAGTCGTTCTCCTGTATTAATCAACCATTTGAGATATTCAGGTTTATCGCCCATGCTTCACCTTGGAATGGTCGCGCAAATACCAGCCCATCTTTTCTAACTGGGGGTTGATCAGTTGCTTTCGAGTGAGGTCTTCTGAAAGTTTGCGCGGCATATCTTTTTTGGGTGACCCCAACATCACATCTAATAAACTGCGGGAACTGAAACTTTTTACAATTTTACGACGTTTTTTTCATTGGTAACCCCCAAAAAAGAAGACATTTCGCGGTGCTGTTTTACAAATATCGTCGCACAAGAGCAGTTATAAGCATTCATTTTCAGGATGTTATAATCCATATGAGGGTTACCTTACTTCTCTACGATTATGGTGGGCAATCTGGTATTGTTCTGGGTCAAAGCGAGAAAATGCATGTGGTGAATTGATCTATCAAACTTTGACAACAGCTCAGCGGTGTCATGGTTAAACACAAATTGAAAATGAGAAAGTCTCTGGCTAGGATGCGGGGGGCATCCTGGCCAGAGACTTTCTCATTATATATAAATTCATAAAGAGTATCGCTGAATCCGTTCGTCTCTATCTTCCTGACTATTAGAAGAAATTCTAGACACATCAAAACTGAAAATCATTGGATGCAATAACTGCGTGTAGTCGCTAAATCCAATCCAATATATTGCCTAATATTATTACAACTATATATAATAACTATAAATGAACATAAGAATACATTTGCAATCAAAAAGCAGTATACAGATAAAATCAATAGGTAGGTGGAAGAATAAGCCACCCATCATTGAATTCGATAAACGAAGGGTGATGCAATAATGGCTAAAGCCGATTACCGTGGCCCACGAGGAGGAAATACCGGAGACGACTTTCATACGCTCTGGGCCTTACGTCGAGCCTTAAGTTTGCTGAATTTCAACTCAAATTTGATCGAAGTCACAGTTGAAGGGCTTCGGACTGATGATGAAAGTGGCGGAACGCCAGATACTTGGGATGGGGTAGATTGTGGACTCTATTATGGCGATCAAGCGACGAGGAAGTATGAGCGTATTGCAATTGCTCAACTGAAATATTCTGCTTCAGATCCCGATACAAAATGGACAATTGCTCGACTCACATACAGCAAAAACCCGAGAACTGGCAATTCAGTGATTGGGCAACTTGCCAAAAGCTATGGGATATTGCAAGAAAAACATCCAGATCTTTCGGCGACCGGGAATATGCCCGTGCATCTTGTGAGCAATCAGCCTATTGACCCGAATGTTTTACATCTGTTTTCAAATGTATTTAACAAAGACTTTCAAGCTTCTCTGCCAGAATTGAAAGATATGGAATTGGTGAGAAAAGCGTGTAAGTTGCCGGAAGAAGTTTTTTTAACTTTTATCAACGCACTGGATTTCTCGGAATGTGGCCACGAATCGCGTTTTGCGCTTGAAGAGCGAGTACTGAAATCCATATCCGAATTAACTGAAAACGATGCACGCTCGGCAATTAATAATATGATGGTTTTCGTGAATCGCAAGATGTTACCAGAAGCCAAAGGGGAAACCATTACACGTGAGAAGATACTAGTCGAAATGGGCGTGTCAGATCCAGCGGCACTCTTTCCATGTCCCGCTTCCACAAAATACGTGCAGCGGATGGTGCCACGAGCTGCCTCAAAACAGGTTGTTGCTGAAATTGTTGGTGGAGCGCAGAGAATATGCCTTCATGGGGAAGGTGGAGCAGGAAAAACAACATCCCTTCAAGAGATAGAGCAATTGTTACCTGCGGATTCCATCTTTGTTTTGTTCGATTGTTATGGCAGCGGTAGTTACCTCGATTCAAATGCAGCGCGTCATTTACCTCAGGATGCTTTTTTACAGCTATGCAATGATCTGGCTGTTTATACTCGAACACCACTCCTTGTAGGCAGATCAGAAAACATAGATTATGCAAGAGTATTTAAGAAGCGCTTAGATCAAATATCCGCGATAGTAGCTGCACAAAACCCGGTCGCTATTCTCGTTATTGGAATTGATGCTGCCGACAATTCAATTACTGCTGCATCCAGACATGTTCCAGCTGAGCGCAGCTTTGTGCACGATTTTGTCAGACTTGGCAATTTACCAAGAAATGTCTGTCTCCTACTGACCTGTCGTAGTGGGGGATTGCCTAGTCTTCAGCTTCCACCAACCTTCCTTCCCCTTCAGATATCAGGATTCACCGTTGAGGAGACTGCAGCTAATGTGCGAAGCATCGTTGCAGAGGCGACCGATGAATGGATCGAGGACTTACAAGCCTTGTCTAGTGGTAATCCTAGAATCCAACAATATGCCCTGGATTTGGCTAGCCCAAACTATCTCAATGCTTTGGGATATCTGCGCCCAAATGGAAAAGTGCTCAATGAAATATTTAGAGAGCAATTCGAACTCGCCCTTAAAAAAGAAGGTCATGATGAAGATCTCAGATCTTTATGCGCGGGGTTGATCGCTCTTTCTCGCCCCATTCCACTTTCCGTGTTGGCTGAAGTGACAGGACTCAGCGAAACCAAAGTAAGAGATATCTGCAATGATCTTGCACCTGGCGTTCGGATCTCCGGACAATTTGTAAGTTTTGCGGATGAGGATTTTGAACAGTTTGTCAGGGAGGAAGGCCAATCCCAATTGCAGGTTATGTACCACCGAATCGCAGAATATTTCCTGAAACATCATCATAGAGACTCGTATGCTGCTACGCATATAGCAACGGCTTTGTTTGAGTCCGGCCGCGGAATAGATATACTGGAGCTTATTAGAACTGACCTGATGCCGAAGGCTATACAGGATCCCGGTCTGGCTCGTCAGACACAACGTCAACGTTTGCAAATCGCAATGAAAGTTTGCAGAGAGACTGGAAATAATGTTGAGGCTATGTTAACACTATTAATTGGTGCAGAAGCCATGAGGACTGGTGCAGCAGTTCAGACTATGCTGATGGATAATCCAGATCTAACTGCATACTTTGCGTCTGATACTCTGACTAGAGCAATCCTACGCAACCCAGACGAAATTGCTCATCATGGACCGTTGCTTTTTTACTTAATGGCTGCCAGGGCGATTGAAGGTGATGCGGTATCTGTCCGCGAGACTGGAAGGATGATAGAAGCCTGGCTCGAGGCCAGGCGTGAGATGCAAAGAGAGGAAGAACGGGCAGGTAGGGCTGCTCATAGGAATGATTGGCCCGTTCGTGACCGGGATATTGCTGCCTCAACGGAGGCCTTGCTGCGCATATATGGCGCGGAACGCTCAGTCCGTGATCTCCTGCGTTGGAAACCTAGGTCACTGGTCTACCGCGTAGCCACATTGTTGGCCTTCAAGCTGATCGCCTCTGGTGAGTCTAGATTAATAGAAAGCTATTTGACTGTTGAAAATGTTCGAAGCCCATGGGATCTCTTCTTGCTTGTTCCACTTTCCCTTGAAGGCAGAAGACTCGACTTATCTCTTGTGGAGGCCAGTCTAAAGCGCTTGCTCAGGCGAGGGATGATCGGACTTGAATATGTAGATAGCTCTTTCCGTGAAGATGACAAGCTGCCCATGGAATATATGGATATGATTGTTACAGCTTGTGAGTTGATCGTGGCGCAAGGCGGGGATCGTGAAGTTGTGATTGCGGTACTGGAGAGAATTACTGACCCAGCCACTCGTCGAAAACAGTTCATTTCGGCATCACAAAATTCCCCTGTGGATATTTTGGTACGGTCCTACTCATTGTTGGACAGATTGCACGGCCGGCAGTCTACAATTGATTCATATTGGGTGGAACCAGATCAACCGATGGGTGAGCTTTCGGCAAAGGAAATCGAAAAAAATAAGAAGTGGAATCTCGACAGAAAGAACGATCTTCACGCGTACGTTAGGCCGGTGCTGCCATTCTATGATATTCGCGCACAGGCAATTCTTGGACTGGTAGCTGGGGACGACGCACGCGCGAGCCTTCAAAAATCGGTTCAAAATTATGAGAGTGAGATAGCCAGGTCGGCTCGACAACCGTATGCGTACACCATGCGTGGGAAGATGGCGATCTCGTTGACTCGCTTGCTGATTATTCCGGGTTTTGATCGCCAAATCCTTTTCGACCTTGCAGTCGGATTACTCGAAAGGACTGGCAGGCTTTCTACTAACACGAATGTCTTTTCGAGTTTTGCATTGGATAAGACCCTACACCGACAAATTTTGGGATTTCTGAATGTAAGTGCGAATGACGTCAAAAAAATGCAAACTTCATCCGAAGACAAAATTAACTCCTTGCTATGTTTTTCCCGTATTCTGCTGCCGATCAGTCTAGATGATGCAGCAAGCCTGTTCAATTCAGCTTTTGAAGTAGCAGAGGAAGTTAATGCAGATTCATTATTTGAAATATCCCTCTTCGCCCCGCTTGCCGAGCGAGCTGCGCCACATATGCCAGCTGAGGAGAGACAGCTGGTCGCCAGTAACCTTGCCACCATTGTCAGTGATACTTCAATAAGACTTTCTAATTATGATGGTTTTCCCTGGCAGAGTGCAATAAGAGCCCTGGCAACTCTGGATATCAGCTTGGCCCTGGCGGCAATTGCTCGATGGGAGGATACAGATGTTAAGGGGCGGCAGGATCTTTTACCTGAATTGTTGGAGACCGCTTTAGAGGCAGGTGACATGACTCCTGTACAAGCAGCATCTTTTACGAGCATGCTTGATTATTTTTCCGAGGAACTCATGGAGCAAATTGTTGAACGAACCCTCCAAAATGCCAGCCAGGACGGATCAAAAGCTTTAGCCGAATATCTGGCCCGCGAAGAGGTGCTACGGTTTGGTGAGGCAACAAGACCTGGAGTTTTGAAAAGTTTGTTTAAATTGCTGCAAGGGGATCCTCCTGGCTTTTGGATGGTCCAACTTGCCAATTCCACGGCATTTCGCCAGGAGGTGATGTCATCTCCCAGTAAAGAGGACGGTGAGCGCTCTGAGAAGGAATTGAATGCACTGAATCAAATCAATTGGACTGAATATCGCTTCACGACTGCTGAAAAAATCGAGCAATTTATTCATGAAGTGCGTGAAGCCACGTTTGAAGACGTCATTTATATATCACATACTAAAATATTGGAGAGAATGGGTGAGGCGGTGGCCATCAGCGATCGTCGGGCGCATCTTGAGGCATTAAGTCATCTCAAATCTGATAGCCTGTTTGACTATGAAATTGCTGTGACGATCGCGAAACACGTTGAGAGTTGGATCGAACAATCGCCATCCGTGGCTGAGTGGGCTGAAAATCAACTTCTGACCGTAGCTGCGGATTTGCTGCCGGGCATAGTGAAGTGGTATCACTATGGATATGCCTCCAGCATACCGCGTTTACTCTCGAGATCCAATGCTTCTGACGAAGTGATCTGTAATACTTTACTTGAAGCCCTGGAGCGCCATGTGGACACGCTTAGCGCGCCCGCTATCTATTCAGCTATCAGCGTAATCGTTAATTATTACAAGCCCGCAGACGCTGCTCAGGTTTTCACTCGATATGTGGACCGTCTCCACAGCCGCATACCCGAGGCGGAACGGGATCATTGGGAAGTGGCGGATCTTCCCTCCAATCCTGCGGGCGGAATTGCACGATACTTATATGCAATGATGGGGGACCTCGATCTTCGGAATCGTTGGCGCGCTGCGCACTCATTAAGGAGTCTGGTTTTGCTGGGTGACGTTGATAGTCTTGCTGCCATCGTGGCTTTGTATGAAAAGCAGGAGGAAGTCTCATACCGCAATCTTGCGGCTCCATTCTATTGGCTTGCTTCACGTCTATGGTTGGTATTGGCTATCGCCAGAATTGCAGCTGAGTTCCCTGCGCAATTAGCACCCCATGGCCAGTGGCTTTTTGATATTGTGCAGGCTCAAGATCTGCCTCACATCCTAATTCGCTCTTTCGCCAAAGATGCATTAATGAGGCTGGTTAAAACGAATAATTTTGCTTTGGATCCAAATCAGCTGGAGTCGCTTGAAAAAACAAATACTTCCTCATTTGACAGAATTAAAGATAGTCGACCTGAACACAGCGTCGGCTTTGATAGGTACGGTTCAAAGCATCGTGAGGACCGACGCTTTTATTTCGATACGACGGACACCTTGCCGAATTGGTATTCCAGCGCCTTGCAGGTATTTGCCAACATCCAACCTGATGAATTTTTAGATATTGCCGAAAAATGGATCATTGAGAACTGGCACGTCACGGGTACTCCATGGTACTGGGAGTCTGAGCCACGTAAAAACCGGATTTCAGATCGGGATTGGATGCTTGCCTCTCACCATAATGAATCACGGCCTATTCTTGAACGCTACAACACTTATCTTGAACTGCACGCGATGTGGTGCACGATGGGCGAATTGCTGCAGACACGGCCTTTGAAATTAGAAAAGCGTGACGATGAATACACTTTTGAATCTTACCTGCAGAAAGAACTCCTAGCCATTCCTCCGCTCTGGCTGGCTGATATTCGAATGCCCAAACCACTCGAAGCAGGTTTATGGCTTGAGCCACATGGTGACGTTGATGCCTGGGTAGCGGAAAAAGTGAGCGATCAGGTGTTTTTGCAGGAACTAGGGGGCCTCAACGCTGAAAATCCTCTGCTTATTGAAGGTTTTAATACAACTGACTCACACGCATTCCACCGTAAGGTTGAAGTAAGCACAGCTCTTATTTCCCCAAAAACTTCAGGAGCCTTCTTGCGGGCCTTACAAAGCATGACGCATTCCTGGGGCTACGTTTTACCGAAAGAGGCAAGCAACGAAATTCAAGTTGGCCCGTACAAATTGCTGGGCTGGCTGCAGTATGGGAGCGGAGGGGAAGGTATAGATGAATATGATCCGCTCCGCTATCAGGTCGATCGCTTGCAGATCCTTCCATCAAGGAAATTGTTGGATATACTTAATTTGAAGTTCGAATATGGCAACCAAACCAAGTGGGTGGATGTCGGTCACGGCAATACAGCTTTAATCTATGAGGCGTGGTCTGACATTCGTGGAGATGAGCGAGAAGGAAATTACTCAGACTATGACCATCCACGATCCAGTGGCTGGCGCATGCGGATAAATAGGGACTCGCTGGGTACATTCCTTGATAAGATGGGTTTGGAATTAGTCGTTGAGATCGAAATTACACGAAGGAATTTTAGCTATGACTCCTCGAGGAATAAAGAAGAAGAAAGTAAGAAAACTCTCAAGTCCACAAAATACCTCCTCCTCAAAAGGGACGGCAGTATTGAAAGTATCGACGGACATCTTGGAACTTGGAAAGCATCTCGTACGTGAACTGGATTTTAATGGCGATCGCGACAATACTTTGGGGATTTGGATGGCTCACCACCTGGCTGAGCTGATCGATGCTGCGGAAAATGCTGAGACGGCTACACTCCGAAAGAAGGCACAAAGGGAAGCTAGTGACACTATTCTCAAGGTTTGGAAGCACCGCAGCGTACTTCCAGGTCATGCCTATCCTCTCACGCAATTTGAGAACGTTTTAAGAACCATGGATAGCCTACAACAGGAGCGGACTCCATTTCTAAATTTCTTTCATCATGGAGAGTCAAAAAAGGATCAGCTGACTGCTGAGATATACAAGAACTCCCCTTTATTAATTATGGCACTTCTTTTGCACAAAATTGATACTCAGAAGCGATCTCTCAATAGTAAGAGTGCGGCCATTAAAGCCTTGGGTCCACAAGAACGGCAGGTTTGGATGGAATTAGACAATTGGCTGGATAGTCTTGCAGCTCCAAAAAAATCTACATTCCGCAAGACAAAAGCGAGTCGGCAGTCCGAAGGGAAGAAGATCGATTTCGACGAAAGAGCACTTCGGCTTATTGATGAATTAGCTGGCACGCTGGGTGAGCTAAAGATCGAAATAAAGAAAAAAGCAAGTTAGTCTCTTTATTTAGCTAGGAAAAATTAGCGGAAAAGTGCGTTCAAAGGAAATACTGTCAATACCTTGCTCCTCGCGGTGGGGGGAGCAACTTAAACTGGAATTAAATAGGCCAGGCAAAGAACATCTATGGACCAATGAATATGAGAACGGAAAAGCATCATGTGATCTCAGTAATAAAATTAACAGATTATCCTGACGATGTTCGTGCGGGAAATTTATTTTGCCACAACCTCCAATTTTTTAGAAATAGTGAGATGCAGGAAATAGGCGATGAATTTGAAGCAACCGCAGTCTCAAAATGGTATAAGTTGGTTGATGCACATTCATTGTCCTGTCCCGTGTTTTGTATGTATGCGGTGGAAGTCAAAAAAGAAGATGACATCACCAGGATTCAGCTGAACGATGAAAGACTTCGGAGATTTGGGGACTATGCAGTGATGATTACAGATGTAAAGGAATTTATCAGGAGAATCACTACTAATCTTAGTGAATTTTCTTGCGAGGTCATTAGATATATTGACATGATAAATCCTCCGGGGCTATATAAACAAGCAATTTTTAATCCAATAGCAACCAAGCACTTGTTGTTCAAACATCAACAGGAATTTAGGGTTTTTAGCCATGCCTGGGCTTTGTCAAGTAAAGAGGACTTCAAATTGCCAAATGTCCAATACATAAATGAAGACAAAAAAAAGTTTCCGATTGGGGATCTAAATGATATAACGCAGCAGTTTAGAACCGATGATTTGTTCAATGGTGTAGTTGTTGACCTAAAAATAGATTGGGATTTTTGTCGCAAAGATAGGCTCCAAACAAAGTTGCCCAAATTGCGCAATTAAGCCAAGTTGATCACATTTTAGAGAGGTGTAATCGTGCAAAGGTCCGAATATTGGATTGGTGAGGAAATACAGTACGAATCCCTTTGGAAAGCCTACGAAAGTGGCTTTGCCTACATCGATAAATTCCGCTCTATGCGAGTGCATCTGCTCAGAGTGGAGTTGACACAATTCCCTGTAGATCTTCCGCTTTTTAATCACGAAGCTGTCTACAAAACAATTCAAGGCTACTTTCACGACTTTAAACGTGCCTGTCTTACGCACGAGGAGTATGACCGTGCCGGTCCGCTATTTTTGTACAGTGTAAATCGAGCATCTGGTGTTTGGAATTTCCTGGGCGAACTTCCCTTGATACTTTTGTTTGCCATGACACTGGGTGCAGGCAAAGTCATTGGCGAAACTCTGTCGGACGTCGAAGCGAAATTGCGTATTGTTCAGCAATTTTTTCCGGACACACTAGATCCTGTTGATCTCCAGCGCTTTATGGAGGCAGAAACGCCAGCGGCTGTACACTCAGCAGTTCAAAAGCTTCTAGCCCAAGGAATTAAGCAGCTTGGTGTTTCTCAAAAACCATTTGATGGAAATGTTAAGCGGGCTGAGCGTTCAATTATCAGCGTTACGAATATTATTAACGGAGATTTATACATGAGTGAAAATGTTGGTCGCGATAAGATCACTGCAAAGCAGGGTAGCACTGCCATCGGTAGTAATGCACGGATTTCCAAATCAAACTTCAACAGCATTGTGAAACACTTTCACGGGGAGCTCGATCTCAACAAGCTTGCTCACGAGCTTTCAGTTCTCCGCAGCGAGATGCGCAAGCACGTCTCACAGCCGGAACACGATCTCTACATTGGACAAGTGGCCGCGGCTGAAATCGCTGCAACTAAAGGGGACGGTCCAACTGCCTTTACCCACCTTAAGAATGTTGGGAAGTGGGTACTGGAATTTACCACGCAGACTAGCGCAGCCTTAACAGCTGAAGTGATCAGGAATTTGATTGGTTTACCGTAATCTGCTCGCACCATGTTGCTTACTGCCTAGTCCTTGATTGTAGAGAAATCACCTAATTCACCTAAGAAAGGCTGCGCCATGCTAAATTTCACTCCTGATCAACAACAGACAATGGATGATATTACAGAGGCAATCCGTTCTACGGGCTATGGAGGTGCCTGGCCGCCTAGCTACAATAAATTTTTCCGATTATGGGGCTTTTTCAATGGCGTCTATAATGCTCTTTATACCGATGGGGCAGAGTGGCAAAGAATTGCGCGGTTTTCTCTTGATAATCGCTTTGCTCAGATCTGGAATAGTCCCAAACTCCAGAATTCTGCGCGGCGACTTGCTTCACAGGCCTGTGTGGGCGACGGCCGCAATGATTATTTGCCCCTGCAGCGCATTCGAATAGCGTTTCACACGATGCGTTCTGAATTTAAGATCAATCTCGAGACCGTCTGCGAGAGTACAAAATGCCAGTCTCGACGATTGAAAAATATGCAAATTTGCCTTGGGCAAAACTGGCCAAATGCTCCTCAAACGCTTGTCAATCCGGACGACGCGCAATTTACTCTTTTGGGCGCCACGTTGTTAATTACCTATCAAATTAGAAATAACCTGTTCCATGGATCAAAGGATGAAATCCATGGCCCGGAGTACGCACGCAATCAGCTATTAGTAGAACTTGGTGAACAGATTGTAGAGGCCGTACTGGAGGAGATCGATAAGCTCATGCCACATTGAGTGAGTTGAGGTCATAAATATTATGTTTTCCGGTGAAAATAAAGCAAGGGACAGAATCCCAACTCATAAGGCACAGGGTGTTACTCCCTCGGAAAGGTATTTGAACAGCCTTTGCGAAAGGACCTTCTATCCCACTGGGGCTACCCTGGTGTTTTAGGGATCAAAAGGATAAGGGGAGGGGTGAAGAAAATTGCGTAAAGTGGGTGAGTTCTTTCATCACTCCATTTTTTTCAGCGCTTGCTCTTTGTTGTCTATGACAAAACATAAAGATTTTTGATTGAAAAATAATTTCGTTTATGTTATAAGAGTTATACAATGATCGTCAATGCGGCGATCTAAACTCTACAGGCTCTTTTGAATCAAGAACCGCAGGGCTGCCCAATAATGGCGGCCCGTAGTTGGTAATATTGCGGTCTAAGATTGACACTCATAACCCGAAGGTCACAGGTTGAACACTCGAATCTAAAACTCACCAGTACTGGTGAGTTTTTTTTTATTGTATTGCCGCCTACGTGCTTTTACAATATTTTCCCTCTTCTGTATACTGAGAATGTATTCATATAACTTCCGCTTAGCGACAGCATTTGACCACCCTCTGGGGGTGGATAATAAAATCGAACCAAATTAGCAAGACAGAACCTTACCAAATCAGGAGAAACACCAGAGTTGTCCTACATAGCAGATGAACGTATCGACGAGTTTGCAAAAGCCTTTGTCGCTTATCTTCGACGGATACTTGTCGAAAGCAAAAAAACAGAAAAACAGGAAAAGAACGGAAATGCAAAGAAGCCTACCCGCAGATAAACAACACTTCCCAGTTACCTTTGAGGAATTGGACGAATATATCAAACAGGAATATGAATATCTGGATGAGATCAAGGGAAATGCCACCTGGGCTATTTACTCTAGAGTGTCACGGGTGGACCCCAAATTTCAAGGATATTCCCTGGAGATCCAACCGGACCGGGCGGAAGAGTATGCACGAGCTCATGGCGCCACAAAAGTGGAGATCTATAGCGATCCGAACAAGACAGGTCGCAATAGCCGACGGAAAGAACTCCAACGCCTGGTTCGGGATGTCCGCTCGGGTCGCA
>JAJVIA010000007.1:0-5592 GCA_022072245.1 Anaerolineae bacterium
ACCAGCAAAGTCGCTGTCAAAGCAAGCAAGAACGGCAAATCCAAAATCCAAAATCAAAAATCCACCATCCACAAATGGGTCTGGCTGTCAAAAGACGGCAACAAGGACATGCGCGATTTGCTCGGCGGCAAAGGCGCGGGCCTTGCCGAGATGGTGAATGCGGGTTTGCCCGTGCCGCCCAGCTTTACCATCACGACCGAAGCGTGCAACTATTACAGCGCGCATGGCAATCAATTTCCGCCAGAGATGTGGCGCCAAGTGATCGCCGCAGTCAAAAAAATCGAAAAAGCGGCGGGCAAAAAATTTGGCGACGCGCACAATCCGCTGCTCGTTTCCGTCCGTTCCGGCGCGAAATTTTCCATGCCCGGCATGATGGACACGGTGCTCAATCTCGGACTGAACGACGAAACGATTCAAGCGTTGATTGACCAAGCCGGCGCGCGCTTTGCCTATGACGCATATCGGCGGCTCATTCAAATGTTCGGACGCATCGTCATGGACATCGAGGCGAAAAAGTGGGACGCGCTTTTGGATCAAGCGAAAAAGCAGCGCGGCATCCAAATGGGCAAAGCGGACCCGGAAAAAGACGCCAAAGACACCGACCTGACGACCCAAGATTTGCAAGAGGTCGTGCGCCAGTACAAAGAATTGTACAAAAACGAATTGGGCCACGATTTTCCCCAAGACCCGTACAAACAGTTGGAACTTGCCATCAAAGCGGTGTTTGGTTCGTGGATGGGTAAACGCGCGGTGGATTATCGCCGCCTGAATAAAATCCCCGACAATCTCGGCACCGCCGTCAACGTCTGCACGATGGTTTTTGGCAATATGGGTGACGATTCCGGCACCGGCGTCGCGTTCACGCGCGACCCTTCTACGGGCAAGGATGAATTGTACGGCGAATTTCTCATCAACGCGCAAGGCGAAGATGTCGTCGCAGGCATTCGCACGCCGATGCACATTGACGAAATGCAAGAGCGCATGCCCGAAATGTATCGCCAATTCCGCGAAATCGCGCGGAACATGGAAAAACATTATCGCGAAATGCAAGACCTCGAGTTCACTGTCGAAAAGGGCAAACTGTGGATGCTGCAAACGCGCACGGGCAAACGCACCGCCGCGTCGGCGGTGAAAATCGCGGTGGACATGGTGGCGC
This sequence comes from Anaerolineae bacterium, assembly GCA_022072245.1. Lineage (GTDB taxonomy): Bacteria > Chloroflexota > Anaerolineae > UBA4142 > SHND01 > SHND01. The sequence goes on from JAJVIA010000007.1 coordinate 1,157, forward strand.
AGGGTCTCATTTCCAAAAAAGAAGCCGTGCAGCGCATTGACCCGATGCACGTCGTGCAATTGCTCGCGCCGCGCTTTGACGACAATGACAAAAAAGCCGCGACGGCGCGCGGCGATTATCTCGCCAGCGGCATCAACGCCTCGCCCGGCGCGGCAACGGGCATCGCCGTCTTTGACCCCGACACCGCCGACGAATGGAACAAAGAGGGCAAAGCCGTGATTCTCGTGCGTTACGAAACCGCGCCCGACGATGTGCATGGTATGTACGCGTCCAAAGGAATTCTCACGCAGCATGGCGGCGCAACGTCACACGCGGCAGTCGTCGCGCGCGGCGCGGGCTTGCCGTGCGTCGCGGGCTGCGAAGAAATTCATGTCAACGAAGCCGCGAAAAAATTTAGCGTGAACGGGCGCGAAATTCACGAAGGCGATTTCATTTCGATTGACGGCACGACGGGCCAAGTGTTTGCGGGCAAAATTTCTACGCTCAATCCCGATTTCCAAAAAGAGACCGACCTGCAAACGATTCTCGGTTGGGCGGACGAATTCCGCCGCCTGCAAGTATGGGCGAACGGCGATTATCCGCGCGATGCAATCCGCGCCCGCGCGTTCGGCGCGCAAGGCATTGGCTTGTGCCGCACGGAACACATGTTTTTTGAAACGACGCGCTTGCCCATCGTGCGCCAAATGATTCTCGCGAAAAACGCGGCGGAACGCCAACCCTTTCTCGACCAGCTCTTGCCGATTCAGCGCGGCGACTTTTATGGAATTCTCGAAGCGATGGATGGCTTGCCAACGGTGATTCGTTTGATTGACCCGCCGCTGCACGAATTCTTGCCGCCGTTTGAAGAACTGCTCGCGGATGTGGCGAGACTCAAAGAACAGCTGCGGTATCTGGAACGCGACAATGTGGATGCGTCGTATCAAAAGCGCGAACTCGCGGAAAAAGAAAACATGCTGCACGCGGTCGAATCGCTGCGCGAAGCGAATCCGATGCTCGGCTTGCGCGGCTGTCGTCTCGGCATCACCATGCCCGAAATTACAAAGATGCAAGTGCGCGCGATTTTTGAAGCGGCGTGCCAATTGAAAAAAGAGGGCAAAGACCCGCGCCCCGAAATCATGATTCCGCTCGTCGGCAACGTGACCGAATTGCAAAATCAGAAAAATATCCTTGAACCCGAAGCGCATGCGGTCATGCAAGAGCAGGGCGTCGAGGTGCATTACAAATTCGGCACCATGATTGAGATTCCGCGCGGCGCGTTGACCGCCGGCAAGATTGCGGAATACGCGGAATTCTTTTCGTTTGGAACGAACGACTTGACGCAGACAACGCTCGGCGTGAGTCGTGACGACGCCGAACGGTCATTCCTGCAAAAATACGTGGACATGAAAATCCTCACCGCCAATCCGTTCCAAGAATTGGACCGCGAAGGCGTGGGGCAGCTCATGGAGATGGCGGTCAAAGCGGGCCGCAAGACGCGCAAAAAACTCGAAATCGGCATCTGCGGCGAACATGGCGGCGACCCAAGTTCGATTGAATTTTGCGATTTGATTGGCCTCAATTACGTTTCCTGTTCGCCTTTCCGCGTGCCGGTGGCGAGGTTGGCGGCGGCGCAAGCGACGCTCGGTCACGTAACCAAAGACAAATAAACGGCAACAAAAAATTGCGCCAGGCAAATTCGCTTGGCGCAATTTTAATGTAACCTTTTTCAAATTTCTGCATCTATGCTCACGACTCGTCGGACAAATTTGTAATACAGCCGCATTTTAAAAGACGCCGACGAGAACGGAAAGGAAGCTAGGATGTCCGAGTTAGGATTTAACGTTCGGCTTGATGCAGATTTTGACGATGCCGTCGCGCGCGTGACCGCCGCACTCAAGCAAGAAGGTTTTGGCGTTCTCACGGAAATTGACGTGCGCGCGACGTTGAAACAAAAATTGGATGTGGATTTTCGCCCATACAAAATTTTGGGCGCGTGCAATCCGCCGTTCGCGCATCGCGTATTATCCGCCGCGCCCGAAGTGGGTTTGCTGCTGCCGTGCAATGTCACCGTCGCGGCGAATGAGGCGGGCGGCGTGGATGTCGCCATCATTGACCCGCTTGTCATGTTTCAAGTGGTGAACAATGACGCGGTGAAACCGATCGCGCAAGCGGTTCGCGAAAAATTATTGCGCGTCGCCGCGAACCTACAGGGCTAGAGCCCATCAAGTTTTAAGCGAGGCAAAGAGATGCCCATTTATGAATTTGTATGTAAAACGTGCAAACAACCCTTTGAAAAACTGATTCGCAGCGCAAGTTCTGCGCCAGCGGTGACCTGTCCAACTTGCGGCAGCGCGGACGTACAAAAAGAATTGTCCCTGTTTGCGACAAAACCGCAAACGTCGTCGAGCGGCGCGTTCGATTATGCCGCGAGCGCTTGCGCGCCGGGCGGAACCTGAGGCGTTCGCCGCTAAACGAGCCGTGCGCTCGAATCACGCTTTAGATTAGACCTACGCGCGCTTTTCGCTCATGCTATAATTACGGCATGGCAAATAAAATTCCGGCGGTGTTGCCGGATGAGACCGAGCGCGCTTTTATTGAACGGCTGCGCGCGGGCGACCCCGCCGCGTGCGCGCAATGCGTCCGCGAACATTCCGACGGTTTGTATCGCGTCGCGCGGCGCATGATGCGCGACCCGCACGAAGCCGAAGATGTCTTGCAAGAAACTTTTCTCAACGCGTTCAAAGGCATCGCGCAATTTGACGGACGTTCGAGTTTGAAAACGTGGTTGTACCGGATTTGCTACAACACCGCGTTGATGCGATTGCGCGGCAATAAACCGCCGCGCGTCTCGGTGGAAGATACGCTGGACGCCGCCGAGCAGGGCGGTCTTTTGCCTCAAGCGCTGCACGATTGGTGCTGTTTGCCGGAACGCGAATTTGAAACGAATGACGCGCGCGCGCAACTCGAAAACGCGCTGCGCGCGCTGCCCTCTAATTCGCGCATCGTCTTTGTGCTGCGCGAATTAGAGGGCCTCTCCACCATCGAAACCGCCAACGCGTTGGGCGTTTCCGAGCAAGCGGTCAAAGTGCGTTTGCATCGCGCGCGTTTGGCGTTGCGCGAACGCCTCGCGGATTATTTTGCCGATTTGACGCCCGCGCGCCAAGCCAAAATGTAGGCGCGCCCCGCGCAAACGTTTTTGTCGTTTTTTCGGTGGACGGATTTTTTCAACCCGCGTACAATTCTCCCCATGAAAGCAAATCCAATCACCCAAGCGCCGAATGATAGAATCGCTCTATCGTCGCAGCGTCCAATCGTCCAATCGCCCAATCGCCTAATGCCGCGCTCTCCAACTTCCAATCCCGCGTCTCTGCTCAGCCCAAGTCTCTCCCTTTCGCGCGCCGAAATGGAGCATGCGTTTTACGCCAAAGATGCAAGTTATGACGGCGTGTTTTTTGTCGCGGTAAAAACGACGGGCATTTTTTGTTTGCCGTCCTGTTCCGCGACTCCAAAACGCGAGAACGTCGAATTTTTTCTTTCGGCGCGCGAAGCGATGTTCGCGGGCTATCGGCCCTGCAAGCGTTGTCAGCCGCTCGACGTGAACGGCGCGCCGCCGCGCTGGGCCAAGATGTTGATGGAACGCGTCGAAAACAAGCCCGATGAAAAAATTACCGCGCGCGAAATGGCAAATCTGGGCGTCACGCCCGAACGCGCGCGGCGCTGGTTTCTCGACCATTACGGCATGACGTTTGCGGAATGGCAGCGCGGCAAACGGTTGGCGGAGGCGTTCACGCAAATTCGCAATGGTTCGCCGTTGGACGATGTAGTGTTTGCCAATGGTTACGAATCGCACAGCGGTTTCCGCGATGCGTTTGCCAAAACGTTTGGCGATGCGCCGATTCGCGCGCGGCGCGCCGTTGCGGCGAACGACGGCTATATCGCCGCGCAATTTATCGAATCGCCGCTCGGTCCGATTCTCGCCGCCGCGACGCGCGACGCGATTTGCTTTGTCGAATTTTCTGATAGACGGATGTTGGAATACAACTATAAACAAATTCGCAAACGCTTTGGTTTGCCCATTTTGCCGACGACGAACGATGCGTTGGAAGGATTGCGCGCGGAATTGCATTGTTATTTTCAAGGCAAGCAAAAGAATTTCAGCGCGCGGCTGGCGATGAATGGCACGCCGTTTCAAGAACGCGTATGGAAGGAATTACAAACGATTCCGTACGGCGAAACGATTTCGTACCAACAACTCGCGCGGCGCATCGGGCAGCCGACCGCCGTGCGCGCCGTCGCCCGCGCGAACGGCGCAAATCGCATCAGCATCCTGATTCCGTGCCACCGCGTCATTGGCAAAGACGGCGAACTCACCGGATACGGCGGCGGCTTGTGGCGCAAACGGTTATTGTTGGAATTGGAGCGGACGGGATATTTGCCCGGCGATGCGGCATAGACCG
>JAJVIA010000007.1:5692-7749 GCA_022072245.1 Anaerolineae bacterium
TTTTGCGACGCGTCCGATACAATATCCAACGTGCGCAGGCACGTTTCGCGTTCTTGTTGCCGCGATTTCTAATCGCCTCCCCATTTCGCATAGTTGTTTGACAAACCCTTGTTCTAATGGCAATATCTCTAATCAAGGCGCAATGAACAAGGCGCAATACCAATGTGAATTTGTTTATGACGCCTTGCGTATTTTGCCTAGCGCATTGCATCATGTCTGTCGTTGACGAAATCAAACAAAAACTCGACATCGTTGACCTCGTTTCGCAAACGGTGAAATTGCGAAAATCGGGACGTTCGTACGCGGGGCTGTGTCCGTTTCATGCGAACACGCGCACGCCCGCGTTTTTTGTGTTTCCCGAAACGCAGACGTGGCACTGTTTCGGCGCATGCGGCATGGGCGGCGATATTTTTACGTTCGTGATGAAAAAAGAGAACGTAGATTTTAGCGACGCGCTCAAAATATTGGCGGAACGCGCGGGCGTGACATTGCATCGCGAGGCGGGCGACGGGTCGAACGTAAAACGTCTCATCGAAATCAATCAAACCGCCGCCGCGTATTTCAATTATCAATTGAAACATCACGCCGAAGCGGAACGCGTGCGCGCGTATTTGCAAAAACGCCAAATCAACGCGCTGGCGCTTGAAACCTTTCAAATCGGCTATGCGCTCAATTCCTACAATGCGCTGCTTGAACATTTGAAAACCAAAGGATTTCCGCTGGCGGACATTGAAAGCGCGGGCTTGATTTCTTCGAATGAAGAGGGGCGCGTGTGGGATCGTTTTCGCGGACGGCTCATGTTTCCGATTCGCAATCGGCGCGGCGAATATATCGCGTTCGGCGCGCGGGCAATGAGCGACGACCAACAACCCAAGTATTTGAATTCGCCCGACTCGCCGATTTTTTCCAAAAGCGATACGTTATACGGATTGGATTTGGCAAAGGACGCGATTCGCGCCGAGAATCTCGCCATCATCGTCGAGGGATACACCGATGTCGTCGTCGCGCATCAAGAGGGTTTCAAAAATGTGGTCGCCTCGCTCGGCACGGCATTGACGGAAAAACAATTGGCGCAATTGACGCGGCTCACAAAACGCTATGCGCTCGCGCTCGATGCGGACGAAGCGGGCGCGGCGGCGACGGAACGCGGTTTGAATTTGGCGCGCCAGGCGCTGTCGTACAAAAACGCGCCCGTGCCGGTTGGACCCGGACTCGTCGTGTTCAAAGAACGGCTCGACGCGGAACTATTGATTTTGGAAATGCCGCAAGGCCGCGACCCCGATGAAGTGATTTTGGAAAACCCGGATGCGTGGCGCGCGCTCGTCGCCAATGCGACGCCCTTGCTCGATTATTATTTCAACGCGCAGGCGCGTGATTTGGATTTGAATGCCGCGCAAGGTAAATCGGAATACGTCAAGCGGATGCTGCCGGTGATTGCCCAAGTCAAAGATAATGTTCAGCGTCCCCATTACGCGCAAGAATTGGCGCGGCGCACCCGTTCGGACGAGCGCGTCATTTTGGAGCAGCTCCAAACTTTTGAAAAGAGCGATGCGCCGGTGCGCGTCCTTCAAGCGCCGCGCGCGCTGCCCAACCGTCCCCAAGCCGCGCGCTATGACGAATACTTGATTGCGCTGGCGCTGCATACGCCCGATCATATCGAACGCGTTTCTTTTTTGACGGCGGAAGATTTTGGCGACCCGCTGCTGCGCCAACTATGGAATACGCTTATCGAGTATAATCAGACGACGCTGGCTTTTGACGCGGCGGCTTTTCTCGCGCGTCTGCGCGCGGAAACGCGCGCCGAGGGGGAGCGTTTGCATCAAGCGGCTAAAGGGATACAATTCGAGGGCGCGGCGGCGCTGCGAGAATTGGAGAGCGCCGCGTATCGCCTGCGGTTACAGCGTTTGCAAAATGAGTTGACGCAGCTGCGTTTTTTATTGAGTGAAACGCCGCCCGAAGAACAAGCGGAATTGACGCAGCGGGTTGTGTTGGTGAGCGGTTGGATTGCTGAAACAAAACGCGCGCTCGATGCGCGCACGCTTTTGAGCGCCGCAGCT
>JAJVIA010000007.1:7849-17903 GCA_022072245.1 Anaerolineae bacterium
GCGCCCGAGTATGGCGCGGACAATGACCACGCGCCCGAGTATGGCGCGGACAATGACCACGCGCCGGTGTTGACGATGGTGACGGACCTAAGCGGTCCGGTGGGCGATGCGCCCGAGCCGCCGGATATGGACGCGATTCTCGACCGTCTGGTTACACAAGCGGGCATGAGAAAACGCTTGACGGTTGAACAGATTCGCCGCGAATTTCCAGATATTGACGATGACCCCGGCTTGCTGGCGGATTTAAAGCAGCTGCTCGCCGAAATGCACGTGACGGTGGACCTCTCGACGCTCGCGCATCCGCTTCACGAGGACGAAGCGCCGGTGGTCGTCGAAACTGGCGAGAGCGAAGCGGGCAGCGACCCTGTGCGAATGTATCTGCGCGAAATTGGACGCGTGCCGCTTTTGACTTCGCCCGAAGAATTGCGCTTGGCGGAACAGATGCAAAGGGGTCTGCACGCGCAGGTGGATTTGAAAAAGACCGGGCTTGACCTCAAAGTGCGCCAAAAACTCAAAGGCGAAATCGAAATCGGCGAACGCGCGCGGCTCAAACTCGCGGAAGCGAATTTGCGTTTGGTCGTCAGCGTGGCGAAACGCTATATCGGGCGCGGCATGTCGTTTCTCGATTTGATTCAAGAGGGCAATATCGGTTTGCTGCGCGCGGTGGAAAAATTTGATTTTCGCAAAGGGTTTAAATTTTCAACTTACGCGACATGGTGGATTCGTCAAGCCATTTCGCGCGCCATCGCCGACCAAGCGCGCACCATTCGGATTCCGGTGCACATGGTCGAAACGATTAATCGGCTCTTGCGCGTATCGCGTCGCCTTCAGCAAGAATTGGGCCGCGAACCGACTTCGGAAGAAATCGCGCTCGAAATGGAATTGCTCGCGCCGGAAGAACGCAGCGCCATTATCGAAGCCCAAGCCGCGGGCGAAACGCTTGACCCGCTGTTGGACCGTAAATTGAAACGCGCGGCGACCAAAATCCGCCGCATCATGAAAGTCGCCCAAGAACCCATGTCGCTCGAAATGCCGATTGGGAGCGAAGATAATTCGTCGCTCGGCGATTTTATCGAAGACGAATCGGTGCCGGGACCCGTTGACCAGGCGTCGCGGCAATTGCTCAAAGAACAGATGCAAGACGTTCTCGACGGTTTGAGCGACCGCGAACGTAAAGTCCTCGAATTGCGTTTTGGTTTGCAAGACGGGCGTACGCGCACGCTCGAAGAGGTGGGCCAAGAGTTTGGCGTCACGCGCGAACGCATTCGCCAAATCGAAGCCAAAGCGCTGCGAAAACTGCGGCATCCGATTCGCAGTCGCAAGTTGCGCGATTATTTGGGTTGAATTTTTGACCATCTCGCGCTTTTGCATATAATTTGGTCTTGCCAACGCACATTCCGCGATAGCTCAATCGGCAGAGCATGCGGCTGTTAACCGCAGGGTTCAAGGTTCAAGTCCTTGTCGCGGAGCTGTCAAAGCAAAATTCGCAAGCAAAATGCTTGCGAATTTTGTTTTGTGTTCAATTATCGTTCGTATGTCCGTTTCCTCCCCTTCCGCCGCCCGCGATTTTTCATGGCGCACGCTGGCGCTGCTTTTGTTTGCGCGTACCGTTCTGGATACGGGGTATCGCGCGCTCTATCCCTTTTTGCCGTTCATTGCCGCCGGTCTCGGCGTGAGCGTGACGAACGCCGCGTTAATCGCGCAGATTCGCAATTTGCTTGGTTTCACCGCGCCGCTGTTTGGCCCGCTGACGGACCGCTACGGGCGGCGCGTGATGATGCTCGCCGGCGTCGCTATCATGGCTCTCACCGGCGTCGCGCTCTATTTTGTCACGTCGCTGTGGGTCGCCATTGGCGTAATGACGCTGATGGGTTTCGCCTCCATTTTGTACGTGCCGGCGCAGCAAGCGTTTCTTGGCGACAAGGTGCCGTATGCGCGGCGCGGGCGGATCATGGCAATCGCCGAAGTCGCCTGGTCGCTTGCCGCAATCGTTGGCTTGCCGTTGATGGGTTTGGCGGTGCAGGCGCAAGGGTGGCGCGCGGGATTCGTCGCGGTGGGACTATGCGCGTTGGGCGCGTTGGCGCTATTGTGGCTCGCGCTGCCGCGCGACAAACAACAACCCGCTCAGGCGGCGCGCGCGCTGCGCGGCGCGTATCGTCAAGCGCTGCGCGCGCCGATGGCGCTGGCGGCAATTATGACGACGTTGTTGTTGGCGGCGGCGAATGAAAATATCAATATCGTCTTTGCGGATTGGATGAACGTGACTTTTGGTTTGGACGCGGTCGCGTTGGGCTTGGTCGCGGCGACGATTGGCGGCGCGGAATTTATCGCGCAAATGGCGGTGGCGTTATTTGTGGATCGTCTCGGCAAATGGAAAATGGTCGCGGGCGGTTTGGCGCTCGGCGCGCTCGCGTATCTGGCGCTACCGTTTATGGGAATGAATGTATGGTCGGGCGGCGCGGGCATCGTATTGACATTTTTCGCGTTTGAATTGAGTATTGTCGCCGCGCTGCCGCTGATGACGGAAATCGCGCCGGCGGTGCGCGCCACGCTTTTGTCGCTGGGCGTTGCGGCGTTTTCACTGGGGCGCGCGGCGGGTTCATTCATCGGCCCGGCGGTATATGCCCAATACGGTTTTGGCGCGACAAGTCTGGTTTCGGCGGCGGCAATTTTGGCGGCGTGCGTGATTTGGTTTATGTTTGTGCGCGAAAAATCTTTGGAGGTCGTTTCGACGTGAAGCCCGCTCATTTTTACATTGCCATCGAAGGCGTCATCGGCGTTGGCAAAACGACGCTCGCGCGTTTGTTGCGCGATAGGTTCGACGCCGCGCTGCTCTTGGAGGTGTTTGAAGAGAATCCGTTCCTCGCGCGTTTTTATCAAGACCGCGAACGCTATGCGTTTCAAACGCAGACGTTTTTTTTATTGAGCCGCTATCAGCAGCAGCACGAAGCGATTCCCCACGCGTTGGCGACGCAAAATTTATTTAGCGATTACACGTTCGACAAGAATAAAATTTTTGCGCGTTTGACTTTGAGCGGCGATGAATTGGAAATGTACGAGCGCGTGCAGGATACGCTCGGCGCGCGCATTCCGCTGCCGAATTTGGTCGTGTATCTGCGCGCCGAAGTGGAATGTTTGATGACGCGCATCGCGGCGCGCGACCGCAGTTATGAACGCACGATGGAGCGCGAATACATCGCCGCGCTCGCGCAGGCGTACGACGCGTATTTCAACGCTTATCACGCGTCGCCCGTTTTGAAAATCGAGACCACTGAACTGGACATTGTGCGGCAGCCCCAGGATGTGGAGCGCATCGCCGAATTGATTCGCGCGAAAATGGCAGAGACGCCGATTCAGGCGCGCTGGCTGTAACGGTCGGCTGACGAACTGCAAGGATATGAAACAATTTCTCGTTATCGCGGGCAACATCGGCGTCGGCAAATCTACGCTGGTGAAAATTTTATCCGAACGGTTGGGGTGGGAGCCGTTTTATGAAACGGTGGCGGAAAATCCATATCTCGCGGATTTTTACGCCGATATGCCGCGCTGGGCGTTTCACTCGCAAACGTTTTTTTTGACGCGGCGGCTTTACGCGCATCATCAATTGTTGAGCCGCCCCGGCGTCGTCGTCCAAGACCGTTCGGTGTACGAAGACGCGGAAATTTTCGCGCGCAATTTGTATTTGCAGGGACGCATGAGCGAACGCGATTACGCGACGTATGCGGACATGTACGGCGTATTGAAATTATTTTTACCGCCGCCGCAACTGGTCGTATATTTGCAGGCGTCGGTGGACACGTTGTTGAAACGCATCGCGCTGCGCGGCCGCGAGTACGAAAAAAAGATGGAACGCGCGTATCTGGAACAGCTGAATCTTTTGTACGAGGAATGGACCGCCAATTTTCAACTCGCGCCCGTTCTGACTGTGCCAGCCGACCGTTTGGATTTTGTGCAAAACAATCCCGATTTGGAATTGATTCTCGACAAGATTCAGCAAAAATTGCGCGGCGACCAATATGTGTTGTTTGAATGAACGACTGCGCTACGCGGCGCGCGCTTGATGGACTATGGAACTGCTGGAAAAACATAAACGAAAAATTATCGGTTCGCTTTTGTTGGCGGTGGCGGTGTATGCGGTCTTGCTGCTGGTCGGCGACGCGCAGCAACTCGTCGTTACGCTCCAAGATTTTCAATGGGAATTACTGCCGTTCATTATCGGCTTGACGCTGTTCAATTACGCCGTGCGCTTTGGAAAATGGCATTGGTATTTGAGCGTGGTCGGCGTACGCAATTTGCATTGGCTCGATAGTCTGTTGATTTTTCTCGCGGGTTTTTCCATGACCTTGACGCCGGGTAAGGCGGGCGAATTTCTGAAATGCTTTTTGGTCAAGCAGCGCGTGGACGCGCCGGTGGCGACGACTTCGCCCATCATTCTCGCGGAGCGCATGACCGATGGCCTCGCGCTGCTCTTGCTCGCGGCGACCGGCTTGTTTTTGTTTGACAATCTCACTGTGCGCTTGTTGATGCTCGCGGTGGCGCTTGGCGCGACGATTCTGGTCGTCGGCGTACGACAGCGCGGCTTGGCGGAACGCTTGATGCGGCGCGTAGAAAAATTTCCGCGTCTCGCGACGCGGATGCATCATTTCTATGCGTTCTATGCCAGCGCGTACGAATTGTTGAGTTTCAAAAGTTTATTCATTGCCATTGCGCTCGGCGTCATTTCGTGGGCGGGGGAATGTTTCGCGCTCGCGTTGATTCTCGTTGGCTTGGGCGTGCCGTTCTCGTGGGAACTCGTCATTCTCTCGAATTTCGCCATGGGTTTTGCCACGCTTGCGGGTTCGCTCTTGCTCGTGCCGGGCGGTTTGGGTGTGGCGGAAGCGAGCATCGGCGGGCTGTTGGTCGCGTTCGGCAAACAACCGTGGCTGCCCGTCGGGACTATCACTGCTACAACCGCCGCCGCCGCGACCTTGATGATTCGTTTTGCGACCTTGTGGTTTGGTTGGTTTTTGGGCTTGGTTTGTCTCGGCATCGTCTCGCGCCGCTTTGGACAAAAAATCGAAATGTCCGATTCCGCGCCATCGGCGTAATGTTTCTCTCTTCCGCTCGCGTTCACAATGGACGACGGGAGAGTTTCATCTTTGCCGCGCGCGTTTTTTTATTTACTCATGTTACGCGCCTTGCCGACAATAAAGTATCCGGTCAGGATTTACGGACGCATTTTTGGATACAGATGCCACAGCCACCACAGATTTTTCATTATCGGGCATCGCATTTCTTTTTCTGTGTAAATCCGTGTAATCCGTGTCCCAAAAATTGAATTGTGGTGGACTGCGTAACGCGAGTTATTTATTTTGCCTTGCCTTGATTCGCCACAGCTTGCGCCGCTTTGGCAATCGCTTCGGGGTCGCCGAGATAATAATGTTGAATGGGATTCAACTCGTCGTCCAATTCATAGACGAGCGGGATGCCGGTGGGAATGTTGAGCGCGACAATTTCTTGGTCGCCGATGCGGTCGAGATATTTTACGAGCGCGCGCAAGCTATTGCCGTGCGCGGCGATAATGACGCGTTTGTTGGCTTGCAGCGCGGGGACAATCGCGTCTTGCCAGTACGGGAGAAAACGCGCGACGGTATCTTTTAAACATTCCGTCGTCGGCAGCGCGCGCGGGTCGAGGTCGGCGTAACGGCGGTCGTGTCCGGGAAAATGTTCGTCGTCGCGTTCGAGCGCGGGCGGCGGAATGTCATAACTGCGCCGCCAAATCAAGACTTGGTCTTCGCCAAATTTTTGCGCGGTCTCGGCTTTATTCAATCCTTGCAGCGCGCCGTAATGTCGTTCGTTCAAACGCCACGATTTTTGTACGGGCAGCCACAGTAAATCCATTTCATCCAGCGCGAGGTGGAGCGTCCGCAGCGCGCGTTTCAAAACCGAAGTGAATGCCATATCAAAAGTATAACCTTCCGCCTGAAGCGTTTTGCCCGCCGCTTTTGCTTCGGCGACGCCTTTTTCCGACAAATCTACATCCGTCCAACCGGTGAAACGGTTTTCTTGGTTCCACGTACTTTCGCCGTGCCGCAATAAAACGAGTTTATGCATAATGTCTCCGTAATCTGTCGCTATTCAGTGTGGCGCGTAATCTCGCCGCGCGCCAAGATATGCGCCGACCGGTAGCGTGAAACGCGTCTACGGTTGCAGAGCGCGTGCATCCAAACGCCAAGCGCCGCGTCCGGGAAAATTTTGCGCGTCAATCATGCCGAGATTCTTTCGCGTCCGAGTATAACGCAATTGAAATGGCGTGTCTATTTTTTTTGCGTCTATTATCCCATTGCGCGCGCGCCGCGCGTATTGTAAAATCGCGGACGAGGTTAAATCATGAATCAAATGGAATTGCAGCGCCATGTGGCGGATGGCACGCTGGCGCAGGCGGCGGAACAATTGCAAAACGATTTTACGATGGCGCAAAGCAACCACGACGCGCAAAAGAGCGCCGAAGCGGCGAACGATTTGGGCATCGTCCTCTGGATGCAAGGCGACAACGCGGCGGCGCGCGAATATCTGAATCAGGCGCAGCAGTTGTTTATTCAGGCGAACGACGCGGCGGGGCAGGGGCGCGCGACGGGCAATCTTGCGCAGTTGGAAGAACGCGAGGGCAATGGGGACGCGGCTAGCGCGTTGTATATGCAGGCGGCCGATTTATTGCACGAGGGCGGCTCGTTCCAAGACGAATATACGACGCGTAAACGTTTGAGCAAATACTATATGACGCGCGGCGCGACGATGATGGCGCTGCGCGAAACGGTTCAAGCGCTGCGCGTCAAACCGAGCGCGAACGCGTGGGACAAACTTCAGATTTGGTTTTTTTCCATTCCCTTGAATCTGATGGGCTTGAAAGCATAGGGGCAGGTCAAGGACCTGCCCCCTTTTATTGCACCGTAAATGTTTTCGTGTCCGCCAATTTTTGATTGACGTAAATCTCGACCTTGTACTCGCCGGCGGGAAATCCGTCCGGCGGCGGGGTCAGACGAAAATCGAGCCAGCGCGTGCCGTCCACCGGCGGCAAAGCAAAGTCGAGCGGCTCTTGACTCGGCGGAAACCATTTCGCGCTCAATTGAGTGTTGGCGGGCGCATCAAGAATCCTAACGACTGCGTGAATCGCTTCCGCGTTCTTTTTGAATGTGTCGGTCGGATTAATCGGGTCAAACGTATCGGGCTTGACGCTTTCTGCCAATACAATGTCCTGAATCACATTGCTTCCCGCGTTCGATTCCCCCGCAATCACGGTGAAAGATTTGGCAAGCGCGAGTTTGTCGTTGGCGTAAATCTCGACACAGTACGAGCCGACGGGCCAGGCGGACTGGGTTCCTTTCAGCGTAAAGTCCACATTGCGCGAACCGCCGTCGGCGACCTCGATGGTGGTGGCGTCAATCTTTTGCGGTTTATAACCGGACGCTTGAATCAAATGCCATGTCGCGCCGAGCTGCAAATTTTTTGGCGCGTTCACAAGCGTTACGATGGCGTGCAGCGTGGCTTGCGACGGTTCAAACGCCTCTGTGATTCCCACCGGTTCGTAATTTGCGCCTTGCGCGTCTTTAGCCAAAACAACGTCGGAAATGAATGTGGGCGTCTCGCCGGGCGCGCAAACTTTGGCTGTTTGCGGCGTTGTTTTGTCCGAAACAATCGTTGTCGCCGTCGGCGCGGGAAGCGACGTTGACGTGGGCGCGGGCGCGGGCGTTGGCGTGGGGGTCGCGTCGCCGCCACACGCGTTCAACAAAACGACCGCGCTCAAAAGTACGAGCGCGATAGTTTTGGATGCGAAAGGGTTGATGTTCCATCGTCCAGACAACATTTATTCTTCGTCCTCTTCTTCCAAGCCCGCGCGTTCTTTTTTCGCTTTTTCGATAATGACCGAAGCGATGTGCGACGGGACAATGTCATAGTGGTCAAACGCCATCGTAAAGTAGCCGCGTCCTTGCGTCATGGAGCGCAGGTCGGTGGCATAGCGCGCGATTTCGGCGAGCGGCGCTTGCGCCGTAATGACGGACCACGCGCCTTTTTGGTCCATGCCCTGCACCCGCGCGCGTTTCGTATTCAAGTCGCCGATAATGTCGCCCATGAAATTATCCGGCACAGTGATTTCCATGTTCATCACGGGTTCGAGTAAAACGGGACCCGCCGCCGGGATGCCTTGCTTGAATGCTTTGTGCGCCGCAAGTTTGAACGCCATTTCGCTTGAATCTACGGGATGGTAGGAACCGTCGTACAGCACCGCGCGAAAATCGGTTGTCGGATAGCCCGCCAAGACGCCGCGCGCAATAATTTCGCGCATTCCTTTTTCGACGGCGGGAATGTATTGATTTGGCACCGACCCGCCAAAGACTTCTTCGGTAAATTCAAAACCCGCGCCGCGCGGCAGCGGCTCGAACCGTACCCACGTATCGCCAAATTGACCGCGTCCGCCCGTTTGCTTTTTGTGGCGGCCCTGCACTTCGGTCTTTTTCGTAATCGTTTCTTTGTACGGAATCTTGGGTTCGCTCGTCAAGAGTTCGACGCCAAATTTTTGTTTCAACCGTTGCACCGCGACGCTGACGTGCGAATCGCCCATGCCCGCCATGATGCTTTCGCCCGTATCGGGTTCGCGATAGACGCGCAAGGTCGGGTCTTCGTCAACCAATTTTTGCAGCGCGCCGCTCATCTTGTCCAAATCGGTTTTGGTCTTGGGCGTGAGCGCGACGGAATAGACCGGATTGGGATACGAAATTTTGGCGAGTTCGAGCGGATGCGTCTTGTCGCACAATGTGTCATTGGTGGAAGTGTCGCCGAGTTTTGCCACCGCGCCCAAGTCGCCCGCGTAAATATGTTTGATGGGCAATTGTTCTTTGCCGCGCAAGACATAGAGTTGACCGATGCGCTCTTCGCCGTTCGTCCGCGAATTGTTGACGCGCGAATCGGATTGCATCGTTCCCGAATATACGCGGAAATACGTCAGCTTGCCTACGTACGGGTCGGCTTGAGTTTTCCACACGAACGCGGCGAGGGGGCCCGTATCGCCGCCGTTTAATTTTTCCTCTTTTTGCGTCGCGCTGTGGAGCGCGATTTGCGGGGGCATTTCGACGGGCGACGGGGTATAGTCGGCGAAAAATTTCAATAAATAATCCACGCCGATATTTTGCGTGGCAGAACCGCACAACACGGGTACGAGCGTGCCGCCCGCGACGCCGTGTTCCAATCCTGTGCGAATTTCTTCTTCGCTCAGTTCGCCCGTTTCAAAATATTTTTCAATCAGCGCGTCGCTGCTTTCGGCGGCGATTTCGACCAATTGCCCGCGGCGCGCTTCCACCGTGTCTTGTAATTCCGTCGGAATGGCGCCTTCGCTTTTGCCGAGAAACGCTTTGCGGCTCACGACATTGACTTCGCCTTTGAACGCCGATTCTTTGCCGATGGGCACTTGGAGCGCGGCGATGCTTTTGCCATAGCGCTCGCGCAGTTGATCCACCACTTTATCAAAGTCCGCGTTCTCGCGGTCCATCTTGTTGATGTAAATAACGCGCGGCAAATTCAATTCGTCGCAATACTGCCACACCAATTCGGTGCCGACTTCGATGCCCGAGACCGCGTCCACCAAAATGACGGCGACATCGGCGACGCGCAGCGCGCCTTTCATTTCGCCGGCGAAATCAATATAGCCGGGCGTATCAATGAGATTGATTTTATAGCCGTTCCATTCGCAGGGTACAACCGATGTGCTGATGGAAATTTTGCGGCGTTGTTCTTCGGGGTCGAAATCTGAAACCGTGTTGGCGTCGTCAACTTTGCCGAGACGGGTCGTGGCGCCCGTGTTAAAGAGGAGCGCTTCGGCGAGGGAAGTTTTGCCGGAGCTCGAATGACCAATCAACGCGACATTGCGTATTTTATCTGATTTATACTCATTCATAAGGCAAACTCGTTGCCCCTTTCATGGCGGAGGAGTCAAGCGCGCAAAAGTATTCTCGGTTCATAAAACGAATCCCAACGCGCGTTTGCTTAACGAGAGGGAATTATACCATAAAGGAAAATGGGG
>JAJVIA010000007.1:18003-21024 GCA_022072245.1 Anaerolineae bacterium
CGTTAGAGACAAGTTTGCATGTAGATTCATGCCTTTCGTCAATAATCCGAGAGGCGTTTTTATTTCTACGAGAGTCATTGCCCTCGCTTTTGAGTGAGCCGTCATGGCTCCACACTTTTCCTCCTGACCCGTCTGTGTTCCCGCGGTAGTTCACATCGGCAAATCAAACCGCATAGAAAATAGTTTCGGCTGATTGGTGTGAAGTTTCATCGCGCCCGGACGGCGCATTTCGATTGCCTCGATCATTCGTGACTGTATACAAAAATAAATGAGTTTCAATACATTCAGTCTTGACGCGCGCCTGCAAAAAAGCATCGCGTTATTGGGCTTTCAAGAACCGACGCCCATTCAAGCCGCGACGATTCCCGTCGCGCTCGCCGGCCAAGATATTTTAGGTTCCGCCGAAACGGGCACCGGCAAAACCGCCGCGTTCCTGATTCCGGCGATTCAAAAATTGCTCGCGCAGGATGCGCTTGGGCAAAATGCGCCGCACGCGCTCCGCGTTTTGATTCTTGTGCCGACGCGCGAACTTGCCTTGCAAGTTACAGAGCAGGCGCAAGCATTGGTCAAACACACCGACCTGCGCGTCGCGCCGATTTATGGCGGCGTCGGCATGACGAATCAGGAGCAAGCGCTCAAACGTCGCACCGATATTATCATCGCCACGCCCGGACGTTTGCAAGACCACATGCAGCGCGGTTATGTTTCGTTCAAGGATTTACAAATCTTGGTGTTGGACGAAGCCGACCGCATGTTGGACGTGGGCTTTTTGCCGGCGATTCGACGCATCGCGCGCGAATTGCCGCGCGAACGTCAAACGATGTTGTTCTCGGCGACATTGCCGGCGCCGGTGCTTTCGCTCGCGTCCGAAGTGACGTACAAACCCGCGCGCATTGCCGTCGAAACGACCGCGACGCCGCAGACGATTGAACAAATTTTGTACGTCGTGCCGGAGCATCAAAAAACCCAAGCGCTGCACCAGCTGCTCGCGGATGAGACAATGGACAGCGTGTTGGTCTTTGCGCGCACCAAGCATCGCGCTGATAAAGTCGTCAAGCAGCTCAAAAAGGCAAACATTCGCGCGGACGTGATTCACGGCAATCGTTCGCAGGGTCAGCGCGTCGCCGCGCTCGAAGCGTTCCGCAAGGGCAAGGCGCGCGTCCTCGTCGCCACCGACATTGCCGCGCGCGGGATTGATGTCGAAGGCGTTTCGCACGTCGTCAATTATGACGTGCCGATGCAAGCCGAAGATTACGTGCATCGCATCGGGCGCACGGGCCGCGCGCAAGCGGCGGGCAGCGCGTACACGTTGGTCACGCCGTTGGACGAACCGATGGTGAAAAAAATCGAACGCGCGGTGAGTCAAAAATTGCCGCGCAAGCGTTTAGAAGGCATTGACCCGAACGCGTCCGCGTTCAATCAACCGGACGCCGACGCGATTCGCCGTTACATCGAAGCGAATCGGCAGCGCAAAGCGGCGTTAGCGGCATAATAAAAAACCTCGCGCGAATTTTCGCGCGAGGTTTTTTTGTACGGCGTGGACGGACCGCCGCGCGGGACGCAATGAACCCGCGCGCGGCAGAATCATTACAGCGCAATCAACGCAATCGCCGCGAGCGCCAACACGACGCCGAGTTGCTGCAAGCGCGAAATTTTTTCATGCAAAAATATGCGCGACAAAATCACCGTTGACGCGGGATAGAGCGACGAGAGAATCGTCGCCACGTCGAGCCGTCCGAACTGCGTCGCGAGCAGAAAAAAGATATTGCCGCCCGCGTCAAAAACTCCCGACGCAAGCGCAAGCGGCAAAACCGGTTTGGACGGCAGCGGCGCGCGGCGCCAGAGCAGCGCGCCCAAGACGATGGGGATGGAGACGCCGCGCGAAAACACCAACGGATAAAACGTGCTTCCGGCGCTGCCTTGATGAATGAAAATAAAAAACAAGCCAAAGCCGATGCCGGCGCAGAGCGCCAAACCCAGCGCGCGTAATTCGCCGACGCCTTGATTCGAATAACTCACCAAGACAATCGCCGCCAGCGCGAGGAGAAAACCGCTTTGTTGATGGCTGGCGGGCAAACCGATGGTGAACGCGCTGTACACGGCTGGCAGCAGCGCGGCGACGACGGCGGACACGGGCGCGACGATGCTGGCGCGCGCGCTCGCCAAACCCGCATACAGCGCGCCCAAGCCGATGACGCCGACGATGCCCGCGGCGATGCTCCAACCGATTTGGACGTTGGACGGAAACGGTTCTTGAAACAGAATGGCGCATGTCAACAAAACCGCCAAGCCGCTTGCCTCATTTACCAACAGCGCGCCCAAAACCGAAGCGCGCCGCGAACTCAAGCCGCCCAAAAAATCGCCCGCGCCCCAAACGAGCGCGGACGTTAAACCCAAGACGCTGGCGAACAAAACGCCATTCAAACGGTTTCTCCGCGTTTCAATTTTTCGATGCGCCGCGCGAGGTACGGCGAAAAATAACCGGCATAGCGTTCCCACAATTCGGGCTTGCGCCAATCGCGCCCGGTCACGTGATGGCGACAATTGGGCGCGTCGCAATGACATTCAAACTCGTCGTAATCGCTGCCGTCGGTCATGGCGTAATCAAAACAAATCTGTTCGCCGGCTGCAAGCGGGCGCATGGCGACGACGACAATTTGGCCGTCCATGCCCGCGTTCGGATTGCAAGAATGATTGATGTAATCGGCGGGACCCTCGTGCAGCGCGACCAGAAATAAACCTTCTTCGATTTGGACGCTCAAACGGCGCAAGCGGTCAGGCAGCGCGTCAAAGTTTGCGCGCGTCAACACTTCGCCGCCCCATACGGCGATGCGTTCATTTTTTTCCAGCGGCTCGCGCGCAAAGACGCCGTACAACATGTGTCCGATGGCGCGCGCCTCGCATTTGGGCGAAAGATAACAGGTTGGATGATTCAACATTTTTACGCCTCGCTAAAATTTGTCCAAGCTTAATCGCAATTTCGCGCTTGTCAATTCAAGCCGCACGGTGATTACCCACGCC
>JAJVIA010000060.1:0-11726 GCA_022072245.1 Anaerolineae bacterium
CAACAACGACAAGCCACTCCAATCGCCGCCGGGCGGATTGCACAGTCCTTCAAATACGGTTTCAGTTCCGCCTTGACCAAAGAGCAAATGCAGCGCCGTATCCACGTCTTGTTCCGAGAATAGAGTGGGCGATGTGGCTGCCGCAAAAGAAATTTTCTTGGGCGCGGGCTGCGACAAATCGGGCAGCTTTAACCAAATGGGTTCGGACAAGGTAACGCTGTCAGCCAACACCGCATTGCTCAAGCCAAGAATTGCTTCCCACAAACCATTTTGCTCCGCCAAGCGCTGCGGTTCACGGCGCGACCTTGCCCACATCGCGGGTCTCGCGGGTCCACTTACAATTGTCAACACCTCTGCGTCGTATCCCATCAACATTCGTAGCAGGGGCAGCAAGCCGCGGTCAGGACGCGAATCTTCGCCGTCGGGTTTGAATCCCGTTACCCAAACAACAAATAGCGGCTCATTGCGCGCGCCAATCCATCGCCCCCAAGCGCGCGGCATCTTGTTATACAACACGCCAATTTCGTTCGCCAGTTGAGGGCGTTTGTCGGCAGGAATCCAACAGAGTGGAATATCTCCGCCGCCAATCGTCAAGCATCCAATCCTTGAAAAAAGATTTCGCAGTTCTTGAAAGGTTTGACTCGTTCTAACCTTTGCGCCGCTTTTTTTCTGCCAGTCCTTTGAATGCATTTCCAACCATTGTTTGCGCGCGTCGTAGGTGTCGCACGCGAGAAATTCTGACCATTCGTTCGCGCGCCAAGTATCCGTGCGCTTGCGTCGTCGCGCCAAGAGTTCTGTCATACGCAGCGCGCGTGTTTTCAATTCGCTATGAATATTGTCAAATGGCAGCTCTGTGAGCAAGGAACGAATGAGCGCCAGACCGCTGTCTTGGCCCAACGCGGGCGAAAATTCCGCGCGCATTTCAGCCCGCAGCGTCGGACTCGCCACATAGACGGGGACACAAATCGTCTGGAATAATTCGTCGGCTGTGAGATAGGAAAAGGGAATAATCGGATTCGGAAAGCGCGGCGCTTTAAAGACACGCGCTGTTCCCAATTCCATGCCGCCCACTTCTGCAAAATAGAGAAAAGGCGCTCCAATCGTCGCACAAGTCAACGCGCGTCCATGTCGCTGCCACGCGTTATTTCCCGCAGGCAGCGCGCTGGAAAACTCTAATGCAAAAAGCAAAGTTTCTGTTCCATCGGCGGAATAATTCGTAATCACGGCGTCGGTGGCCTCGCGCAATGGCGCGCCATGCGCGCGCAAGACATTTTGCAAATTCACATTCCAACGCGCATGACCCGCCAACAATTCAACATCAAAACGCGTTTTGGAATTTTCGCCAAGCGCATAGCGCGGAAAATAAATTGGACTCGCGACAAATGAAATTTCGAGCGACAACGCGCGCGCGATGACGCGCAAGGCGCGTTCACATTCAATAATGTTGTCGCCATGAATTCGCAGAGTAGGCGCGCTGAATTCTTGCATTCCATTCTCCGAACGCGCGAGTTAATTCATACAAGTGGGCGCGCGCCGGGACGCGCGCGCGTTATCGGCAACCAAAACAAATTACCAAGCAATGCAGGATTCATTTCAAATCCAATACCCCCAAGCGCGTTAATTCGCGCGTCAATTGCGCGGCGTTTTCAAAACGAATGCCGTGAAAACCCAATTCGTTCGCCGCGCGCACATTCGTCTCGTTGTCGTCAATGAATACACATTCCTCCGCGCGCCAGCCGCTGCGTTCCAATAGCAATGTAAAAATGCGCGGGTCCGGTTTAATCAATTTCACCTCGCCGGAAACGACAATCAAGTCGAACCATTCGAGAAATTCAAACTGCGCGCGCGCATAGACAAATTTTTCCGCGGGCCAATTCGACAGCGCGTACAGCGGATAACCCGCCCGTTTCAATTGCGCCAAAATTTCGACGGTCGGCTGCAACGCGCCCGCCAACGCTTCGGGATAGCGTTCATCGTACGCGCGAATATATTCGGCGTACTGCGGAAAGCGCGCGGACAATTCCGCGATGCCCGCTTGAAACGTGCGGCCGCGATCCTGTTCTACATTCCAGCCGTAAAAATCCACCTCTTGCAAAAAGCGTTCCACCGCCGCGTCGTCGTCAAACAATTTGCGATACAACAAACGCGGATCCCAATCAATCAGAACGCCGCCCAAATCAAAAACCAGCGCGCGGATCATTTCCACTCAGACCCCCGTCATATTTTCCACTTCCAACTGTTCCAGCTCTTGCAGCGTCGGCACGAATTCGGGACGCAAATCCATCGCGCGCAATTGCGGCGCGAGCGCAAAGGTGACGCCGACGACAATCAGCGTGATGACGCCGCCAAGCCATACCGCCGGAACCGCGCCCAAGACGCGCGCGGCGACGCCGCTTTCGAACGCGCCAATTTCATTCGACGAACCGATGAAAACCCACTGCACCGCCGCGATGCGACCCCGCAAATGTTCCGGCGAATACAAACGCAAAATCGTTTCCCGAATAATCATGCTGACGCCGTCGAACATGCCGCTCAACGCCAATGCCAGCAGCGACAAATAAAAATTCCGCGACAGCGCAAAGACGATGATGGAAACGCCAAAGCCCGCGACGACGCCGAATAAAATTTTGCCCGCGCGCTTGACGGGCGGATGCCGCGTGGACCACAACATCGCGGCCAATGCGCCCACCGACGGCGCGGCGACCAACAGCCCCAACCCTTGCGGACCCACTTGTAAAATATCGGCGGCGAAAACGGGCAGCAGCGCAATCGCGCCGCCAAACAATACCGCAAATAAATCGAGCGCCATCGAGCCGACGAGAATCTGATGATGAAACACATAACTCACGCCGACCCGAATGCTCTGCCATATAGATTCGCCCGCTTCAAACGGCGGCATCGGTTTCGGTTTGATGAGCGCCATGCCCGTCCACGCCAGCGCGAGAAATAACGCAATCATCAAATACGTATTCGTCGCGCCCAACCAGGCATACACAAATCCGCCGAGCGCGGGGCCCAAAATGGCGGTCGCCTGCCCCACGCTGCCCGACCACGTTGCCGCGTTCACATACAACTCGCGCGGAATCACCTGCGCTTCAAACGCCGAAAGAGCGGGGTCGGCAAAACCGCGCGCGATGCCCGCGACGAAAACGACCGCATACAACGCCGCGACGCCCAACGCTTGCAGGTCAGCCGAAAGCGCCGCCAACGCCAATGCCGCCCCAACTGAAACCGCGCGCGTCACCAACACAATCGCGCGGCGGTCGTGACGGTCGGCAAAATGTCCGCCGAACAAGGACAAACCGACGGCGGGAATCGCTTCGACCAAACCGAGAATGCCGAGCGCGAGCGGGTCGCGCGTCAACTCGTAGATTTGAAAACCGATAGCCACCGCGAGCGCGCGATTTGCCAGCGTAGAAAAGACGCTCGCCGTGAGCCAGTAGCGAAATTCGGGGAGCCGCAGCGAGGCATACGGGTCCGGGGCGCGAGCCATTGTCATTGCGGACTCGCCGCAAAGAGATTGAACGTCAAAAGCGTAATGATCATCAAGACCCCGAACAACACGGGCCAGTACAGGACTTCGACCCACATATTGTCATTGTCACGAAACAACGCGAGGTTGGGTTTGGCGACCAACAAAACCGAATTGACCGCGACGCCGAGAATAAAGAGATACGTCAAGAGATGTACGCTTTCGAGATAGACGAGGCCGTACGATTTCACTTCATCGCGCAGCGCGTTCTCTGCCACCAGCACGGCAAAGAAAAATGCCGCGCAGGTAAAAATCACCGCGCCCGGGCGCACGCCAAATTGCTCTAACCGTTTATTGTCCGAACCGATGACCAGCACAATGACAAACAATTGCAGCAAAATGACGACTGGCACAATGAGCCGCGCAATCAACGGACTGAGCAGCCCGCGTTTGAGATTGATATTGAAATACAACTCCGGGTCTTGCTGTTGAGGGTCATAATCGGCGAGGCCAAAATTGGTATTGTAACGATTCAAGCGATAGCTAAAATAGCTGCCTTCCGAAAACCAATTTTCAACCACAAAATCCGGGTCCACGCCGGGCAATATCGTCGGCTCTAAACTTGGATACCCTTCAAAGTCCGGCGTCAAATAGACATTGCGCTCGAAATCGGGATGCCACATTTGAAACCAAATAATTTGGCGGTCGAGCGGATATTTCGAGTAATCAAATTCCTGCCGCATCGTCGCCTTGAACGACCAGCCGACCAGCGTTTCGGCGCCCTGATGCGTTTCATACACTTTGGTCCAAGTCGTGGATTCCGCTTCGGGCAGCACGACTCCGCGGTCAAGGTCTGTCGGC
Organism: Anaerolineae bacterium; assembly: GCA_022072245.1. Classification (GTDB taxonomy): domain Bacteria; phylum Chloroflexota; class Anaerolineae; order UBA4142; family SHND01; genus SHND01. The sequence continues at coordinate 4,334 of JAJVIA010000060.1, forward strand.
AGCGTGTCCGCGTAACGCTGCCAAATAAAACCGGAAGTTTGCAGCGTGTAGGGGCCCTTGAATTCAACCGCTTCAATCAAAACGCCGGTGGGAATATCATAGCGCGGCGCGTCCGTCGTCGCGGGCGCATACGTATTCAAAACATCTTGCGCCTGCGCGCGCGTCAACAGCTGAATTTCGCCGGGGTATAACGACGGCGGCGCGGTATAAACGGCAATCCATACCGCCGTAATCACCGCCAAAAAAATCAGCGCGAGCAGCGCCGAACCGACCGCCAGATAGCGCGCATATTTTGGATAGCGCGCGGCGGCAAGCTCTTGAGTCGTTTCAGACGTCATGCAGCGCCGCCGTTTCCAAATGCGCGCGCAGCTGCCGCAGGTCCGCCAACAGCGCGTCGAGTTCGCTTGAATGTAAATTTGTCCAGGCGAGATAAAAATAGGCGTCCGTCAATTGTTCCACCGCCCCGCGCAATTTTCTGCCGATGGGCGTCAGCGCAAACGCGCCGGGGCGTTCATTGCGTCCCAGCCAACCGCGCGCCGTCAATTGATTGCACGCGCGCACATAATCTTCGACGGCATAGCCGCGCAAGGATGCCTGCTGCGCCATATCGGAAGGCGTATCGGCGACGTTATCCCAGACCAGATTAAACGTGTGCCACATCAAACCGTCCGCCGGAAAACTCTGCCATGCCGCGCGATGCGAATCATCGCGGTACGCAAACAAATCCAACAACGCCTCGCGCACCCAAGCGAGGCGCGGCGCGTTTTCGGCAACGGCGCGAAACCGCTCAAGGATTGCCCATTTCGCAGGCGGTTCGGGCGCCATTTCGTTCGCGCGCACAATGCGCCGCAAGCGTTCGACCAAACGCGTCGCATCCGCCGCGGACATGAATTCGAGTTGTTCCAACGCGGCGTCGCCCGCGCGCACGAGTTCGCGCGCCGCCGCGCGCGCGTCGTCCGTGACGCGATACACGCCGCCGCCTTGCGGAATAATCCATTCGGCTTGCGCCAATTTTTCAAACGCCGCCGTGAACAGCGCGGGATTGGAATAGGGGTCGCGTTTTTGAAAACGCTCGACCGAAAAAATTTCCAGACCCAATTCCGCGTAATAATACAATTCGATGGGGATATTTTTTGCTTGCGCCGCCGCGTGGATGCGCGGTTCGGTCAACGCCCAAAACGCGCGCACGGCGACATACACCAGATTCCACGCGCCGTGAAAAGAATCGGTGGGTAAAGGAGATGCGGTCATCGTAAAAGCAACCAGCCCACGCCCGCCATGGCTTGACGCGGCGCAGCGCCTTTACTTTACCACAATCGAAAAATTTTGAATAACGGGGAATTTTTGAAATGCAAGTTTGCGGCAAGCCGTAGAAATTCAGCAAATGCGCGGGAGCAGTTCGCCCATCAAAACGTCCACGACGCGCGCGCTGCCAATGCTGGTTTTGAGCAAGACGCGCCCGCGCGGTTCCGCTTGCACTATGCCAATCAGCGCCGCGTCCGCGCCATATTTGTGCGCGCGCAACACGCGCAGCACGCGTTCCGCATCTTGACTTGCGACCACCGCCAATAATTTTCCTTCGTTCGCAATATACAGCGGGTCAAAGCCCAACATTTCGCACGCGGCGGCGACGGCGGGACGAATCGGCAGCGCGTCCTCGCGCAAAACGATGCCGACGTTGGATTGCTGCGCGATTTCGTTGAGCGTCGTCGCCACGCCGCCGCGCGTCGGGTCGCGCAAAACGTGAAGCGCCGCGCCCGTTTCCAATATCGCCGCGACGAGTTCATTCAACGGCGCAATATCGCTGACAATATCCGCGTCAAAACCCAAATCGCCGCGCGCGCTCAAGACCGCAATGCCATGGTCGCCGAGCGTGCCGGATAAAATCACCGCGTCGCCCGGCTGCGCGTTCGCGCCATGAATGTTGACGCCGTCGCGCAAAACGCCGACGCCCGCCGTGCTAATGTACAACCCGTCCGCTTTGCCGCGCTGCACCACTTTGGTATCGCCCGCGACGATTTGCACCTGCGCCTCGCGCGCCGCGTCGCGCATAGATTCCGCCACGCGCGCGAGCAGCGTCATGTCGAGCCCTTCTTCCAAAATAAAACCCGCCGTGAGATACAACGGCGTCGCGCCCATCATCGCCAAATCGTTCACCGTGCCGCACACGGCGAGCTTGCCAATATCGCCGCCCGGAAAAAATAGCGGCGCGACCACGTGCGAATCGGCGCTGATTGCCAGGCGCGTCGCGTCGAGCGTCACGATGCCCGCGTCGTTGCCGGCGCGCAGCGCGGGATTGTCGAACGCCGGCAGAAAATAGGTTTTGATGAGGTCGTGCGAAAGTTTGCCGCCGCTGCCATGCCCCAACACAATTTTTTCAGTGTGCGCCAAAGGCAGCGGACAGGCGAGACCTTGCATCGTTACGGATTCAGACATGAGCTTTTTGATTGACTTTTTTTGATTGCAAATTCGGAATGGCTTGCGACAGTTTGCTCAGGTTACATTCTCCAAAAGCATGTGCCTGCCGTATTTATAATACGCCGCGCACGCGCCCTCGTTGGAAACCATCGTCGCGCCGAGCGGATGTTCGGGCGTGCATTGTTTGGCGAACGCGGGACAGTGATGCGGTTTTTTCAAACCTTGCAAAATTTCGCCCGCGATGCACAACGGCGATTCGTTTGTTTTGATTGCGCCGACATCGAAACGCGTTTCGGCGTCATACTCTGCAAATTCGGGCCGCAAGCCCCAACCGCTTTGCGGAATTACGCCAATGCCGCGCCACTTGCGATCCACCGGCATAAAGACCTGCTGAATCATCGCTTGCGCGGGTTGATTGCCTTGCCGCGTCACCGCGCGCGGGTACGCGTTTGCGACGCCGATGCGTCCCTGCTCCAACATTTGCACCGTCGTCAAAATGCCTTGCGCGATGTCGAGCGGTTCAAAGCCCGTCACCACAATCGGCACGCGATATTTTTCCGCCAGCGCCGGATATTCCCAATATCCCATCACCGCGTTGACGTGACCCGCCGCGACAAGCCCTTGTACGCGATTCGACGGCGCGGCGAGAATGGCGTGGATGGCGGGCGGCACGCAGACATGCGAAACGAGAATGGAAAAATTTTTTACGCCCAGCGCTTTGGCGTGCGCGACGCTCATGGCGTTCGCGGGCGCGGTGGTTTCAAAACCAATCGCAAAAAACACCACCTGCTTGTCGGGATTTTGCTGCGCGATTTTTACCGCGTCGAGCGGCGAATAGACCACGCGCACGTCGCCGCCCGCCGCGCGCCGCGCAAACAAATCGCCGTCGCTGCCGGGCACGCGCAGCATATCGCCATACGAAGTGAAAATCACGTCGGGCCGCGCCGCCAGCGCCAGCGCCTTGTCAATCAATTCGAGCGGCGTCACGCAGACGGGACAACCGGGGCCATGCACCAATTCAATTTCGCGCGGCAGCAATTGGTCAATGCCGTGCCGCACAATCGCGTGCGTTTGGCCGCCGCACAGCTCCATCAACACCCACGGACGCGTGACCGTGCGTTGAATCTCTTGGATGACGCCATGCACCAATTGGGCGTCGCGATATTCGGTCAGATATTTCATAATGCGTAATCGTCCGCGCGGCGTCGCGGCGCCGCGTTCAATAATTTTTCGGGTTCGATTTCTTCTTCGAGATTCACCAACTCGCGCAGCGCGGCGAGCGATTCGCGCGCCTCTTGTTCGCTCAAACGGCTGATGGCAAAACCGACATGAATGACGGTGTAATCGCCGACCGCCGCCTCTGGCACGTACGCCAGACACGCTTCGCGCGTCACGCCGCCAAAATCCACCTTGCCCATTTTCAAACCGTCCGTTTCATAAACCGAAACGATTTTGCCCGGAACGCCGAGACACATATCGCACCTCGTGAATTTTTTGCTTTATATTTTTTGCTTGGCGATGGAATGAGCTGCAATCAGCGCCTGGCCCAACGCGATGCCGCCGTCATTCGTAGGAACGCGCCGATGCGTGTACACGCGAAATGCATCCGCGCGCAACAGTTGAAGCGTTTTCCGCAGCAGCGTCATGTTTTGCCACACGCCGCCGCTCAAGGCGACCTCGTTCAAACCATATTGGGCGCGCAATTGCAAACAAACCTGTCGCGTCATTTGCGCGATGCCATTGTGAAAACGCGCGGCGATGACGGGACGCGCAACCTGCGCGCGCGCATCGGCAATCATTGCGCGCAGCGCGGGCGAAACGTCAATTTCGATATGCGTTTTTTGAATTGCGAGGTTTGATTCGTACAAACCGTTTTCGTCCGTGTCCGCCAACGCTTCCAATTCGATCGCCGCTTGCGCTTCAAAATTTACGCGCTGCCGCACACCGACGAGCGCCGCCGCCGCGTCAAACAAGCGCCCCATGCTCGAAGTCAACGGCGCGTTCAAACCGGACTCGATTTGACGCGACACAACGCGCCGCGCCGTTTCATCCGCCGCGCGCACCGGAAATAAATCGGCGTCCCAAGCGATGCCCGCGCGCTGCAAATACGCCAACGCCATGCGCCACGGTTCGCGCGTCGCCCGGTCGCCGCCGGGCAGCGGGACGTATGCCAGCTGCGCCGCGCGTTGATAGCCGCAATAATCGGCGAGCAAAAATTCGCCGCCCCAAATCGCGCCGTCGGCGCCATAGCCCGCGCCGTCAAACGCCACGCCAATCACGCGGCGCGCTCCGTCCAAGCCATTCTCTGCCATACACGCCGCAATGTGCGCGTGATGATGCTGCACGCCGACCGCGCAAATCCCTTGCCGTTCTGCCCGCGCCAACGCGTACCGCGTCGCCAAATAATTCGGATGCAAATCGTACGCGAGCGTTTGCGGTTGAATGCGAAACAATTTTTCAAAATGCGCCGCGCCCTGCTCGAACGCTTGCAGCGTTTCGTAATTTTCCAAATCGCCAATGTGCTGCGACATGAACGCGTAACGCGCGCGCGCGACGCAAAATGTATTTTTCAATTCCGCGCCGACGGCGAGCAGCGGCGGCGTCTCGGACGGCAGAGCCACGGGGAACGGCGCATAGCCGCGCGCGCGGCGCAGCGGATACGCGTCGTTCTCTAAAACGCGCACGACCGAATCGTCGGCGCGTATATGAATCTCGCGGTCGTGCATCAAAAACGCATCGGCAAGGTCGGCGAGACGCGCGCGCGCGTCGTCATTCGTGTACGCAATCGGTTCATCCGTCAGATTGCCGCTGGTCATGACAAGCGCGGCGGGCGCGGCGTCATCCGCCATCAACAGATAATGCAGCGGCGTGTACGGCAGCATGACGCCGAGCGTGCGCTGATTCGGCGCGACGTTCCAAGCAATGTCGGACGTGGACCGCCGTTCCAACAAAACAATCGGCCGTTCGCGCGCTTGCAAGAGCGCGCGCTCCGCGTCGTTCACAAAACAATGACGTTCCGCCGTCGCCAAATCGCGCAGCATCAAGGCGAACGGTTTTTCCACGCGCCGTTTGCGCGCGCGCAAGGCATCCACCGCGTTCTCATTCGTCGCGTCGCACGCCAAATGAAATCCGCCCAACCCTTTGACCGCGACAATGCTGCCTTGCGCCAAGAGCCGCTGCGCAGCGCACAGCGCGTCGTCGCCTTTTAAATTTTGGATATTGATTTTTGAATTTTCTTCGAGCCAAATTTTCGGACCGCATTGGGGACAGGCGACGGGTTGCGCGTGAAAACGACGGTTCGTCGGGTCGTGATATTCGCGCGCACAGTCCGCGCACATTTCAAACGCGCGCATCGTCGTGTTCGGACGGTCGTAAGGAATATCTTGAATGATGGTGAAACGCGGGCCGCAGTTTGTGCAATTGATGAATGGATAGCGATAGCGGCGGTCGCGCGGGTCGAATAATTCGCGCAAGCAATCGTCGCAGACGCGCATATCGGGGGCGATGGGTTGGAACGCGTTGGTCTGCGCGACGCTGGCGCGAATTTCAAACGCGTCGTACTGCGCGGTTTGGTCAACGGCGACAACTTTTGTATCGAGCGCGTCAATGCGCGCGAGCGGCGGTTTTTCGTCCAACAGCGCGCGCGCAAATGCGTCGAGCGCTTTCGCGTCGCCTTCCAGCTCCATGTCCACGCCCGCCGAAGTATTGACCACCCAGCCGCGCAGCGCATAGCGTTGGGCGAGTTGATACACAAACGGACGGAAACCGACGCCTTGCACAATGCCGGCGACATGCCATTGACGACGCATTTTTTTTATTCCTGTCGCGCGAACGCGTTTTGTTTTTCCAACAACCACGCGCGCCATTCCGCCATGCCCGCGCCCGTCTTGCAAGAGACGCAAAAAAGCGGCGCGTGCGGATTCACCATCCTCAGACCGCGCTTGAAAAATTCCACGTCAAAATCAAAAACGCGCTGTAAATCAAATTTATTGAGCAAGACCGCATCGGCGGCGGCAAACATGCCCGGATATTTGTACGGCTTGTCGTGACCTTCCGGCACGCTGGCGACGACCAACGCGAGATGCGCGCCCAAAGCAAAGTTGGCGGGACAAACAAGATTGCCGACGTTTTCGATAAACAATAAATCAAGCTCGGCCAAGGGCAGCTGCGCCAAGCCCGCGCGAAGCATCGGCGCGTCGAGATGACAGCCGCCGCCGGTATTGATTTGTACGACCGGGATGCCGCGCGCGGCGACGGCGTCCGCGTCGAGGCGCGAGGCAAGGTCGCCCTCGATGACGCCGGGGCAAAGCTGCGGCGGGAGCCGCTGCGCGGTCTGCAAGATAACGCTCGTCTTGCCCGCGCCCGGCGACGCCATGACGTTGACCGCAAAGATTTTGGCGCGGTCAAGGAGCGCGCGATTTTCCTGCGCGATTTTGTCGTTGGCGTTCAAGATATTTTCAATCACCGGCAGCTTCATCCGTAACCTCGATGCTCTCGATATAAAAATCGCGTCCGCCCTCGACGCGCAGCGAAACTCCGCCGCAATGCGGACATTCAAACGGCAGCGGCGCGCGCGCGGAAAAAATTTCTTGGCAATCCAAACAATGAACGTTCAGCGGCGCGCGGCGAAATTGCAGCGTCGCGTTTTCGGCAAGCGTGCCGCGACTGAGCGGCGCAAAATAAAACTGAACCGAATCGTCCACGATGGACGACAATTCGCCGACGACCAATTGAATGGTCGTGATGCGACGCGCGCCGCAGCGTTCCGCCGCATCGAGCGCCGTTTGCAAAATCCCTTGCGTGACCGCGAGTTCGTGCATCGTCTTACTGTAGCGCGCGCGCGTCCAGTTTTCAAGGGCAACGTGTCACGGATTGCGCGGGACAGCCGCGCAAAACCGCCGCGCATTGACCGAATTTGGAAGTGAATTGGACACATTCCCGACTTGGATATTTCAAACTATACGCAGACAAAAAA
>JAJVIA010000060.1:11826-20990 GCA_022072245.1 Anaerolineae bacterium
AAAAAAATTGCGCCGCCGTCGGACGATAAACGCTGGCGTTTGGTGGATGCGACCATGCGGCGGCACGGACACGCGCCCAATTCGCTCATCGAAACGCTGCACACCGTTCAAGAAGCGTTCGGCTATTTGGATCAGGACGCGCTGCGTTACGTTTCCGCGTCGCTGCGCGTGCCGCCCAGCAAAGTGTATGGCGTCGCGACGTTCTATCATTTCTTTACTTTGCGACCGCCCGGCGCGCACACCTGCGTCGTTTGCACCGGCACCGCGTGTTACATCAAAGGCGCGCCCGTCTTGTTGAAAACGATTCGGGATGAATTGGGCATTCAGCAAGGCGAAACGACGCCCGACGGCAAAATTTCCGTTTTGACCGCGCGCTGTCTCGGTTCGTGCGGGCTTGCGCCCGCCGCCGTCTTTGACGGCCAAGTCGCGGGCAAAATGACTTCGCTCGCCATGGCTGGAAAATTAAAGGAGTTGGAAAAATGACGCGCGAAGAATTGGATGTGATAGCCGCCAAAGAACAAGAAGCCGCCGCGCGCGTCAAGCGCCACATTCACGTTTGCGTCGCCGCGGGTTGTCTCTCGTCGCAAGCCGACAACGTTTTGACCGCGCTCAATAGCGAAATTCGCAGTCAAGGTTTGGAAAACGAGTGCGCCGTCAAAGGCGTCGGGTGTCTCGGTTTGTGCAAAGCGGGCCCCCTCATCGCGCTCGAAAACGAAAACGTGATGTACGGAAACGTCGCGCCCGCCGACGTGCCGGAAATTGTCAAAGCGTTGGACGGCGAACCGGTCGAGCGTCTAACGATTTCGCCGCATCAACCTTTTTTTGAACGCCAAACCAAAATCGCGCTCGAAAATTCTGGACACATTGACCCCGAACGCATCGAAGATTACATCGCGGCAGGCGGTTATAGCGCGTTGGCGGATGTGTTGAATGAAATGTCGCCGTCCCAAGTCGTGGAGCAAATTGTAAAAAGCGGTTTGCGCGGCCGCGGCGGCGCGGGTTTTTCGACGGGCTTGAAATGGAGCACCGTCGTCAAAGCGGTGGGCGACCAAAAATATGTCATTTGCAACGCGGACGAAGGCGACCCCGGCGCGTTCATGGATCGCAGCGTTTTGGAAAGCGATCCGCATCGCATCTTGGAAGGCATGGCGCTTGCGGGTTACGCGGTCGGCGCGCGGCAAGGTTATATTTATGTGCGCGCGGAATATCCGCTCGCCATCAAACGTTTGAAAACGGCGATTCGGCAAGCGGAACGCGCGGGCGCGCTGGGCGTCAAAATTTTTGGCAGCCCGTTCGATTTTCATATTGACCTACGCATCGGCGCGGGCGCGTTTGTATGCGGCGAAGAAACCGCGTTGATTGCGTCCATCGAAGGCGGGCGCGGTTTGCCGCGTTTGCGTCCGCCGTATCCCGCCGAATACGGTTTGTGGGGCAAACCGACGCTCATCAATAATGTCGAAACGTTTGCCAGCGTGCCGACCATTCTGCGGCGCGGCAGCGAATGGTTCGCCGGCATCGGCACGGAAAAAAGCAAAGGCGCCAAAGTCTTTGCTCTCGCGGGCGCGGTGAACAACACGGGTTTGGTCGAAGCGCCAATGGGCACTACGCTGCGCGAAATGATTTTTGAAATTGGCGGCGGCATTCCGAACGGCAAAAAATTCAAAGCCGTGCAAACGGGCGGGCCCTCGGGCGGCTGCATTCCCGAACAATATCTCGATACGCCGGTGGATTATGAAACGCTGAATCAACTCGGTTCTATCATGGGTTCGGGCGGCATGATTGTGATGGACGAGACTTCGTGCATGGTGGACGTGGCGCGTTACTTTATGGAATTTTGCATGACCGAATCGTGCGGCAAATGTATTCCTTGCCGCGTCGGCGTCGCGCAAATGCACATGCTATTGACCAAAATTTCGCAAGGGCAGGCGACGATGGACGACCTCGCGCTGCTCGAAGAATTGTGCGACCTCGTGCGCCACACCAGTTTGTGCGGGCTCGGTCAATCCGCGCCAAATCCCGCGCTGAGTACGCTGCGCTATTTCCGCGAAGAATATCTCGCGCACATTCTCGACAAACGCTGTCCAGCCGGCGTTTGCGAAATGCAGCCCGAGGCGGAGGTGTACGCATGAAAGCGCCCCTGCAAGTCACCGTCTTGCAAATTGACGGCCGCGAAATTAGCGCGCACGCCGACCAGACAATTCTCCAAGTCGCGCTCGAAAACAATATCTGGATTCCGACGCTGTGCCATTTGGAAGGATTGAGCGATATTGGCGCCTGTCGTTTGTGCCTCGTCGAAATTCAAGGCATCGCCAAATTGCAGCCCGCGTGCGCGACGCGCGTCCGCGAAGGAATGCAAGTCGTAACGCGTTCCGCGCGGCTCGACAAATATCGCCAGAGCATCATCGAATTACTGTTTGCGGAACGCAATCACATTTGTTCCGTCTGCGTCGTCAACGGTCACTGCGATTTGCAATATCTCGCGCGCAAGTTGGGCATCGAGCATGTCCATTTTCCGTACATGTATCCCAATCTGCCGGTGGACGCGTCGCACGAACGTTTCGCGCTGGACCAAAATCGCTGCATTCTCTGTACGCGCTGCGTGCGCGTCTGTTCCGAAGTGGAGGGCGCGCATACGTGGGACATCAAAGGCAGCGGCATCCAAAGCCGCGTCATTACCGATTTTGACCAGCCGTGGGGCGAAGCGGAAAGTTGTACGAGCTGCGGCAAATGCGTGAACGTTTGTCCCACGGGCGCGTTATTTCAAAAAGGCAAATCGGTCGCCGAGATGGCAAAACAGCGCGGCTTTTTGCCGTATCTGACCATGATGCGCGAGGAGGAAACAAAATGAGCGAGCGACAAAAAGCGCGCATCGCCACGGTGTGGCTCGACGGTTGTTCGGGCTGCCACATGTCGTTTCTCGACCTGGACGAAAAATTATTGGACGTACTCGCGCAGGCGGATTTGGTGTACAGCCCGTTGGTGGATTACAAGGAATTTCCCGAAAACGTGGATGTGACCTTGGTGGAAGGCGCGGTGAGCAGTCTGGAAGATTTGGAAAAAATCAAACTCATTCGCGCCCGCACCAAAATTTTGGTTTCGCTCGGCGACTGCGCGGTGATGGCGAATGTGCCTTCCATGCGGAATCCGTTCGGCGCGCGCGCGGTGTTGGAACGCGCCTATCTCGAAAATGTGACGCTGCATCCGCAAATCCCTCAACAAGTTATTCCGCCTTTGCTGAAACGCGTGCGCCCCGTGCATCAAGTCGTCAAGGTGGATGTTTTTGTACCGGGGTGTCCGCCGTCGGCGGCGACGATTGGCTATGTCGTGAACGAACTATTGGCGGGACGGATTCCCGACATAACGGATAAAACGAGATTCGGAGCATAAGATGGGCAAAACCATTCTGATTGACCCGGTGACGCGCATCGAAGGTCATTCCAAAATCACCATTCAATTGGACGAACGCGGCGCGGTGGCGGACGCGCGATTTCACGTAACCCAGATGCGCGGCTTTGAAAAATTGGTCCAGGGGCGGCCCTTTCACGAAATGCCGTCGCTCATGGCGCGCATCTGCGGCATTTGTCCGGTGAGCCATTTGATGGCGTCCGCCAAAGCGTGCGACGCGCTGCTGGCAGTCCAGATTCCCGACGCGGCGGATAAATTACGGCGCATCATGAATCTCGCGCAAATCGTCCAATCGCACGCGCTCAGTTTCTTTTATCTCTCGGCGCCCGATTTGTTATTGGGCATGGACGCCGACCCGGCGCGGCGCAACATCGTCGGTCTGTTGCAAGAAAAACCCGAACTCGCGCGCGACGGCATTCGACTGCGCCAATTCGGACAGCAGACGATTGAGCTGCTCGGCGGGCGGCGCATCCATCCCGGCTGGGTCGTGCCGGGCGGCGTGAACGAACCGCTCGACGCGGCGAAACGCGATGAAATTCTCCAAGCGCTTCCCGAAACGCTTGCGCTGGCGGAACGCACGCTGCAATGGTTTAAACCGTTGGTGGAAAATTATCGCAAAGAAATTCGCGCGTTCGCAAATTTTCCTTCGCTGTTTGTCGGCCTCGTCGGCGCCCAAGACAACCTGTCATTTTACGACGGCGCGCTGCGCGTCATGGACGCGCGCGGCAAAATTATCGCGGATAAAATTCAAGCGGAGGATTACGCGCAGTACATTGGCGAAGCGGTCGAGCCGGACAGCTATCTCAAATCGGCGTACTATAAACCGTTCGGTTATCCGCAAGGCATTTATCGCGTGGGGCCGCTCGCGCGCTTGAACATTGTGAGTACGTGCGAAACGCCGCGCGCGAATCGCGAATGGGCGGAATTCCGCGAACTCCAACGCGGACCCGTATTGAGTTCGTTCCATTATCATTACGCGCGCCTCGTCGAAATTTTATATGCGCTCGAACGCATGGAGCTGCTCTTGGCGGACCCGGCGATTTTGAGCCGCCATGTGCGCGCGTATGCCGCGCCCAATAATTATGAAGGCGTCGGCATGTCCGAAGCGCCGCGCGGCACGTTGATTCATCATTACAAAATTGACGCCAACGGTTTGATGGAGTGGGCGAACCTCATCATTGCCACCGGCCACAACAATCTGGCAATGAATCAAGGCGTTTTGCAAACCGCGCAGCATTTTGTACACGGCGAACGGCTCACCGACGGCGCGCTCAATCGCGTCGAAGCGGTGATTCGCGCGTACGACCCATGTCTGAGTTGTTCGACGCACGCGTTTGGTCAAATGCCGCTTCAGGTGCAATTGGTCAACGTCAAGGGCGAACTGCTCGACGAAAAAATGCGCGGCTAAAAAATCAAAAAAATCTTTTGGCGCTTGCGCCGCAAGATTAAATGAAATGACGCGTCTTTTGGTCATCGGTTACGGCAATCCGCTGCGCGGCGACGACGGGTTTGGGCCCGCGCTCGCGGCGCAGTTACAAGACGCGCTGCAAGATCACGCGGCGGTCGAAATCATCGCCTGCCATCAGCTCACGCCCGAATTGGCGGAACCGCTCAGCCGCGCGCAGCGCGTCGTATTTATTGACGCGGCGGACGACGGCGCGCCCGGCGCAATCGCCTGGCAAAACATCCAAGCCGCCGCGGACGCGCCGACGCAAACAACCGCCGCGCGCTTTACGCATCAGCTGGCGCCGCCGACGCTTTTGGCGTACGCGCAATCTTTGTACGGCGCGGCGCCAGCCCAAGCGTATCTCCTCACCGTCAGCGGCGAAAATTTTGGGTACGGCGAGAGTTTGTCCGCGCCCGTCGCGGCAGCCATGCCGCGCGCGCACGCGCGCGTGCGCGCGCAACTCGCATAGCGACGCGTCTTGCCTTTTTATTTTTTTCGTCCTATAATATCATTATCTGCTGATATGATAATACAGGAGCGCGTCCCATGTTACTTGCCGCCAATGCCCAATTGATTGCCCTGGAAGCCAAACTCTTTCACGGCTTGGCTGACCCGTCGCGTCTCGCCATCTTGCGCGCGCTGTTGGACGGCCCGCTCACGGTGAACGAAATCGTCGCGCGGACGGGTCTCTCGCAGTCCAACACGTCGAATCATCTCGCCTGTTTGCGCGGCTGCGGTTTGGCGACGACCGAACAGAATGGACGTTTTGTGTTGTACGCGTTGAGCGATGAGCGCATCGCGCAAACGCTCGCGCTGGCGGACGAAATTCTCGCGACGGTCGCCAAGAGCATGTACGAATGTGTGCATTTTCAACCCGCGCCGCGCCGCGCCTCCGCGCGCGCCGCTTCGACCAAGCCGCGCGCGCGCGCCGCTCGGCGACTGCGGGCGTAATAATCAAGCGTTTTATGGAAAAAGTACTCGAACTGGACCTGCCGATTCTTTTGCCGCACGTCCAAGATTTGCAAGACCAATGCGTGACGCGATTGCAGCGCGCGCTCGCGGACAAACGCGGCGTCGCCTACGCGCACATTCACGCCGACCGCGCGCCCGCGCAATTGTGCGTGCATTACGACGCCGACCTCGTCACTTTGAGCGACGTAGAACGTCTGGCGAAACACGCGGGCGCGGAAATCGTGAAACGCTATCATCACGAGCTCATCCCCATCGAAGGGATGGACTGTTCGGATTGCGCGCGGGTCATCGAACACAGCATCGGACGCATGGACGGCGTGCTGAATGTCGTCGTCAATTATCCCGCGCAAAAAATGCGCGTCGAGTACGACGCGCGCAAAATCAATCATGGCGCGCTCGAAAAACGCGTGCGCGGCATGGGCTATACCATTCCCGCCGGGGGTTTGGAGAGTTTTTATCAAGAGAACCGCGAGCTCATTTTTAGTTTGACGGCGGGCGCGCTGGTTTTACTCGGTTGGCTCGGCGAAACTTTTTTCGGTCTGCCGCCGCTCGCCGCCCACGCGTTATTTATCGCCGCGTATTTCTTTGGCGGCTGGGATGTTGCGCGGCACGCGCTCCACGCTTTGCGCGAACGTCACTTTGACACCGATTTATTGATGGTCATGGCGGCGCTCGGCGCGGCGTTGATTGGCAATTTTTTTGAAGGCGCGCTCTTGCTCTTTATGTTTTCGCTCGGTCACGCGCTCGAAGAACGCGCGTTGGACCGCGCCCGTTCTGCCGTGCGCGCGCTGGCTGACCTTACGCCCAAAACCGCGCTCGTGCAGCGCGACGGCAAAGAGCTGGAAATGCCCGTCCAAGAATTGCAAATTGACGACTTGGTTATTGTGCGTCCCGGCGTCCGCATACCGGTAGATGGCGTCGTCATGGACGGCGCGTCGGCGGTGAATCAAGCGCCCGTGACCGGCGAAGCGGCGCCGGTGGACAAGGAACCGGGCGCCCAAGTGTTTGCCGGGTCGGTGAACGGCGAAGGCGCGTTGCGCGTCAAGGTGACGCGGCTCGCGCAAGACAGCACGCTCGCGCGCGTAATGAAATTGGTCGAAGAAGCGCAGACGCAAAAATCGCCGACGCAGCAAACGGTGGAAAAATTTTCGCGCGTGTTTGTGCCGGCGGTTCTAGGTTTGACCGCGTGTCTCATTGTGATTCCGCCCTTGCTCGGCGCGCCGTTTCAAGAATCGTTTTTGCGCGCCATGACGCTACTTGTCGCCGCGTCGCCGTGCGCGCTCGCGTTGGGTACGCCCGCGGCGATTTTGGCGGGCGTGGCGCAAGCCGCGCGCAACGGCGTCCTCGTCAAAGGCGGCGCGCATCTGGAGAATCTCGGCCGTTTGCGGGCGCTGGCGTTCGACAAAACGGGGACGATTACGCATGGCCGCCCCGAATTGACCGACATTGTAATTTTTGATTCGGAGGTTATGCCGGTGGCTGCGCCAACCGAACAAGCTACATCAGAAATCCAAACGCAAGCGTCCAATCTTTTGCTTCGGCTCGCGGCGTCCGCCGAAAGCCGTTCGGCGCATCCGCTCGCGCAAGCGATTGTGCGCGCGGCGCAAGCGAAACAGCTCGCGCTGTCTGAACCGGAAACGATTCAAGCTCTCACCGGCAAAGGACTGCGCGCGCGCATAGAGGGCCGCGCGCTGCTGCTCGGCAATCTGAAATTGATGCAAGAAAATAATATCGTCGTCGCGGACGCGGCGCGGCGCGAAATTCAAGCGCTGCAAGCGGCGGGCAAAACGCTAATGCTCGTCGCGGCGGATGGGAAATTGTGGGGCGCGTTGGGCTTGGCGGATACGCTGCGCGCAAACGTCGGCGACACAATGCGCGCGTTAAAAGCGTCCGGCGTGCAGCATACCATTATGCTCACCGGCGATACTGCGCGCGCCGCCGCGGCGATTGCGAACCAAGCCGGCTTGACGGACGTGCGCGCGGATTTATTGCCCGAAGACAAATTGAATGTGATTCGAGAACTCAAAGCCGAGTACGGTCAGGTGGGGATGGTGGGCGACGGCGTGAACGATGCGCCCGCGTTAGCCAATGCAACGGTAGGGATTGCAATGGGCGGGGCAGGCACCGATGTCGCCTTGGAGACCGCCGACGTCGCGTTGATGGCGGATGATTTATCGAAACTGCCGTTTGCGCTGGCATTGGGCCGCGCGACGCGACGCGTCATTTTGCAAAATCTCGCCATTGCGCTCGGCGTCATCGCGCTGCTCATTGGCGCGACGCTCACCGGCGCCGTGAGCATGGGAATTGCGATTGTGTTTCACGAAGGCAGCACGCTGGTCGTCGTCGGAAACGCGCTGCGCCTGTTGAATGTGCGCGCCCGACGCGAACCCGAAATATCGAACGATGGACACGGTTAGACCCAATCCTCCAACACAAAGCCGCGCGCGAACGGATTCACGAACCGCACCCCTTCGAGCATTGCGCCCACATTAAAATCTTCGCTAAACACAACGGGGATTTGATTGAGACGCGCGGTTGCCCACAACTGCGCGTCATAGTATGCCAGTTGATGTGTGCGCGCGCCGCGCGCGGCTTCCCGCACAATCGCAACGGTCAAGTCAAACACCGGAAACGCGCGCGTCAGCAATTCGACTTGGGCGGCGGCATCGCTTGGCGTCAGCGGCGGTTTGAGGCGGCGCGTGACCACATTGAAAAATTCCACCAAGTTTTGAACGGACAAACGCCCCGCGCCCGCCAGCTCTACCTCGCGTAAAATCTCAAGCGCGCGCGCTTGGCGCGACGCGTCATTTTGGTCATGCGCGTAAATCAACAAATTGCTATCTAAAAGCACAAGCGCCATCAGAGTTCCTCCAACGCTTAGCGGTCATAGCGGCGCATTCGTTCCTCATACGCATCGTCGCGTTTCCAACGATACGGCGCGCCCGCAATCCCTTTGCGTCTGCGCGTAATGAATTTCTCGAACTTGGCAAAGGCATCGGGGTCGCCCGGCAAGCGCGGCGCGCCGTGCAACATCAACACTTGGTCCAATGCTTGGCGCAAAAATTCCGCCTCGCTTATCCCGCGCAATTTCGCCTGTCGCTTGAGTAGTTGGTCTTGGCGTTTGCGAAGATAAATCTGTTTGCGTACCATCGTTTCCATTGGCGTTTCCTCCGCATCCCATTATACATCATCTTATACATTACAACATCCCAAGCGCGTAGGGCGAGACAAGTCGCGCGCGGGGCCAAGGCGCCGAGCGCTTTGCGGCAAGCGTATTGCTTTGCGCGTTGGGAACGCGCGTCCATCCAAAAATGCGACGCACGCGCGCTTGGCAATGCTG
>JAJVIA010000104.1:0-12187 GCA_022072245.1 Anaerolineae bacterium
TCGTCCGCCGTTTCCACGCGCACCACAAAATCCGCGCGCGGCGTTTGCTGCGCGCGCCAATACAAAACGACGCGCAAGGTATCGGACAATTTTTCCGTACGGAAACCGAGCAGCGTGAACGTATCGCCATACGTCAAACCCGCGCGCTCCATGGCGTTCAAATACTGCGACGCGGTGGCGTACAAACGCAAATCAAAAGCGTCGACGCGCCATTCCTTTAACAAATCGCCGCGGCGGTCGAGCCATTGTTCCACATACTGCTCGGGGTCCCAAAAATCGGGCGCGGCGGGAATGAACCACACGCGTTGATAATTGGCGTTCACGGCGTTCAATTGCTGCGCCGTTTGCGCGTCCGGCAAAAACGTTTCGGGATACACCACAAGCGGCAATTTGCTTTGGTCATAATACAACAGCGCCATTTCGGGAAAATTTTGGATAATTAAATCGCCCGGCTGCGCGTGCGCGTTAATGATGCGCGCCAAGCTGCGCCAGTCCGGCGCTTTGGCGTAGGCGGGTTGCGTCCAATAATTTTGCAGACCGAAAAAGGCGACCAAGCCAAACGCGCCGAGCGCCAACGTGAAACCCGCGCGTTGCGCGTGACGAAATTTTACGCGCGTCGCAAACGCGTGCGCGCCGACTGCGAACCCGTACGCCAGCAGCAAATAGTACGCGGGCGCAATGCCGTTCAAATAGCGTTCCAAGTATAACGGCCGCATGGTATTGAGCGCAAATACCGCCAGCGTCGGAACGCCCGCGTACAACGCGAAAAATAAACCGCGCCGCCAATCGCGCGTGAACAATAGAATCAGACTCGCCACCGCCGCGAGCGCGAACGGAATCCACAGCCACGCGCGCCATTCGGCGGGCAGCGTTTCGCCCACCACAAACGCGCTAAACGTTTCGCGCGCCACATCCCACAACGCGACGCCTTGTCGTCCGCTGCCTTCGCCGTATGCCGCGACGCGATTCGATAAAATTAGCGGATACGGCAAATACAAAAGCGCCAAGACCATTTGCGCCATAAGCCATTGTACGATTTTCTGACGGTCGCGCCACAACGTCGCAAACACAAATAGATTCAACGCCAACAAAATGAACGCCTCGTAATAATGTGTGTACAACGCCGCGAGTTCAGCCAAGCCAAACCAAAGCAAGGGCGAGGCGTTTTGAAAAAATGATTGCGACGCTACGTTCGAGCGCGTCGTAAAATATTTTGCCCCGGCGCGCGGCGCATACCACCGCCAAAAAAATATCAACGCCAGCAAACTCAAGGCGGGCCACAAAGTGTAATTTCGCACGTCTTGCGAATGCCAAATCTGGTACGGATTGACGGCGATGAGCCAAGCCGCGCCGAGCGCAATCCAATTTGGCGGCGCGGCGCCGCGCGCTGCGCGTGTTCCGAAAATCGCGCGCGCCAACCGGTATAGCAGCGCCACGCTCAACACGCCAAAGAACGCGGAAAAAAAGCGCGTCGCAAATTCGCCCGCGCCCGCCAGCGCAATCCAACCGCGCAGCGCGAAATACATCAGCGGCGGATTCGGCTCGACGGTCAGCGTTTCGCGCCACATTTGCGCGAGCGGTTTTTGGACAAATAAAACGGTGAACGCTTCATCGCCGCGCAGCGAAAAAAAATCGAGGCGAAACATCCGCAGCGCGAACGCGAGCAGCAAAATGGCGCACAGGAGGAGAAAGGCGCGTGAAATTTTCATTCGATTCGCCGGGCTACCGCCAGCATCGAAATGCCGAACGGAAAACGATGGCGCGGCGCGACGCGCATTTCCGCGCTAAAGAGACGCGCCAACGTTTCATTGAGTCCGCGCGGCAGCGGCGTCAAATCCGAACGCGCGTTGGCGTGCGCGGCGGGCCGCCGCGCAAAACGGAGCAGCGCAATCAGGGGAAACAGAGACATATTCAAGTATGTCAATTTTTTGACGCGAAACCCCGCCTTTTCGATTTTGGCGCGCAGGTCGCGCGCCATATAACGATGCTTGTGTCCCACCGCCACATCGTGCGCGCTCCATAAAAAACGGTACGCGGGCAATTGCGCGATCAGATAACCGTCGGGTTTGAGCGTGCGCCGAATTTCGCGGAACGCCGCGACATCGTGTTGGATATTGCAAATCACGTCGAACGAAAAGGCGACATCAAAAAACGTTTCGGGAAACGGCAATTCGAGCAACGACGCGACCAGCGTGCGATCCGTGCCAAGGCCGCGCCGCCGACAAAATTCGATTGCCTCTGGCGCAATGTCCACGCCCCACGCGTCGCCGTGCTGCGCCAAAATTTGCAGGTTCTTGCCCGTGCCGCAGCCCGCATCCAAAATTTTCGCGCGCCCGTCCGCGCTCACGTATTGGGCAATCAGACCTTGCAGCAAAACGCGCAAACCGCGATACCACCAGTACTCTTCTTCGATTTCAAACATGACGCGATACTCGTGGGGGAGCATCGCCATGCTGGCGGCAGATTCAGACGGGTTCATTGTACCCGCAATTCCCCAAACAAAATTCGGTCGCCGAGCGCGCGGCCGTTTGCGTCGAATGTCGGCAAGCGCGCGAAATCGTCGGGACGATACATGCCGATTTCGATTTGATAGTCGCCGGGGCTGGCGTTGGGCGCGACTTGGAACTCGTATTCATCCGCGAAAATTTCGCCGGGCGCCCATCCCGTCGTCGGTCGCGCGCCGTCGAGCGGTTCTTGATCCTGCTGCCCAAAAATTTCATTGCGCGCGTTGATGAGATGCGTAAAAACTTTGTACGACGTATCCATCGGTTGCAGCGCGCGCCAATACAATTTCAATTTCACCGTGTCGCCGGGTTTTAGCGCCGTGGGCGTCATGAAATCATAACCGAGAAATTCCACCTTGTCGCCCAAACGCGCGTTGACCGGATTTTGAATCGCGGGCATGGCGGTGGAACGCGCGAGCGCTTGGACCTGCGCGTCGGTCAGGTAGAGCGACTTGGAAAAATTGAAAAGCGTTTGCGGCGCGTATTCGTCCAGCGTCAGATACAATTCGTATGCGCCCGCGTTCGCGTCGCCCGGTACGCGCGCGCCGATATTTGCCTGGATAATATCCCCGCTTTGACGATTGGCGAGGTCGAGCGTAAAGGGCGTCGCGGCGCGCGTGCGATTCCAAAATTGCCACCACGGCGCGGCGAGTTCCACCTTGCCCGTGATATTTTTGGCGGATGGTTGCAGCGCTTGAAAATATAAAGTGAGCGGCAGCGCATTGCCCGGCGCGGCGTTGGGTTCAATGTCGTATCCGACCAAACGCACGGCGTTAGCAAATGGCACGTCCAAATGTTGATCCAGCGTCAATGTCGCAGGGTCGCGCGGCGTGGCGGGGCGCGTGACTTGGAGTTCGCCCAGCGTCAAGGATTCGCTTTGGGTTCCGTCCGGCAATTGCGCGGCGAGCGGTTCATGGCCCGCTTCGCGATAGACGGTCATTTCAATTTGATACGTTCCGGGCGGCGCGCCGGGATCCACGACGAGGTCGTGTTGGTCCACATAAAGCGTTTGGGCTTGCCATTTAGAGATGGGAAATAAATTGCCGACGGGCGGCGCATCCCATTGTCCCCACACATTGCCTTGCGCGTCCACCACGCGCAGCGAAACCGAAACGTCGTTGGGCGACTTGGCGTTCAACCGCCAATACAATTTTACCGCCGCGCGCGCGCCCGGTTCGCTTTGACGCGGCGCGTCATATCCTTTTAATTGCAAGCGGCTGCCGTATTGAATTTCGGATGGATTGGGCAGCGCCGTATCGTCGGGCAGCGTTTCGCTGTGATATACAAATTGCTGCAAGATGATGCGCGAGGCAATCGCGGGAAAATACACAATGTCTACGGGACCCCCGTAACGATGCAGCAGCGTATTGATGGCGCGTTTCGGGTCGCCGACGGGCTGATGAATTTCGAGAAACCACACGCGCTCGTGGTTGCGGTACGCGTTCAGAACGCTCTCGCGGTCGAGAAAAATTTGCCAATCCTGCGTGCGGCCAAGATGCGGCAGCGATTCCCATTGCAAATTGGGCGGCGCATAATACTCGACAATTTTTTCCGCTTGCGGCGCGACGAGCAGTAAATAATCGTCGGGGCGCAACCGTTCGCGCAAAAATTCCGCCCACGCTTTGTGATTGTCTTTGGCGTATGTCGCGTTATAGTACAAATTATTGAGCGAATAGAACGCGCCGCCGAGAATCGGCGCCATCAGTCCAATGGCGACCATTGCAAACACGAGACGCCGCAGTCGGCGGTCAGTCGTCTGCGCCCCAAATTTTGCAACGCGCCGCGCCAACGCGTATACGCCCAACGCCAAGCCGATATAAAACGCGGGACTGGTCGTAATCAAATGCCGCGAATTGAGATACAGCGGGCGCAGATACGAGCCGAGCTGCAAGACGATGGCGGGTAGAAATAAATAACAAAATAAAAATAACGCGAGCCGCAGCGAACGCGGTTTAACGCGTATCGTCGAAAATACGCCGACGCACCACAGCGCGAGCAAAAAGAAATCGAGCCAGGCGACGGTATCGAGATTGGCGGTCACGCCCACCGCGAACGAATTCCACACGTCGCGCAGCATGATAAAGAATGGCACAAACGTCGCGCCCACCTGGTCCCACGAGGCGAGGTCTTGGGCGCTGCGCGGCAGGAAAATTAAAATTGCCGCAAAGCCGAGCGTCAACAACGCGGCGAGCGCGGTGAGGGGCGACCGCCAACGCGCGCGGCGCGCGGGCGCGGCGTCGCCGTACAGCAAAAGCGTCGCGGCAAAAAATGGCAAGAGGATAAAAGACAAATAGTGCGTGGCTAACGTCAGCGCCAAACCGATGACGAAAAAAATAAACCAACGCGACCCGAACGCGCGCCACGTCTGCGGTTTGGCGTCCAGCCAACGCACGAGCGCGTACGCGGCAAAGGCGCTCCACAACAAGACGAGCGCGTACGGGCGCGCTTCTTGGGCGTACCACACATAGAACGGCGAAACGGCGGCGAACAGAACCGTCAGCAGCGCGGCGAATTTATTTTTGACCAGGCGCAGCGTGAGCGGATACAAGAGCGCGAGCGTCAATAGATTCGCCGACGCGGATAAAAAGCGCAAGGCAAATTCCGTCGCGCCGGCGGCGAGGACAGAGAAATGCAGCAGCAAAAAATAAAGCGGCGGATGCAAATCGCGCGTCGCCACATTTTGAATCAGAATCGTGTTGCTGAGGATGTCGGGAATCGAACCGAGCGCGCGGTCCCAAGAAAGGGATTCGTCCCACCACAGACTCATCGCGCCGAGATGATAGAGGCGCAAGCCCCATGCCAACAACAGGATGAGGCCGAGCCAAACGCGCGCGGCGGAAAAAAAGGCGCGTCCCGCGCGCCCCCATAAAGAACCAAACATGCGTGTATCGGCTGTCTATTATATGCAGAGCAGGGAGATTTCGGAAAAAGAAACCGCCGCGAAATTTAGCTCTTGACATTTCCAAAAGCCGTGATACACTCTTGGATGCTTTTGTTGGCAGGTTCACACGCTCGTTTTGACAATCGAGAAACAAGTATCGCTTTCGCAGTTGTCCGAATGGGTTCTATGAGTTAATGAGCGCCATGATTACTTTACTTTTGCGTGTTCGCGCCACCGTTTCGGGCGGTGATGCGTTTGCGCCTTGTACGGGTGCGCCTGTTGACAGCTAGCAGTAACGCTTTTACTGTCGTTCTGACGGTCACAGTCGCATCCCCTGCGCTGTGACCGTTTTTTATTTTCTATCGGTCGCGCGCGTTTTGAAAAACGCGCTTTTTTTTCCTCACTTGTCGCCACACCGGGATGTGTGACGGCGAGGTAACGACAGAATTATGGCAAAAACACAAACGTCCGAGTTCGACCAGGTTGTCTCCCGTTCCGCAGTGGGCGGTCTGTGGGGCTTGCTGCGCGGCTTTCGTCTCACGTATGCGGGCGCGATTGGCAGTCTCGCCGTCTCTACCGCCGCGCGCACCGGCACATTTTTTCTCATCGGGTATCTCGTAGACCAGGTTTTGACCAGCGATACGATGATGCGCGATTTACCTTGGGTCGCGGCGGGTTTTATCGCGTTGGCGTTGACCGAAGGCGCGTTTACTTTTACGAGCGGACGCCTGGCGGCGCGCGCCGCCGAAGGCATTGCGTTGAAAATTCGCAACTATTTCTATGACCACATTCAACGGTTGACATTCGCTTTTCATGACAAGATGCCGACGGGCGATTTGATTCAACGCGCCACGTCGGATGTCGAAGCCGTGCGCAAGTTTTACGCGGAACAGGCGATTGGCGTGGGCCGCATCGTGTTGTTGTTTCTGGTCAACTTTATCGCCGTGCTGACCATCAATCGGCAATTGGCGGTGTTATCCGTAATCGTCGTGCCGGTGATTATTACGATCTCGATTTTTTTCTTTCGCCGCGTTTCTAAAGCGTATGGCTATTACCAAGAACAGGACGCCGTCCTCTCGACGACGCTGCAAGAAAACTTGACCGGCGTGCGCGTCGTCAAAGCGTTCGCGCGACAGCAGTACGAGATGGACAAATTTGAACGCGACAATAGCGAAAAATTCAGGCGCGGCAAAAAATTGCTCATCATGCATTCGCTGTTCTGGCCCAGCGCCGATATTTTGTGTTCGGCGCAAATGATTGCAGGGTTCGCCATCGGCGCGTTGATGGTGATGAATCAAACGCTCACGATGGGCGAGTACGTGACGTACATGGGCTTGGTCGTGTTGTTGATTTGGCCCATGCGCGAACTGGGCAGAATGGTGGTGCAAGCGTCCACCGGCATCGTATCGTTTGGGCGTCTGGCGGAAATCATTCGTCTGCATCGCGAACCGATTGAACACGGCGTCTATATGCCCACAACGGACGAACGAGTGCGCGGCGAGATTGTGTTTCGCAATGTCGGCTTTGAATACGAAAAAGAACATCGCGTCCTGCGCGACATTTCGTTTCATGCAAAACCCGGCGAGGTGATTGCGCTGATGGGCCCAACGGGTTCGGGCAAAACGTCGTTGGTGAATCTCTTGCCGCGTTTTTACGAATACGAACAGGGCAGTATTCAACTCGACGGCGTGGAATTGAACGAATATCCGCGCGAATATCTGCGCCGCCAGATTGGCATCGTGGAGCAAGAACCGTTCTTGTTCTCGCGCACGCTGCGGGAAAATATCACTTATGGCGTCGGACGGGAAGTTTCGGACGACGAAGTATTTGCGGCGGCGCGCGCGGCGGCGGTGCATGACGTCATTCTCGCGTTTCCCGACGGTTATAACACGCTCGTCGGCGAAAAGGGCATCACGCTTTCGGGCGGTCAAAAACAGCGCGTGACGATTGCGCGCACGATTTTGAAAAATCCGCGCATTCTGATTCTCGACGATTCCACTTCGGCGGTGGACACGGAAACGGAACAAGCGATCCGCGACGCGCTGCAAGCGCTGATGCGCGACCGCACGACGTTCATCATCGCGCACCGCATCCAAAGCGTCATGAGCGCGGACCAGATTTTTGTGTTGGAAAAAGGACGCATCACGCAGCGCGGCGCGCACCGCGAGCTGCTCAAGCAAGACGGCTTGTATAAAAAGATTTACGAATTGCAAGCCCGCATCGAAAGTGAAGTGGAAGCGGCGATTGCCGACGAAGCGGGCGCGCCAGTTTCATCCGCCGCGCAGCCCTATGAACCGGAATTAATTCCTGCGCTGTCTTGAAAATTTGCAAACGCGAATTTTCGAGACGGCGCGCCATCCTGCTCATGTCATACGAATTTGAAGAAGAAGATTTTCAAGCGCAATTGAGCGGTAAAACGCTCAAACGCATGTTCAAATTGACGCTGCCGCACAAGTGGTGGCTCATTGGTTTCATCGCGTTGATTACGCTGACGGCGATACAGGACGGGGTGTTCAATTATCTGAAAAAGCAGATTATTGACGCGGGCATTACGCCCAATGACCCGGCGGCGTTGACGCGCGTGCTGGTTATTTATGGCGTGATTGCGTTGACCCAAGCGGGCGCCGTGTTTGGCTTTATTTATCTCGCGGGGATTCTCGGCGAACGCGTCCAGTACGATTTGCGCCAGAAACTGTTCAATCATTTGCAATCGCTTTCGTTTTCGTACTTTGACCGCACGGCCGTCGGGTGGGTCATGTCGCGCGTGACATCGGATTCGGGACACATTGCCGACCTCATTACGTGGGGCGCGGTGGATGTGGTGTGGGCGCTAATGAGCATTCTCACGGCGGCGTTCTTTATGCTGTGGTTGAATTGGCAGTTGGCGCTCGTCGTGCTGACCATCATTCCGATTCTGGTGGTGATTGCGTCGTGGTTTCAAAAACGCATCATTCTCGAATACCGCATTGTGCGAAAAACGAATTCGCGCATTACGGGCGCGTACAATGAAAATATCCAGGGCGTGCGCGTCATCAAGGCGTTGAACCGCGAAGAAAAAAATCTGGACGAATTCAGCGCGTTGACGGGGCAAATGTACAGCGCGTCGTATCGCGCCGCGCGTTTGTCGGTGATGTTTTTGCCGGTGGTGCAGTTCATCAGTTCTATCGCGCTCGCGGTTGTGGCTTGGTACGGCGGCGCGCAAATCGCGTGGGGCGTGATGACGGTCGGCACGCTGCAAGCGTTCATCGGCTATATCATGTTCATGCTGTGGCCCGTCCAAGATTTGGCGCGCGTGTACGCTTCGATGCAACATGCGGTCGCGTCGGCAGAGCGCACGTTCTCGCTGCTCGATACGCCGCCGGATATTGTGAATCGTCCGAACGCCGTCGAGACGGAAACGCTGCGCGGCGATATTGAATTCGACCGCGTGGAATTTTATTACACGCCCAATAAACCGGTGCTGCGCGATTTCAACTTGAAAGTAAAGGCGGGCGAAACGATTGCGCTGGTGGGTCCAACGGGCGCGGGCAAATCTACGATTGTGAATTTGGTATGTCGGTTCTATGAACCCAAGAACGGCGTCATTCGCATTCACGGCATGGATTACATGGATTTGACTCTGCACAGCATTCAATCGCGCATCGGCGTGGTGTTGCAGACGCCGCATCTGTTTAGCGGCGCGATTCGTGAAAACATTCGTTACGGCAAGCTGGACGCGAGCGACGCGGACGTGGAACACGCGGCAAAGGTCGCGGGCGCGCACGATTTCATCGTCACGCTCGAAAACGGTTACGACGCGCAAGTGGGCGAAGGCGGCAACCTGCTCTCGACGGGCCAAAAGCAATTGATTTCGCTCGCGCGCGCGGTGCTGGCGGACCCGGATATTCTGGTGATGGACGAGGCGACGAGTTCGGTGGATACGTTGACCGAAGCGCTGATTCAACGCGGTATGGAGCGTTTGATGAAGGGACGCACGACGTTTGTCATCGCGCACCGGCTTTCGACGATTAAACGCGCGGACCGGATTCTGGTCATTGAAAACGGCGGAATTTCGGAAAGCGGCACGCACGCGGAATTGCTGCGCGCGCGCGGTCATTATTACGAATTGTACACGCGTCAATTCCGCAAAGAGTTGGAGAGCGAGTACGGTTTGGGTCGCTTGACAGGGCTTGCGGTGGCGGCAGAGTGAAAATTGAGGGATGAGGGATGGGGGGAAAGTAAGCAGCGTTCAGTATTCAGTTGGTTAGGGATGACCCCAGACGCGCAAATTCCGCTCACGCGTTGGCATACAGTCATGCGGCGGGAGAATTTTCGGAATTGGAAGGAATTGCGCACGGTATTTCCGTCGGCAGATTTCGTGGATGCTTGGGTGGTGTTTAATATCGGCGGCAATAAATATCGGCTGATCACGGCGATTCATTTCGATCGCGGGCGCGTTTTTGTTCGTCATGTGTTGACTCACCAAGAATACGACAAGGAAGGATGGAAGAAATGAGTGTCGTCACCAAAGAACCCGAAAAAAATTGGACGCTGGTGCGCCCAATGCTGGTTATTCGCACTGCGCGCGAATATGATGCTGCGGTGGAACGCATGAACGCGCTCTTGGATGAAATCGGCGCGAATGAAAAACACCCTCTGTATGACTTGCTCGATACACTTGGCACGCTGATTTATGCTTACGAAGAAGAACATTACGCCATTCCCGATGTGAGCGGCGTGGACATGCTGAAATTTCTTATGGACGAACATGGCTTGACACAATCGGATTTGGCTGAGGTTGGTTCGCAAGGCGTTGTGTCGGAAGCGCTGAATGGCAAACGCGAGTTAAACGTGCGGCAAATCCGCGCCCTGGCGAAACGTTTTCATGTGTCGCCGGCGATGTTTGTGTAAAGGATGCGATTCAGGAATCAAAAAACTGACGAGTCATTTTCGACTCGTCAGTTTTTTTGTCATGCCGCGATAGGAATGTACAGATGAGGTTTCGCACGCTTTAAATCCAATCGCCGTGTAGACTTGATTCGCGCAAAGACAATTGGTTTGCCTTCTGCGCCGACCCGATCCAATAGTTCTAAATTGTAGAGCCGCATTTCAGGGTCATCTTCGGGCAAAATCACCAATTCAAAATTATCGGGGAGCGCGGAAAAAATTTGCGGTTCCGCGAGCAGATAGCGCATGAGTTTTTCTAGGAGCGCGATATTACGTTCAACGACTTGCTTGGGCGGATTTATTCTTTTAGCCATTGTTCGTACCTTTCACGATATTTTTTCCAATTCGTCGCAAGGTCTTGCAGTGCGAATGTCAATCCCGCGTTAAAATCTTTTACTTGAATTTCCTGCTTTTCTGCGGCGCGCGACGGATGTAACAGATCACGATAGGCGAATCCGTGTGCGGTGTCATATCGTACAACAGGCGTCCATTCGTCATTAAATATACATTCCAACTGCGCAACAAATTCGATGACGCGATTGCGATCCAATTCAAAGCGCACTCGCGCGGCATTTTCATCGTCAAAGGCACGGCGAAATTCGACAGTACGCATATGGGGATAAACCTGCGCAAAGGATTATAGCACATGCGGCGCGGTTGGATGTCGTGCGCGTGCATCCGCTTTTCCGCTTTCAATATCCGCCGACGGACGTTTGAGGGGCTTGGCGGTGGCGGCAGAGTAGATGGGGATGGAGTGGGATAAAAACTGACGAGCCAATTTCGGCTCGTCAGTTCTTTTTATGTCCGCAGTTTTTTCTTTTTGCCCGCCCCCGCCGCGCGCGTAACGCGCGGTTTTGTTTTTGGCGCGGCGGTCAGTTTTTTGGGCGTGATGCGAATTTCGACGGTTGCATCCAACGCGTCCGCGACTTTTTTGAGAAAGGTGAGATTGCGAAATCCGTAACCGCTTTCGAGACGCGCGATGCTGGGCTGCTTGGTGCCCACTCGTCGCGCGAGCTCGGCTTGAGAGATTTTTTTAAGAATGCGAAGGCGTTTTAACTCGTACGCCGGAGCCAGCGCTTCATACGCCGCGCGAAATGCGGGATCCTGCAATTGTTGCTGCAAAAATTCTTGATGCGTGAACGTATATTGCGGCATTTCAGTTCTCCTCAGCCAGAACCTCGCGCAAGCGTTTGCGCGCAAGGTTCAACTCTTTTTGCGGCGTTTTAGCGGTCTTTTTTATAAAGCCATGCAGAATCACAAAGCGTCGTTCTGTGCGCGCGACATAGAATAAACGCACCGCCCCATCGGCTGTTTTTACGCGCAGCTCCCAAAGTTTGCGAATGCCCTCAATCGGACGCACGGTTGGCGCGCCTATCAGCAGCCCGAATTCTTCTAATTGATTGATGTCGTGAAACACCGCTGCGCGCGCCGTCGCGCTCAAACTCAAGAGAAATTCTTGAGCAGGGCGCCTGTCTTGCGCGTCTTGATAATACACGACGCTCCAGCGTTGGGGTGACGATGCCATGGCAAAATGAAATATAACAGAATGATTATATCGCGTCAAATTTTGCGCGCGTTACGCTGACGTTAAATTTTTGAGCGTCGCCTCTACAATTTCGAGCGCCGCGCGCGGCTTGCCGACCTGTTTCGCGCGCGTTCGCATCGCCGCCAGACGGTCGGGGTCGTTCAACAGCGCGACGGTCGCGGCGGGCGCGGTTTCAATCATTCGCAACTGGATGCCCGCGCCGCTAGCCGCGACGTAATCGGCGTTCCATTCTTCTTGACCGGGAATTGGGTCAATCACAATCATCGGCGTCCCGCGCGCGAGAATTTCGCTCACCGTCAAACCGCCCGCTTTGGTAATCACCACGTCGCT
>JAJVIA010000104.1:12287-15813 GCA_022072245.1 Anaerolineae bacterium
CCGCCAAATTCAAAAACATCTTTGACGACAACCTCCGTGACGCCGCGTTGCGCGAACGCTTGTTGCAGCGCGTTCGCCGCGCTCTTGTGTCCGCCGCCGATGGACGCGTGGAGAATCAAAACTTTGGGTGACATATTCGCCGTTCGCTTTGCCAAAAAACAATCGAGACCTGCTCCCAATTGTATGCGCGCTATTATAAAGGGGATGGGTGTT
Organism: Anaerolineae bacterium; assembly: GCA_022072245.1. Taxonomy (GTDB): domain Bacteria; phylum Chloroflexota; class Anaerolineae; order UBA4142; family SHND01; genus SHND01. The sequence goes on from JAJVIA010000104.1 coordinate 12,501, forward strand.
CGTTCCTAACGGCATCGTAAATGACAAGAGGAATTTGCCGTTATTTGGCAAGGCGGCGGAGGGACAATGAGCGCGCCATTTTTCTGTGGACGTTTCGCTATCAGAAACCGGCTAGAAAACGCGCCGCGTCTTGGACCCAGTGAAAAGCGATGGCGGATTCAAGCCCGTGGCAGCGCGCCAGAACCAATAGCGGTAATCCCCAAAGCAATGCCATCGCCGCGCCCATGCCCAATGCAACCAAAGGCGCTTGAACGAATAGTTCGTCAAAATGGGAATAGTTGTGTATCAGCATTGCTAACAGTCCCGCCAACCAGACGGATTGTGTGGGCAATGAATTGCGTAATATCAACCAAAACAAACCCCAGAGCATAAAACGGTAAATTATTTCCTCTACGACCGCAGGTTGCAGCGCATCAAATAGGGCGGCGATGGGATTTTGCCAGTCAATCGGATGGCTCTGTGTGAGCTGCAAGGCGAAAACGTTCAAAACTGCCAGCGGCAGTCCTACGGTCAACCCGACCAGAACACCCCAACTCGCTTTTTTCCAATTTCGATTCGCGACGTGGAATTGTACCGGCCCGCCCTGGCGCATGATTGCCAAGCCGCCCAACGTTGCAAGGATTGTCCCAAGTCCACGCAGCAACGCCTGTTCGGGCGCGCTCTTTACAAACTTAAAAAATGGATACGGCGTAAAGAGTGTGGCGAACAACATTCCAACGCCGACCACCGCGCCCAAAACCAGCGCCCAAAGCCAGTCGCTCCAACGCAGGGCGCGGCGATATTTTACAAGAACCCAGAGCGCGCCCGCCATAATCAGCGTGTCGAAAAAATAAAAGGTATGCAGCGTTATGAACTGATTCGCCAAAACGCGAATGACAAAAAGCGCAAGGATGGCGGTAATCAGTCCAACGAGAGGAGCGTATTTAGATTTCGAGATTATCGTTTGCCGCTCTAAAATTATTTTGCTGTTCATGGTTGCTCCCTTATGGTTTGATTTTTTATATGACGATTGAAAAAATCGAGACAGGCGCGGTTCACTTTTTGCAAATATCCTGTACGGTCGTGATTGGACTGTCCGTTCTCTAGCAGGGTGGTCAGCAGTGGACTGGCAAGCGAAAGGTCGGTCAGAGAAAAATGCCCGGCGCCGGACAGATGCAGACTGACGGCAGTTTCTGAGGCGTTGTCTCGCAGCGCCGCGTTACGCGCGTATTGCGCCCACTCGGCGAGATGGCTCCAGGAACTGTCCGAATAAACGTTCAAGACCGGCACGGGATATGCCGCGTCTCGCCAGATGAATTTATCGTTTTCGACGCCTACGATGTCATGGAGGAATGGAGCTTCTAACGCAATGACGGCAGAGACATCGTTCCTTTGACGCGGCATTGCCAGCGCCGCCGAACCGCCGAGCGAATGTCCCATCACGCCGATTCTCTTTACGTCAATCAAGCGATATACGTCGTCAGCGTTGTTGGACGATTTTTCCAAGATGGTATCTATTACCAAATTGATGTCGTCTGTGCGGACGCGCATCCATTTTTGATAATAGCGGTAACTCTGTTGTTTATCTTGGCGCGCATTTTCGCGTCCAAGTTCTTGAAAGTATTCGCTATTCACGAACGTGATGCGTCCGTCTTGGGCGCGAGTCCATAAAGCATGGTAGGGATGCCCTATCGAAGCGACAACATAGCCGTGACTCGCCAGTTCAAGGAATAAAGACTCGTTGCTAGTTTCCGTGCCAAGTCCGCCGTGCGAGTACACAATCAACGGGTAGGTCGCGTTGCCGTCTGTGTTTTGCGGATACCAGAATGTCACGTTGACCTGACGATTTTCTCTGTTGCTTGAAAATTGTTCAACGCGTTTTTTATCGGTATATGTGTAACGCGCTGTGACAATTGCATGGACGCCTGTCGTGCGTAAGGGTTGATAGGGTGGAAATAACAGCAGGTATGCCGCTAGCGGCAAGAGCAGCAATAACGCAAGTTCGATGCGGCGAATTATGCGCTTGTTCATCATGGTCACCCGATTACGGTCGAGTTGAATTACCCAAAACCAAACGACCCACAAATTGTTGCGACGAATGAATGGCGGTCCATAGAATACGGCTGAGACGGCAATTAGATTCACATTGACAATTCATAGTCTAAAGGAAAAAATTTTTGGCTGCATCCGCTTGTTAAAGAGTTTCGCGCTTGTACTTGCGCCAGTTTGAACCTGTTCATTTGACCAGGTAAATTTGCCGCGCTGTGGACGTTCACAGCGCGGCAAATTTTGCGGTTTAGTTTTGCCAGGTCTCCGCCAGAACAGTGTCCACCATCAAGCGGTGAAATAGTTCGGCTTCCTCCCAGAGCATCCCGTGCCCCGAGTCTTGAAAAAAGATCAACTTTTTCTTGGGCGCCTCTAACTTGTCGAAATACGCTTCGGGAAGCGGCGATGGGTTGTTCATATCGTGCCGCCCCAACACAATATAGACGGGCAATTCGAGGCGGGCGGCATCCACGCGGAAATCCATCTCTTGCAGCTGCGGATAAACGGCGTTGAACGTCGTCATTAGCCCGAGCAGATAATAGATTCGGTCGAGCCAGCCGTATTCGGGCTGTTTGAGCATGAGCATAATCGCGTCGCCTTCGCGGCGATAGGTCTCGTCTTTGATATTTGGGGCTTCAAAGAGCTGATACTCGCGCCCAAAGAGCGTGGCATAGGGCTGAATGGGATTTTTGCCGAAATAGGGCGGCGGACCTTGCGCTTGGAGCGTCTTGACAAAATCTGTATCGTCCGTCTGGCGGGCATGTTCCAGCATCAGGTCATAGATCATTCGGTCAGTTTCAAGCACATCCACCATTTGCGCCGTGCCAACGTAGGCATGATACAAGTCGGGGCGTTCCCGCGCGGCGAGCAAACCAATGATTGTGCCCCACGAATGACCCACCAGATAAATTTTCTGTTCGTTGAACCGCGCGCGCAGCATTTCGGATAATTCGATGACGTCAGCGGTGTACTGTTCCACCGTGAGATTGGCGCCCGCCGGATAGGATTTGCCGCAGCCGCGTTGTTCCCAGATGACGACGACAAAGTTCTTTTCCAATTCGCGATTAAAGCGCAATACGCGCGCCGCCTCACTGGCGCCGGGTCCGCCCGAGAGAAATAGCAGCACGGGTTTATTCACGTCTTGCCCGCGAAGAATGAGCCATTGTTCTACGCCGCCCAATTTCACCTTTTCGAGCGAAGCAATGCTGTTGGGCAGCGGCTTGCCATCCGCTCCGACGATGGCAGGCGTGTGGGCTGCCCATTGCGAATACGCTACAAAGGCAGCCAG
>JAJVIA010000104.1:15913-20791 GCA_022072245.1 Anaerolineae bacterium
ATTGTTCTACGCCGCCCAATTTCACCTTTTCGAGCGAAGCAATGCTGTTGGGCAGCGGCTTGCCATCCGCTCCGACGATGGCAGGCGTGTGGGCTGCCCATTGCGAATACGCTACAAAGGCAGCCAGTAGGAGAATGGGTACGAGTAAGAAGGTCATACAACCTCCAAGTTTTGTTGATTTAGACATGAGGAATTCCTTTCTCGTTGGGAAAACTGTGGATAGAGACGAGAACCAATCCCAGGTCGCGGATGCGGGTCAAGATGCCGTGCAAGGCGGCTTGGTCTACAAGTCCGCAAATCAGAGTCTCGCCTTCCGGGAGAGGCGTAACCCTCAGGTTCTCGAACCATTCTTGGCGCACAAGCCCTTCAACCCGGATTTGATAGGTAATAAAGCGGTCGCTGTGATTCATTTGAGCTCCCTTGACGGATGTCGCTCACAATGTATCGCCATCAAGTCGGGTTGTCGCCTATCTCTGGATAGGTTTCGCGGATAGGTTGAATGAAAAAAGCCGCTTGCGCGGCTCCTGTGTACGTGGGTCGAGGTTAAAATCCCAATTCTCTGGCGCGGACAATCGCCTGGGCGCGGGTACGCACGTCTAGTTTTTGTAGGATGTTGTGAACATGCCATTTTGCCGTGCCGACGCTGATGACCAGCTCGGCGGCAATTTCGGCGTTGGATTTTCCAGCCATGATGAGCCCCAACGCGCGCATTTCTTGATCGCTCAAGGGGACAGCGAGTTTTTCGTTGACGGCATGTAAATTTTTCGAGCTCGAGCGCTTGACCCGCTCGGAAAATGCCTGCATCAGGCGGTCGGCAAAATCCGGGGCGGCATGACGCGCGTGCGGCAGCAATTTTTTTAGATTCGAACCTTCATCGAGGAAAATGCGGAGGAATCCTTCCGGTTCAGCCCGCGTGAGCGCCTTTTCCAGCCATTCCACAGCAAGGGCGGTTTGGTTTTGCTTTTGGTAAAAGAGTGAAAATAGAATGACCGCTTCCAATCCTGTGCGCCTCCGGTCTGTGGCATCCGCTTGCTCAAGGAGCCAAGACAATATCGCCGACGCATTTTGAAATTCCTTATTTGCCAAATAGACGCGCGCCAGTGTGAGCTCTGCCAAGTCCTGGACATATTCCACTTGGTCCGATTTTCGGAATTTCTCGTAATTTGACGCCCATTGTCGAGCCCAATCCGGCGTACCTTGCATCAAGTGCAGCCGCGCTCGCTGTGCGCCGCTCAGAACACCAAGTCGCTGGATTCCAAAGGTTTGCGTGAGCGCGTCCATCTGTTCGAGCGCCGCCATCGCCCCGAGAAAATCGCCCAGCGCTTGTCTTTGGCGCGCAAGAAAGAGCAATTCATAACGCAGGTCGTCGGTGAGACTGCCCTGGCGCGAGAGTTTCATTCCATCCATCAAATAGCGCTCGGCAGTGGAGAGCTCATTTCGCTCGCGCGCGATTTCGGCAAGGATTGCCCACGCCAAGCCCAGAGGCGGAATAGCTTTGTCGAGTTGAATGGCTTGACGGCAGGTTTGCGCTGCGAGACTTAATCTTCCCTGCTCAATCTGCACGAGCGCCGCCTCACACAGCGCGTTCGCTGCCAGATACGAGACGCCCGCCGCTTGCGCCAATGCGCTCGCCTGTAGGAACGCGCGGCTTGCTTCCGCCAGATTCCCGGATAATTCGTGCGCCAAGCCCAATGCATCAATGGCTCGGGCGCGAGCGTGCAACTCGTCCGGTGGCAGTTGATGTAACGCCTGATTCGTCAATTCGAATGCCGAATGTAAATCTCCGCGCAAGGCGGCGAGAGAGCCGCGATATACGGATGTAATTGCCAGCTGTCGCGCAACGTCCGGTACCGACGCGGGATTTTTCCGCATAAATTCTTCCGCCTGTTCCAAGAGTTGAGCGGATAGTTCGATGCGTCCGGCGAGATACAATGCCCGCGAGGCATGTAACATCAATGCGGGCTTGGAAGACATGACCGAGCGCGGCAATTTGTCGAGCCATTTGACCAGCGCGCCCAGGTCGCCGCCGCTCCAGGTTGAGACATTTTCGAGCGCCCACTCGATGACATCGGCGGCGAGCTCGGAATTTCGGCTCAAAAAGGCGTACTTGGCCGCTTCGAAAATCAGACCGTTTTCTTTATGCCATTGACATGCTTTTTCTAGCAAATGCGTTCGCTCGGCTTGGCTCAATTCGGTTTGTAAATAATCGGCAAAGAGATGATGATAACGATACCAGCAGCGTTGGTCGTCCAGCGGAACAATGAAAAGATTGGAGCGTTCCAACCGGTCAATGATCGCTTGCGAATTCGTCTGTTCGGTGAGGGCGGAACAGACCTCTGCATTGAAACGTTCAAGAACGCTGGTTTGTGTGAGAAAGGCGCGCACCTCGATGTCTTGTTGGCTGACGACCTGTTCCGCCAGATAATCCAGCACATAGCGATGACTGCCGCGAAAGGTTTCGATAAAGCGTTGCGGGTCGGCAGAGTTTTGGAGGACCAAACTCGCCAGTCGCAATCCCACCGCCCAACCTTCGGTGCGTTCTTCCAATACGGTCGTGACTTGGCTCAAGTCCAACTTGATGGAACGACCAAGGAACTGGCGCACTTCATCGGGCGTGAAACGCAAGTCTTGGGCGCGAAGCTCGGTCATTTGCTCATGGGCGCGCATCCGCGCAAGCGGCAGAGGTGGGTCCTGACGCGAGCTGATAACCAGATGAACGTTTTCGGGCAAGCGTTCGACAAAACGCGTCAGCAACTCGTGGATTTGCGGATTGTTGATGACATGATAGTCGTCGAGAACCACGATGAGGGGATGTTCCAGTTCCGTCAGTTCGTTAAGCAATGCATCTACGACGGCGGTTGGCGCCAAGGACTGTCCCATTTCCAATAAATATCGGGATTCCTGTCCCAGATTTTCGCTCGCGCGATTGAACAGGGCAACCCAATAATTGATGAAACGGCCCAGCTCATTGTCCTCATCATCGAGCGCAAGCCACGCGCTCTGAAAATTATTTTTCCTAGAGCGAAGCCAGGCGGCGATGAGCGTAGTTTTGCCATAGCCGGCGGGCGCGGAAAGCAGAATCATTTTGCGCTTTGCCTCAAGCGCGCTGTTTAGCAAGCTGAGCAGGCGTGGGCGCGCCAAGTCGTCAGTCCGTCCGCCGGGCATGTGAAACTTGGTTTCGAGCAATCCTCTAAACATGGCTATCTGATTGTATCAGACGCTTGCTCGTTTTTATTTGTCAAACGAACTGTTTTTGGCGTGACGTTTTTTCCTCTCTCGTTCTCCTTGGCTGGGATTCATTCCCGAATATTTCCAAGCAGCAATACGACCATAAGCAGATTGGCAAGGGCGATGGCGGGAAATACGCCGAGCTCTATGATGCCGGGCGCCGCGCCAACGCGCGCCAGATTGAACGCCATCAAACTGACGGCAGCGCCCATGGTCAGGAATTTGAGCAAACTCACCGAAGCCAGTAAATAGCCCCACGCGTTTGCGCGTAACAGCAGAACGCCGGATAGTACGCACAGCGGTACGACGACGCCCAAATCCATCGCCTGAATAAACATGCTGGTAACGTTTTCCAACGTGGGAATAACGTTTGGCGCCCAAGTCGCGGCGATGCGTCCTAACCATGCCAGCGCAAGAAACGCGGCGACAAAGAAAAGCAGCCCCGCGATCCAGCGGCGCGGCAATTTTTCCGCAAAGTGCGCGGGCAGCGTCTTTAATTCAAACGACATCATGCTCAAAATAAAGGCAAACAGACTCGCGCTGAACAATGCCACATAGACCAAAAAGAGTTTGTTGTACGCCGCGCCAAAGCACATTGTGACGTAGGTGTAGAGGATAAAACCCAGCGTGCCGGTCAAAAGCAGGCGGCCGCGCAGCGAACCGCGCCGCGTCAGCCAAAGCGAGACGGCGAGCAATGGCAGCCCAAGCAAGAGCGTCACAAGGTCGTTGGCTTGCATTTGGGCAGCCGAATTGACCGTGTCCCAGTAATACAAGCCGCGTGCATTGATGGTTACTTGTTCGCCGCGAAAATTGGTCAACGGATACGGTTGCCCATTGTCTGGAAATAGCCCTGCCAGCGCGGCGACGAGCGTCAACAACATGATTGCGAGAACAAGCCATTCAAGCGCTGCATTGATCTTCATGTCTCTTTTCCTCCAAAGGGTTATCCATCCTGCAAAGGTTGGAGAATCACTTTTTTTTATTATCGTGTCATCATGGCATTTGCGACATGATCATGACAGCTTCTCTCCAATTGGCTGCCATCATCAGCCCGATGCCCAAAAGAAGGACTGCAAAATCTGACAAATGAAATTTGGGCGCTGGAACGACCCGTTCTGGAACGGTGCGAAACAATCGTTTGACTTGAAAGAACGACCAGGCGCCTGTGGCGGCAGCCAGCAATAGCAGCGCGGTCATTTCGTATGGACCACTGCGCTCCAGAATGGCTAAAGATGGGGGCAGGCGTTCTGCATACGGAATCGCAAAAGAATTTGTGCCCACAAAAAGACCGTAAAGGATCAGGTTATATAAAGCGCCCGCGTATCCCAATGGGACGCCGTTGATTCTCAGTAGTAGACTGCTGAAAATGATAAGGAGAATGGGAATAGAATTGGCTTGCAGAATTTTTAGCCATTCTGCCAAGACGGTCTGCAAAGCGCTGTCGAGCGAACTGCGCGCCATGTGGGCGTTTGCGCCAGCGCGCAAGATTCCTTCCGGCAGAATGGTATAGCCCACGCTCCAAGCAATCATAAACAAAAGGAAACCCACAAGCAGGAGACTTGCAAAGCGAACCATCACATTGCGGTGCAGGAACGTTTTCGTCAACGGCTCGAATTTTTCCCACGTCCAGCGTGTCTTGGCGGCGCTAGT
>JAJVIA010000114.1:0-7106 GCA_022072245.1 Anaerolineae bacterium
GCCTTTATCTTTATCTTTTTACTCATTGCGACAGTTTGGACCGTCACGCCCGCGCGCGCCCAAGGACCCTCCGGCGGCACAATCCCTGCCGGCACGACGATTGAAAGCGACCTCGCGCTCGCGCAACCCGACGTTAGCGTGGACGGCAATGTAGACGGCGATTTGTTTGTCGTCGGACAAAATGTCACACTGAACGGCAATGTCACGGGCAGCGTATTTGTCATCGCCGACCGCGCGACGCTGCGCGGCCAAGTGGGCGGCAGCGTTTATGCGATTGCCGCGAATTTAAATGTGGATTCCACCGCGCGCATCGCGCGCAGCGTGTACGCGCTCGCATTGAGTTTATTGACGGCGCCCGAATCCGCCATCGGCCGCGATTTGCGTACGCTCGCCATCGGCGCGCAATTGCGCGGAACCGTTACGCGTAACACCCACGCCGTTATTGGGCCCCTGGAAATTTTACGCCTGCTGCTCGCGCAAGTGGAATCGCTCAATCTCTTTCAAGTGGCGCAGCGTCCGACGCCCACCGCAATCGCAATGTCAACCGCTGCATCCTCTCAACGCGCATGGTCGTGTTTGCCTTTTGTCACGCGCGCGACCAGCGCGATGGGCGGCATTTTGGGCAGCGGCTTGGAATGTTTATTGAATCCGCCCGCCGCGCCGCTGCAACAAACGCAAACGCCAACGGATGCGGCGGCAGTTGCGACCAAATGGGGATTGAATCGCGCGCGCGATTTTGTCACGCTCGCCCTCATCGGTTTGATTCTCTTGTTTGCGCTGCCGCGCCGTCTGGAAAATTGGAGCGCGCCGATTCCCGCGCATCCGCTGGCGACGCCGGGCATCGGTTTGCTCGCCGCGCTGAACGGATTTTTGCTCGCGGCATTGTTGACGCTGGTCGTAATTACCGTTGGAATTATTTTTCAGGCGTTGAGTCTTTCGACGTTGGCGCTGCTGACGTGGGCGCTGGGGTTGGCGACGACTGCCGCGCTCTTTTGGCTGTTTATCCTGATTTTATTTTTCATCAGCCAAATCGTATTTGTCTATTGGAGCGCGCGCGCGTTACTGCATCGTTTCGCGCCGCAGACAAAATTGCATCGCGCGTTCGTCCTGCCGCTCGCGCTCCTCATATTTGTTTTGCTCGCGGGCATCCCGATTGTCGGCGCAATCATCGCCATTGCCGCCGCGCTCTATGGCACGGGCGCGCTCGTCTTGACGGGGTGGAACCGATTTTCCGCGCGGCGCGCCAAACCAAACGCTTTGAGCGAGACCCCGGCATAATCCAAATAAAAAAATGCGGGCAGCCCGGTTGTGAAACCGCGCTGCCCGTTTTTTAACGCTCGGCAATTTACGCCGCGCAATTTGCGCCGCGCAGTTTGCGCCACGCTTATTCTTGACTGAACGCCGCCATCAATTCTTTTTCTTCGGCTTTGGTCAAGTTGCTCGCAATCAATTCGAATTTCTGACCTTTGAACGCCGCCGAAACTTTGTCGCGCACCGCGCCGCTCGTGAGCAAAAAGAGCGCCGAAGTGCCTTCGGTCACCTGCCCGCGCACCGATTCGATAAACTTGTCGTCAATGCCGTAATCGCTGAACTTGCCCGCCAGCGCGCCCATTGCCGCGCCGATGGCGAGACCGAAAAACGGCACAAAGAAAATCAAACCGAACAACATGCCCCAGAACGCGCCGCTGAGCGCGCCGGCGCCGGCGAGACTGTTCAATTGCTTGGTCTTTGGTTTTTTGTCGCCCTGTTTCCACGAAACGATCGCGGCGTCTTGGATTTTGATCAATTCCTGTTTTTGCAGCGTCTTGACCGTTTCCAACGCCTTTTGCGCGCCAGTGGGCGAGTCGAACTTGAGTACTGTAAGGGTTGCCATTCATTGCCTCCTAAAAATTTTTCCTGCTGGAAATTCGCGGCTAGTGTATCACAAATTTTTATCGGATAAAAATCGCGCGCCCGTTCAACGCACCGTCACCGTCTCGAAAACTTGCGTGCGATTGCCTTCTAAATCGGCGGCGATAAATCCGACGCGATATTTGCCCGCCGCCGCGTCCTGCTCTTGCCATCGAAACGGTTCCGCGCCAAACGTGAGCGTCTTGCCGCGCTCGTTCACCACGCCTTTGGATTGCCCGTTATCGTCCAGGTCCATCCACTTTTCATACACGGTGAACGTATCGCCCTGTTCCGCCACAATTTCGCGCGGCGCGCCCGTGCCGTCGGCATTGGTAAAACCGAAAACGCTTTGCAGTTTGCCATCGCGCAATCGCAATTGCGCCGCCGCTTTTTCACCCGTCGCCGCGCGCGTGTACAAACCGTCCACCGTGTACACCGCGTCTTGGGGCGTCGCGCCATAAGTCGTCGGATTCAACAAAACTGTCGCGGTGGTCGCGCCATCGGTCAAAGCAAACACCAGCGGCTCCCATTCAAATTCCAAATTAAAGGGTCCCGCGCCCCAATCGGGATAGTACACGCCATCCACCTCGCGCGTCGCGCCGCTGTCGAGATAATCCAAATCGCTCAAATTGATTGAATTGGCGTCCTCGTCATAATAGCCGGCAAACAGATAGATATAGCCAATGTTTTCGCCGTCCACGCGCGTAGACAACAGAATCGGTTGACCGGGCGCGGCGGTTTTCGCCGAAACTTTCAGCGGCGATAATTCGATTTTGCCCGCGCCCGGCGCGCGGACAAGCGTCGTTTTATCCGGCACAATCGGCGCTTGCGCCTGCGCGTCGAACGGCCGTCCGGTGTAATGGAACGCGAGAAAATCATCCCACACCGATTCTTGCGCGAATCGCTCGCTAATCACGGTGTACGAGCGCGGGCCCGCTTCGGGCAAACGATACAATTCCGCATTCGGAAAATAAATCGAAATGCCGTTGGAACCATTTTTCTCGGCGCCATGTTTTTCGCGCAAGACCGCTTGGCTCACCGCTGCCTGCACCGCTTGCGCCGCTTGCGTCACCGCGCCATTTTTGATTTTCTGCGTGAGCAGCGCGCTGAAATTTTCCAAATCAATGTACGACGGCGGCACGTCGCTTCCAAAAATGCTGGTGTAGGATGCGGCGTAACGGCGCGCGGCGGCGACGGGCGCTTGATCCACTCCTTGCAGCGCGCCCGCGAGTTGATTCACCGCTTGCATCACATTTGGAATTTGCGAAAGGTCGGCGGCGGTGAGCGTGATAGATTCGCTCATTTCCTGCGCGACCTGACGCGCCGATGGCGGACCGCCAAAAAAGCCGCGCCCCGCCGACATCATTTCGCCGCGCGCTTCGTCATTGAGAATGCGCTGGTCGTCGGCGATGTAACTATCCACAATCGCGCGTCCGAGTTCGCCGCCGTCCATATTTGGATTTTGATTCAGCGCGGCGAGAAAACTCGAATACGCCCAACCGACGGCGGGCTCTGTTTCTTGCGAAGCCACCGCGAAACGCGCATGAGGCGCGAGCGCGGCAAAGACTTCGAGATGACTCATCAAGCATGCGTCCATGCCAATCAACTCGAATTTATCAATGCCGGTTTCTTGGCGAATGGTTGTGAGCGCGTCGTCCAACTCGTTCAAAAAAATCGCGCCGCCCAGCGCGCGCGCGAGCGGCGTGTCGCTCGTCGCCGGGGCTTTGGAATCGCTGTCGCTCCAACCGCCGGGCCAACCCATGCCGTGGTCGGAAAGAATCAACACATACTTGTCCGCCGGATATTCCTTGACCGCCCACGTCACGAAATCAATCAGCGTCCGACTGTCCGCCATATTAACTTCGCCCAAATCTTGCACCAGTTCCGATTGGATGCGGCGCAAATCATTGTCCTGCTTTAATAGATAACGCCGCGCGCCGGTCCAATTGCCGTCGCCCAAAAACGCGCCTTTGAAACGGTCCACTTGCGCGACCAATTGCACATTGTCCGTCGAGCCGACCAACTCGGCTTCGTTCAAATCAAAATAAATATCCTGTTCCAAAATTTTGTCGTCGGCGTCGGCATACAACATGACCAACCATTTTTGGTCGGGAGCGCCGGGGACGCGCGTGGCAGGCACGCGCGTCGGCGCGCGCGTCGGCGGAATTGCCGTAGGTCCTTGCGCGACGATTTGCGTTGGAGCGTCCGGCGGCGCGCTGGATTCTTGGCTCGTGTTCAACAAACTGCCGCCGCCGAATACGACGAGAAAACAAATCAGCAAAATCGCGCCGACGATTAAAATCCACGGATTGATGTTGGATGGCAAACCGCCGCCGCCAAACGAAGGCGGCAAATTACCTCCGCCGCCACCGCCGCCGCCGCCGCCGCCACCGCCAGAAGATTCGCGTTCCGGCGTATCGGCGCGCTCACGCGGCTCGGTCGAACCGCCGGACGGTCGCCGCCGTCCCGCGCGCACGGTGCGCTCCGGGTCTGAACTTGCCCAGACAAACGGATTTTGCTGCCGCGCGCCGCGCATATTTTCGGCTTGCGCGCCAACAATTTGCATCGTCGGAAGCGGCGTACAAGCTTGCTTTAACCATTGAAACAATTTCATATTCCTCCTAATTGCGTCGAAAATTCGAATGATTCCATTCCCCCCTGCATCCACGCCAAAATGTGAGCGAATAACGTAGGATAAATTTTGTAATTTGTCCGCGCCCAGTCAAACTGCGGCGCGTCACATTTTGGGGTAAGGCGCTGGTTAGCGTGATTTATAAACGCTTTTACCCGTATGCCCAAAATCTCGGCGCCTCTCACTAAGCCACGCGCCCAAAATTTGTGGTCAAATTGTAATCAGCGCGCGGACGAAATGAATTTATGATGTACAGATGCAGGCGCGGAATGACGCGCGCCGCGCGCACAATCATGAAACGCGGATTCCTTTTTCACTCGCTCATTATTTTCCTCGCGCTCGCGCTGGGGTTATCGCTCGTTCCTTTGGTCGCGTATTTGTTCGCGCCCGAATCATACGCTTTGGCTCTCGGCTTGGGCGTGTGGCTGCTCGGCGCGGGCTTGCTCGTTGCGTTGGCGCTGTATGGCTATAAACGTCAAATCCAACATCCCCTCGACACATTGAGCCAAGCGATGAACGCGGTTGCGCGCGGCGATTTGACCGCGCACGTCACGGCAAACGACAGTTCGGAAATCGGACAATTGGCGGCGCAGTTTAACGCGATGGTCGAAACGCGCGAAGCGTATGACAAGGCGCTGCGCGACGCCAAAGAAAAATATCGTCTGCTGGTCGAACAAATTCCGGCGGTCATTTATCGCGCCACCGCCGAACGACACAACAGCGCGCTCTTTGTCAATGCCGAAATCAACGCGCTGCTCGGTTATTCTCCGCAAGAATGGCTCGCGAACGGCGGCTTGTGGTACGAATGTCTGCATCCCGACGACCGCGCCCGCGTGCTGGAGGCGCTCAAACATTTGCGCGCGACGGACGGCGCGCTGCAATTGGAATATCGCATGTATGCGCGCGACGGCAGTTTGGTCTGGGTATGCGATACCGTGCGCGCGCTATCGCGTCAAAATGGCAAGCCGCCTTTGCTGCAAGGCGCGTTGTTTGACATTACCGCGCGCAAACTCGCCGCCGCGCCCGCCGCAACGCGCGCCAACTTGGCGCTCGCGCCGTATCGCGTTGACGACGCCGAATTGGGCGACGCCCTCACGCTGGCGCGCGCAAAATCCACACAGCCCACCTAAATTTTCCGCGCTTTGCCAAACCAATCGCTCTCGGCGGCGATTATCCTCATTTTGCAAAGCGCGTCGGTTCCAAGGCCCCAAGCGTTTGGCGATGGAATACATCGCAGAAAACATTTGGAGTCTTACTTGGGTCGCGCCACCGCCAAACGTGCGTTATAATGTAACCCCATGCCCAAAAAGAAAACCCTAGAGTTGAAACGCGCGCCGCAAAACGTGGCGCGCCTCTTTGAAAACTTTGCTCATTCCGAAGCCATTGGCAGCGTCTTGCTTTTGATTGCCACCGCCCTCGCGCTGCTGTGGGCAAATTCGCAGTGGGCAGAGCTGTATGAAAATCTCCTCCACGCTACAATCGGCTTTGCCGTCGGCGCGTCGGTGTATTCGCTGTCGCTGCATCAAATTATCAACGACGGTTTGATGGCGTTATTTTTTCTCGTCGTCGGTTTGGAAATCAAGCGCGAAGTGGCGGTCGGCGAACTATCCTCGCCCAGCAAAGCGTTACTGCCGGTCTTGGCGGCGCTCGGCGGCATGATTTTCCCCGCCGCGATTTATTTATTGTTCAACGCGGGAACGCCTGCCGAAAGCGGCTGGGGCATCCCGATGGCAACCGACATTGCATTTGCGCTCGGCATTCTCGCGCTGTTGGGCAGCCGAGCGCCGACCGGTCTCAAAATTTTTCTGACCGCGCTCGCCATTGCGGACGATCTCGGCGCGGTGCTGGTGATTGCGCTGTTTTATACGTCCGACTTGAATCTCCTCAGTCTTGGCATCGCCGCCATCCTGCTCGCGCTCATTGGCGTCGCCAATAAACTCCAAGTGCGCCGCGTCGAAGTCTATCTCTTGCTCGCGTTGGGCGTCTGGTTGGCGATGTTGGCGTCCGGCGTCCATGCCACCGTCGCCGGGGTTCTCATCGCTCTGACCATCCCCGTTCGCACCCGCGCCAATCCGCGCGAACTCATTCGCGTCGGCCGCGAAAAACTGAATGACTTGGAACAACAAGAACTCGGTCACGATACGATGGTGCGTGACCGCGCGCAAATGGAAACGATTAACGAATTGTATGCGGTCGCCGGCGCGCTGCGGCCCGTCGGTCTAACTATCGAAGAATATCTTCATCCGCTGCTGGTGTGGATTGTCCTACCCTTGTTCGCCCTGTTCAACGCGGGAATTCATTTTGACCAAGAGGCGCTCAATGCGTTTTCGAATCCGACGACCCTGGGCATTATTTTCGGTCTGGTCATTGGCAAACAAATCGGCGTCACGCTCTTTACGTGGGGCGCATACAAATTTGGACGCGCGCCGCTGCCGCCCAAGGTGACATGGAAACAAATTTACGGCGTCAGTTGGCTGTGCGGCATGGGTTTTACCATGTCGCTCTTTATCGCCGAATTGGCGTTCCAATCCGCCGAACTCATCCGAGACGCGAAAATGGGAATTTTGGCGGCGTCTTTGATTGC
>JAJVIA010000114.1:7206-20644 GCA_022072245.1 Anaerolineae bacterium
CCATT
Source organism: Anaerolineae bacterium (assembly GCA_022072245.1). Taxonomy (GTDB): domain Bacteria; phylum Chloroflexota; class Anaerolineae; order UBA4142; family SHND01; genus SHND01. Next base: position 7,212 of record JAJVIA010000114.1, read on the forward strand.
TTTCCGGCGTGTTGACATTCCACAACGAATAACCGTGCGGGTCAAACTGCGCGACCTCTTGCGGCGTAATCACGCGCACGCGCACCGCGTCGTGAAACGAAATCATGCGGCGTTCGCCGCGCGCCAACGCGTCGCGCATCGGCGCGATACAACGTTTGGCGTAAATGGCGTGTAACGGATGCAGCGCCAAATCTTTGGCGCGGCGCGCGTCATGTTGATTCGCCGCGGCGCGCGCGGGTTCGGCGGTCTGCGGCAAAATAACATCATAGTCGCGCGCGAACGCGCGCATATAATCCAGCAACGCCACATTCAACAAGGGCATGTCGCACGCGACCACAATTGCGCTCTCGTGCGCGACCGCTTCCAAGCCCGCGCAAATGCCCGCCAACGGTCCCGCGCCCGGAATTACATCCGGCACGACGCGCACATCCAACGCCGCAAAACGCGCCGCGTCATTCGCCGAAATCACCACCTCGTCGGCTAACGCGCGCGTCCGTTCCAACACACGCGCAATCAACGGCACGCCGTCCAATTCCAAAAATGCCTTGTCCGTCCCCATGCGCGTGCTTGCGCCGCCCGCCAAAATAATCGCGCTGCATTTTTCCATGCCGCTATCTTAACATGAAATCGTCATTCCAAATTGATGATCGAGTCCACCTTCGCGCAGGAACGGCGCGCGCTAATGCGGCGTTATCAAGTAAAGTTCGCTTGCGAACGCCTTTCTACGCTTTCCCACGCTGCAATTTCATAATGGCAAAGAACTAGCGTAGAATCCAAACCAGTTCCAAATTTTACCGTCGAGAAAACGATGCTGACCCAATCCCACCTCTATCAAGAAATTCATTCCCAGCCCGCCGTGCTGGAAAATCTGCTGCGCGTCGAACGCGCAAACATTCAACGCATCGGCGCGACGTTGAAACAAAAACATATCACCAATGTTTTTATCGCGGCGCGCGGCACCAGCGACAATGCGGGCCGTTACGCGCAATACCTGCTCGGCGCCATCAATCGGCTGCCCGTCGGTTTGGCGACGCCCAGTTTGTACAGCATTTACAAACAGCCGCCGATATTTCACGACGCGCTCGTCATTGGCATCAGTCAGAGCGGCGCGAGTCCTGACATTGTGTCGGTGCTTGCCGCCGCCAGTCAACAGGGCGCGGTCACGCTCGCGCTGACGAACGAACCCGCGTCGCCGCTCGCGCAAGCCGCGCAGTACGTAATTCCCTTGCACGCGGGCGCGGAAAAATCCGTCGCCGCCACCAAAACCTACACCACGCAGCTAATGGCTTTGGCGCTGTTGAGCGCCGCGCTCGCCGACAACGCGACAATGTTTGACGCGTTGGACCAAGTTCCCGCGCACATGACGCGCCTTTTGGAAATGAATGACGCCATCGCGCGCGCGGCGGAACGCTATCGCTATATGCGCGTCTGCGTCGTCATCGGACGCGGGTACAATTACGCCACCGCGTTCGAGATGGCGCTCAAAATCAAAGAATTGACGTATGTGTTGGCGGAACCGTACAGCAGCGCGGATTTTATGCACGGGCCCGTCGCGTTGGTCGAAGAGGCGTTCCCCACCATCGTCGTCGCGCCTTCCGGTTTGATGCGCGAGGAAATGCGCGGTTTCATTCACACCCTCCAAGCGCGCGGCGCCGAAGTGATTGTGTTGAGCGACGCGGACGATTTGGTCGCGTTGGCGCGCACGCCCCTACGCCTCCCCGTTCACGTTCCCGAATGGCTTTCGCCGCTTACAACGATTGTGCCAGGCCAATTGTTTGCGATGCACTTGGCGAACGCGCGCGATTACGATGTGGACCATCCGCGCGGTCTCCGCAAAGTGACCGAAACGCGCTAGCGCGCCTCCAAAATGTCCAGTCCTATTCCAACCTTTCCCGAAGCAATGCACCTCGAACCGGCGCAGCGTTACATTTCGCGCATCGGGGTCCTCACCAGCGGCGGCGATTCGCAAGGCATGAACGCGGCGCTGCGCGGCGTGGTCCGCGCGGGCATTGGCGCGGGCTTGCAGGTTTTTGCCATCTACGAAGGGTATCAAGGCATCGTCCAAGGCGGCGCGTATATCGAACGCATGGCATGGCATAGCGTCAGCGGCATCATGCAGCAAGGCGGCACCTTTATCGGTTCCGCGCGTTCATCCGATTTTTATACGCGAGCCGGACGGCGCCAAGCCGCGCTCAATCTGATTCGTCACGGCATCGAAGGGCTGGTCATTATTGGCGGCGACGGTTCGCTCACCGGCGCGAATTTATTTCGCCAAGAATGGCGCGACCTGCTGCATGAATTGGTCCAAGAAAGCCAATTGACCCAAGCCCAAGCCGACGCGCATCCGCATCTCGCCATCGTCGGCATGGTCGGTTCGATTGACAATGATATGTTCGGCACCGACATGACCATCGGCGCGGACACGGCGCTGCATCGCATCGTCGAAGCGGTGGACGCGATCGCCTCGACCGCCACAAGTCATCAACGCACCTTTGTCGTCGAAGTGATGGGCCGCCACTGCGGTTATCTCGCGTTGATGGCGGGCTTGGCGACAGGCGCGAATTGGGTGTTGATTCCCGAAAATCCGCCCGAACAGGATTGGGAAGAAAACATGTGCCGGGTGATGCACGCGGGCCGTCAAACCGGACGCCGTCATTCCATTGTCATTATCGCCGAAGGCGCGATTGACCGTTCGGGCAAACTCATCACCAGCGATTATGTGCGTAAAGTTTTAGCGGAACGTTTGCGCGAAGATGTGCGCGTAACCATTTTGGGCCACGTGCAGCGCGGCGGCGCGCCGAGCGCGTTTGACCGCGTGATGCCGACGCTGCTCGGTTACGCCGCCGTGCGCCAATTGCTGCACAGCAAACCAGCAGATGAACCGCAGCTAATCGGGATGCGGAACAATCAGATTAGCATTTCGCCGCTGATGGAGAATGTGCATAAAACGCATCGCGTCGCCACGCTCATTCAAGAGCAGCGATATGCCGAAGCGATGGAAATGCGCGGGCGCGGTTTTGTGGAAGCGTACCGCATTTTGCATACGCTGATGCGCGCGCAGCCGCGTCCGCCGCAAGCGGGACAGCGCCAATTGCGAATTTTGACGCTGCACGCGGACGGACCCGCGCCGGGCATGAACACGGCAGTCCGCGCGGCTGTGCGTTTGGGTTTGGACAAGGGACACACCATGCTCGCCGCGCGCGATGGACTCAGCGGTTTCGCGCGCGGTCAAATTTCTGAAATTCGGTGGATGGACGTACACGGCTGGGTCGCGCGCGGCGGCGCGGAATTGGGCGCGAATCGCCGCGCGCTGCAACCGCAAGACTATGCCGCCATTGCCGAACAAATCCGCGCGCAGCGCCTCGACGGCATTTTGATTATCGGCGGCTGGATGGGGTATCAATTTGCCCATGCGCTGCGCGAACGCCGCGCGCAGTTTCCCGAATTCAATCTCCCCGTAATATGTTTGCCCGCGAGCATCAATAATGATTTGCCCGGTACCGAAGTAACCATCGGCGCCGATACCGCGCTCAATACGATTCAAACGGATTTGGACAAACTCAAAGAAGCGGCGCTCGCCGCGCGGCGCTGTTTTGTCGCCGAAGTGATGGGCTATGATTGCGGTTATCTCGCGTTGATGGCGGGCTTGGCGACGGGCGCCGAACGCGTGTACATTCCCGAAGAAGGCATCACGCTCGACGATTTGCGGCACGACGTGGATATGCTGGTGAAAGGTTTTCGGCGCGGCAAACGCGTCGGCTTGATTGTGCGGAGCGAACGCGCAGACCCGTACTATACGACGGACTTTATCGCGACGCTATTTGAACGCGAAGGGGGCGGAGAACTTTTGGTGCGGCGTATGATTTTTGGCAACACGCAGCAAGGCGGACGGCCCTCGCCGTTTGACCGCATCCAAGCGACGCGGCTCGCGGCGCAAGCGCTGGATCATTTGATTGAACAAATTCAAAAACACGAAACGGACATTGGCTGCATCGGACGGTGGGAAGGCAAAATTCAGTACACCAATTTGGCGGACTTGGGCGCGCTGATGCAAACGACCGCGCAGCGGCCCCGCATCCAGCCCTGGCTCAATCTGCGTCGCGTCACCCAAGCGATGGCGAAAGAGCCGATGTAGCGCGATTTACGGCGCGTCGCCAAAATCGGGAATCGCCAACGATTCGCCATCGCGCAGCGCCGATTCGTGCGCCACAATGCCGGGCGCATTGTAACGCGCAGCTTGCCAGGCATGATTGGGCGGCAGCCGCATCGTCACGCACGCGCGCACAAAATCATCCACGAGAAATTGATGCGAACCTTCATGGCCATTACGCAGCCCTGCGAACGCTTGCGGCAAACGTTCGCGCGGATGAATCGGCGCCAAGCCGAGATGTACGCCGCGTCCCGTTTCCGCTGCGCGCGGCGCGTCGTCAATGGCGTCAATCGGAATCGGCGCGCACACGAGTTGCTCCGTCACATCGAGAATTTCTTCGACATCGTGCCGACACCAAATTTTGGAATTGCCCTGCTCTTCAAAACTCGCGGCGACGCCGTACAAACTCAATCGCACCGCCGCGCAGCGCGGCGATTCGCTCCACCCCACGCGGCGAAATTCATTGATGCGCGCGCTGCCGCCGCCCGATGTGCGAAATAACGCCGTCTCGTTGCTAAATTCATTGCCCCATTTACTCACCGCGCGCTCAAATATGCCGTCGGCGGCGCGGTCACGATAACCCAACGCCGAAACGCGCGTCAAACGTTCGTTCGTCGTCGAAACAATCATGCTCACGCTGTGCGTGGCATACCACATGGGCGGAAAACTCGCAAACGATTTCCACGCGTCGCCGTTCGCCCACAAGTACGCTTCGTAAAAACCGTGCGCCATATCGTGCAAGTATTCCGCTTCGCCATACACCAAATGGCCGAATTCGCCGCGCGCAAATTTTTCGCGACAATAGAGCGCGGTGGGCGCATAGTAACTTGTCTCGCCGAGCATGTACATTTGCCCCGTCTGTTTGACCGCTTCGAGCAGCGCGCTGATTTCTTGAAGCGAAATCGCCATCGGCACCGCCGAATAAACATGTTTGCCGGCGCGCAAACATTGCAGCGCGAGCGGCGCGTGCGACCAACGCTGCGTAAAAATACACACCGCGTCCACATCCGTTTTCAACATCGCATCCAGCGACGCGTACGTTTCCAGCGCGCCGTACAAATCTTGCGCGTATTGCAATCGTTCGGGCAGCAAATCCGCGATGCACACGGCGCGCACGTTCGGATGCGCGCGAAACAACGGGATAAATTCCGCGCCGAAACTCGCGCCGACAATGCCGATTTTGATTTGCATAAAAAATTCCTCCGCTATGCCAACGGCAATTCAATGTAAAACGTCGCGCCCTTGCCCAATTCGCTTTCCGCCCAAATTTTGCCGCCGTGCGCATTGACCAGCGCTTGGGCGATTGCGAGACCCAACCCCGATGAATCCTGTTCGGTCGAACGCGCCTTGTCGCCGCGATAAAAACGCTCAAAGACGCGCGACAAATCTTGCGGCGCAATGCCTGCGCCCGAATCCGCGACCGAAAAACGCGCGGCGTTATTTTCCGCGCGCACGCGCAAAACAATCGCGCCGCCGTCCATCGTGTGTTGTAACGCGTTGCCGATGAGATTGTCCAACACTTGGGTCATCCGCATTTCGTCCACGTCCACCGTCAATGGTTCCGCCGTCGGTTCGACGCGCAATGCAATGTGACGCAGCGCCGCTTGCGGCGCATACCGCGCGGCGACGCGCGTCAACCATTCCTGCGCCGCGAGCGGCTGCCGATTCAACGCCAAAACGCCCGCTTCCGCCAACGATAAAGTTCGCAAATCTTCGACGATTTTTTCGAGATGTTGAATCTCGGCATAGACCGCTTCCAAACGCGTTGGCGTCGGCTCTAGATCGCCCGTCCGCATCGCGTCGAGATAACCGCCAATCACCGTCAACGGATTGCGTAACTCGTGCGCAATGTCGGCGGTCATTTGCCGCCGCGTTTGGTCGGCGCGCTGCAAATCGCCGCTCATCTGATTGAACGCGTTCGCCAATGCGCCCACTTCATCGCGCGATTGCACGCGCACGGTTTGCCCCAATTCGCCTTTCGCCATGCGCTGCGCCGCGTCCGTCAAGGCGCGCACCGGGCGCACAATTGTACGCGCCAACAACGCGCCCAACACAATCGCAAACAGCGCCGCGCCGCCCGATGCCAACGCCAATGTCGCGCCGGTGCGTTCGAGATATTGCTGTTGAATCCGCGTGCGCGGCGAAGGACCGCGCAGCGGCAGAACCACGCCGACAAATTGTTCGTTCACCAAAATAGGCGTGCCGTCCGCCAACATCGCGTCGGATGCGCGCGCGCCGAGCGTATAACCGTCGCCGCGCAATACAATCATACCGTTCGCGTCCGCCAAACCAAACGGCGCGAGACGCGGCGGCCCCGGATTGCCGTCGTCGTGTTCTTGAAAACGCGCGCGCAGCGCGTCTTCGATGCCGTTCAAATTGCCGTGCGCGAGATAGTAATCCGAAACAAAGACGACAAAATTTGTTTCCGCCTCTTGCGAAATAAAACGATTGAATTCGTTCAACGCGCTCAAATAGCCAATCAACGCCACGAGCGCGATGGCGACCAGACTGACGCCGAGAAACGCCGCAATCAATTTCAACATCAAAGAACGGCGCACGTCATTCCTCCGGCTCTGCCGCCAACGGATTCAAGCGATAGCCCACGCTAAACACCGTTTCGATGTAACGCGGCGCGGCGGGGTCCGTTTCAATTTTCGCGCGCAAATTGCGGACATGCACATCCATCGTGCGTTCCGCCATCGCCGCCGCGCCAATCACGTCCAGCAATTCCGCGCGCGTGTAGACGCGTCCCGGCGCCGTCATTAACGTCGCGAGCAATTCAAATTCGGTCGGCGTCAAAACGACCGCGCGTTCGCCGACGCGCACTTGGCGCGTTTCCTTGTCCAACAAAATTTCGCCCACGCGCACTTGGGCGCTGGCGGCGGGCGCGCTCGCCGCGCGCCGCAATTGCGCGCGCACGCGCGCCAACAATTCGCGCATACTGAACGGTTTGGTTACGTAATCGTCCGCGCCCAATTCCAAACCCAACACCTTGTCCGTCTCTTCGACCTTTGCCGTCAAGATAATCACCGGCACATTCGACTCGCGGCGAAACGCCGGCATGAACGTCCAGCCGTCCATTTTGGGCATCATCACGTCGAGCAGTACGAGGTCGGGTTTTTCATAGCGCGACACAAACAACGCGTCCTGTCCATTCTCGGCAGTCACAACGCGATACCCTTGCGCGCTCAGATAATCCTTGAGCATGAGGCGCAGATTGGCTTTGTCGTCCACGACCAAAATTGTTTGCGACATTTTTTTTATTCTAACGTATCTGAAACATAACAGAAATATATTCAAAAGTTGTTAAGGCGCGCGCTACTCACCAAATCTTAAACTTGCCTAAACAACTTTTGAACAATTTGCGCCTAGAATCAAGAATGTCAAGGCACGGTCTATTTTCAAAAAGTTAAAGCTGTGCGACCCGCGCGCCCACGCCGAACGAAAATGTGGGCGCGGTACGACAAAATTAAAATTTGGCGTACCTGTTCAAGGAGCTCTCGATGTCGAAACGGAATCTCATTATCGGAATTGTGGCGCTGGTCGCGCTGCTCGGCGCCGGCGCATTTTATTTTTACCAACAACAGCAAACCGCCGCGCGCGCGGCGGCGACCGCGCGTCAAACCGCGACCCTTTCGCGCGGCGACCTCGCCGCCACGGTCAGCGGCGGCGGCAACATTTACGCGCCGCAGCAAACAAATTTAAATTTTGGCGCGAGCAATGTGCCGGTGACCCAAGTGAACGTTCAGGTGGGCGACAAGGTTAAAAAAGGCGATACGCTCGCCACAGTGGATGCGACGGCGCTGCAAGAAACATTTGAAACCGCGCAAGCGAATCTCGCCAGCGCGCAAGCGTCGTACGACGAAATCAAAGCGCCGCCGACGGCGGACGAAATCGCAATTGCCCAAGCGCAAGCCGACGCGGCGCAAGAAAATTATAATGCCGCCGTCGCAAAATTAGAAGCATTAAAAGCGCCGCCGACCGCGCTCGCCTTGCAGACGGCGCGCGCCCAAGTCGCCGCCGCGCAAGCGGCGTACGAATCCGCGCTCGCGCAAAGCAAACTGCGCGACCAACAAACGCTGGTCAATCGCGCCGCCGTCACCAAAGCCGAAGTGGCGCTCCAAGCCGCGCAAGCGGCATACAACGCCGTCGCGTGGCGCGAAGACGCGACCAGCTCGTCCGCCGCGCAAACTTTGCAAACCGCGACGATTGATTACGAAACCGCCAAAGCGAATTACGCGTTGCAAACGGCGCAAATGAGCGACAATGCTTTGAAATCCGCCGAAGCGTCGCTCGCCAGCGCGCGCACAAATCTTGACACGCTCACCAAAGGCGCGACGGCGGACGCGCTCGCGTCCGCGCAAGCGGCGGTTGATTCCGCGCAGCAGAGTTGGGTTAGCGCCAAAAAGAATTTAGCGGACGTTCAAGCGGGCGCGACCGCGCAAGCGCTCGCCCAAGCCAACGCGACGCTGCAATCCGCCCAAGCCAATTTTGAAACCGCCAAACGCAATCTCGACAGCGCCAAAATTGTCGCGCCCTTTGACGGCACCATCGCGGCGGTCAATCTCGTGGCGGGCCAAATTCCCGCTTCCGGCACAAACGCCATTGTGCTGTCCAATCTCGACAAACTGCAATTACAGCTCGCGCTGTCCGAAGTGGACATTGCCCAAGTCAAACCCGGGCAAACGGTGAAACTAACCTTTGACGCCTTGGACGGCCGCACGTACCCCGGCCAAGTGTTGTCCGTTTCGCCGGTTGGCGCCTCATCGCAAGGCGTCGTCAATTACACCGTCATCGTCGGCGTGGAAAAACCCGACCCGGCAATTTTGCCCGGCATGAGCGCGGCGGCAGAAGTCGTCACGGCGGACCAACCCAACGCGCTGCGCGCGCCGAACCGCGCGATTCGTTCGCAGGGCAATCGAAAAATTATGACGCTCTTGTTTGAAGGTCGCGAAATTCCGGTGATAATTACAACCGGTTTGACCAACGCCCAGTACACCGAAATCACCGGCGCCACGGCGAGCGACGGTTCCGCGATTAATTTGCAAGAAGGCGATACGGTCGTGTTGAACGCGACGACCGCAAATAGCGGACAAGGAAATTTCGGCGGCGGCGGCGGCGGTTTTATTTTCGGCGGGCCACCGCCCGGAGGACGCTAATGGCGGTCATTGACATCGAAAACATCCAAAAAATTTATCAGATGGGTGAAACCCAAGTCGCGGCGCTGCGCGGCGTGTCTTTGCAAATCGAAAAAGGCGAAATGGTCGCCATCATGGGACCATCGGGTTCGGGCAAATCTACGCTGATGAATATCATCGGCTGCCTCGACCAACCGACCGCCGGAATATATCGGCTCGACGGCGTGGACGTTCATAAATTGGACGACGACCAACTCGCCGAGATTCGCAACAAAAAAATCGGTTTCGTTTTTCAATCGTTCAATCTATTGCCGCGCACGGCGGCGCTGGCGCAAGTGGAATTGCCGATGGTGTATGCGGGCGCGCCCGACCGCCGCAAACGCGCGCTCGAAGCGTTGACGCAAGTGGGTTTGGGCGAACGCGTTCATCATCGCCCGAACGAATTATCGGGCGGGCAGCAACAGCGCGTGGCGATTGCGCGGGCGCTGGTGAACAATCCGGCGATTATTCTCGCCGACGAACCGACGGGCAATCTCGATTCCGTCGCGGGCGAAGAGATTATGAATATCTTTAAACGCCTCAATCGCGAGCAAGGCATGACCGTAATTTTGGTGACGCACGACCCGGATGTCGCGGCGAACGCGCAGCGCATCATTCACGTCAAGGACGGCCAAGTGGCAAGTTCGAAATAACAGACGCAGCGGCTGGATGCAAGGTCTCGCGTTTTTGAAGCCGCCGCCTGCGTCCCGTGTCGTGTAACCTCAAGCATGAACATTTTTGAATCTTTTCGCATCGCGCTGCAAAATTTGAGCGCCAACAAATTGCGTTCCGGCTTGACGATGCTCGGCGTCATTATCGGCGTCGGCGCGGTGATTGCGCTGGTCAGCATCGGGCGCGGCGCGCAAGAAGCGATTACCAGTCAAATCCAAAGCGTCGGAACGAATCTGTTGTACGTGCGGCCCGGTTCGTCCAATGAAGGCGGCGTGCGCGGCCAAGAAGGCAGCGCCGGCACATTGACGTTGGAAGACGCCCAAGCGCTCGACCAAGTCCCCGGCATTGTCGGCGTCGCGCCCGAAATTGATTCGTTCGCGCAAATGGTCGCGGGCGGCAACAATACCAATGCGCGGCTCGTCGGCACGACGCCCGCATTTCAAACGGTGCGCGATTTTGCGCCGGCGGCGGGCGAATTTATCAATGACAGCAACGTGAGCGCGCGTTCGACGGTGGCATGTCTCGGCAGCAGCGTTGCGGCGCAACTGTTTCCCGACAGCGACCCGCTTGGGCAATCCATTCGCATCAACAATGTGCCGTTTCGCGTGCAGTGCGTGATGGAGAGCAAGGGCGGCACCGGTTTTCTCAGTCAAGATACGCAAGTGATTGTGCCGCTCACGACCGCGCAAACGCGTCTCGCCAATGCGGGTCGTTTTCGCGGCAGCAGCAATATCAATGTCATAAATCTCAAGATTGCGGATTTGTCCCAGAGCGACGCCATCACGCAGCAGGTCGGCGAAATTTTGCGCGAACGGCATCGCGTGGTCGAAGATGATTTTACGGTGCAGAGTCAAGAAGATGTTTTGAGCGCGGCGACGGCGGTGACAGATACGTTGACGCTGTTTCTCGGCGGCGTGGCGGCGATTTCGCTCATTGTCGGCGGCATCGGCATTATGAATATCATGCTCGTCAGCGTTACGGAACGCACGCGCGAAATCGGCATCCGCAAAGCTGTCGGCGCGAAACGGCGCGACATTCTTTTGCAATTTTTGACCGAAGCCACTGTGCTGAGCGTTCTGGGCGGCATCATCGGAATTTTGTTGGGCTGGGGCATTTCAGCGTTGATGGGTTCGTTCCGTTTTGGCAATACCGCCGTGACGCCGGTGGTGGACCTGACGGCAGTTTTGCTCGCGGTAATTTTTTCGGTGGCAGTCGGGCTCTTTTTTGGAATTTATCCGGCGGCGCGCGCGAGCGCGCTGCGCCCGATAGAAGCGTTACGTTACGAATAGAGTGCGTGCGATGGCCCCGACAGATTTTCGTCTCTGGTAGTTGAGCAGTGAAATTGGAATCAGCGCACGCATTCAGGTCTCGACGAAAATCTGTCCGGGTTAAAGGAAGAATAATATGAAATTACCCATTATCATTGGCGGCGCCATTGTCTTGGCGCTCGTCGCGGCGGGCGCAGGATTTTTTGGCGGCATGACCTACGCGCAAACGCAAGCGCAAAACGCGACGGCAAATTTTATTCGGCAGCGCGCCGTACAAAATACATTCGACGGCAACGCGCCGGGCGGGAACGCGCAAAATGTCGCGGCGGGACCCTGCGGTTTTCCGACGCGTAATTTTCAAAATCAAAACGCGCCAGGCGGCGCGCCAAATGGAAACCCGGATGAGAACAACGGACAAAATCAAGGCGGCAATTTTCAACGCGGCGGCGGTCAATTCGGCGGCGGTCAATTCGGCGGTTTGAATGTGGCGCAGCTCGGCGATTGTGTGGCGCGCGGTCAAATCAAAACTGTGAACGGCGATACGGTGGAAATCAGTACCGCCAACAGCGTGGTGACAATCAAAGTGAACGACCAAACGCTCATCAGCAAAACCGCGCAAGGCGCGCTGTCCGATTTGCAGCCCGGCGACCGCGTGACGGTGTTTAGCCAAGAGAACGGCGATACGCCCACCGCCAGCGCCATTCAGTTGCAGCGACCGCTGAATGAAGCGCAACCATAACGCACAGGAATTTGTATGTTGAAAAAAATTTTAGGCGTGAGTTTGTGCGCCGCGCTTTTTTTCGCCACTGCCCTTGCGGCGCTGGCGCAAAATGGCGCGGGACCCGATAACGCGCTGCTGCCGTACGGTCAAAGCGTAACGCTCGCGCCCAATGCAGCGCAGTGGTTCCGTTTTCAAGTCGGCGGCAAAAAAGCGGACGCAACCGCGTTTCTCGACGCCGCCTCCGCCGACGGTTTGCGTTTGGCGGTGTACACGCCGCAACAAGTGGACGCGTGGCGCGACGGCGGCGCGCTCCACGCGCTCGGCATGGGCAGTCCACAGCGTCAGCACACTTTGGGCTGGTTCGGTTCTTTTAATCAAGCGGGAACGTATTACGTCGTCGCGTATAACGATACGGGCGCGCCGATGGATGTGCGCGTAACGGTGCAAGGCGACAGCGTTACAACGCTTCCCGCGCCCACCGCGACGCCAAATATTGACCCGTTAATGACGCCGACGCCGCGCGGGCAAGGCATCGCGGGCAAACTCGCGTTCACCGACGCGACGGGCGGCGATATTTACATCGCAAACGGCGACGGAACAAATTTGCAGCGCATCACATTCGGCATGGATCCGCAATGGAATCACGCGGGGACCCAGTTGACCTTTGCGCGCCAGGGACCCGTGCCGGGCATTTATGTCATTAACGCCGACGGGTCGGACGAACGCTTGCTCTATCAAACCAACGAGCCGCGCGCGCCGATTTGGAGCGCGGACGATTCCGAAATCATTTTCGGCTATCAAGGCGCAACCAAAGGCGGCGGCGAACGCTGTTTTGGCAACCGTTGTTTTACGTTACCCGAAACGGTGGAATGGCGGCTCGGCGCGGTGAACGTGGCGGATGGCGCGTATCACGATGTGCGGACATCCGAAAGCGCGATTACGCCGAGCGTCGCGCCCGACGGGACGATTGTGTACAGCGACGGCAACATCGGTTTGATGAAAACGACCTCCACCGGCGCGCCGCAGCCCGAACCGTTCATTGGCGATTTGCGAATCACTTCGCCGACCTACAATCCGCTGCGCCTCATGTCGCCCGTCGTTTCGCCCGACGGCAGTCAAATTATTTACATGGTGAAACAGCAGCCGACATGGCAAATCGCGCAAGCCGCGATGGACGGCGGCAATCAACGCTTGCTCACGCGCGACAATCCGCTTGCGCTCGCGCATCCGAGCGCCGTCGCGCCGCAGTGGTCGCCCGACGGCAAACAAATTTTGTTTCTCTCGGACCGCAACGGCAGATGGGAATTTTTCACCATGAACGCCGACGGCTCGAACGTGCAGCAAGTTTTGAAAAATATCACCGACCAAATCGAAATCCGTTACGATTATCAAGCGGGGCGGATGATGAGTTGGGCCAAGTAACGCCAGCCCCTCTCTCACACAGA
>JAJVIA010000027.1:0-15625 GCA_022072245.1 Anaerolineae bacterium
GTCAAGACGTTTAGCACGCGGAACGCAATCGCAATCGCCACGGCGAAACCAATCGCCGCGACAATAGACCACAGAATGGCAAATAACATGTTCAGCGCAATCGAGCCGAAATCGGGACCCGCGCCGGGAAGGGGCGGCAAACCGCCTTGCAGAAAAATGCCCATGATGCTTTGCTCCTTTTTTTTCGATACGGCGTCTTGGGGCAAGACGTCATATCGGTTTTGATTTGTAGCTTACTGCCCGGTGAAATTTTTGTTGACGAAATCTTTGAAATTCGAAATCGTTTTACCGTTGCGGTCCACGTACGCCGCTTTGCCAAAGACGAGAGTCAGGAAACTTTGAAACGCTGCCTTTTTGTCGTCATCCGTCTTGGCTGCGCCCAACTCTTTGAGCATGGCGTCGAAATCGCCGGTGGCGGCAGGAAAGATGAGCATATTTTCCTGATACGGGAGGATGACCGCCAGCGTTTTGGCTGTAGGATAATTGATACGCAGCGCGGTCATGCCGTAAATAATCGGCCCCGTGACTTGATTGAGATTGTAGGACGCGCCCAGATCAATTACGACGCCCGCGGCGGTATTTGCCGAATCCATGTAACCCGCTTTGAGCGCTTTGTATCCTTGACCGCTGAGATACGCAATCACATTATCGGCTGCGGCGTCTTGGCTGCCAGAACCAATCGTAACGACGCCCGTTCCGCTCACGCCGCCCACCGTCGCCGCAATCGTTACCGCGCCATCCTTTTTGCCCGCCGTGAAAACGGCATCGGCTTGGCCATTGTCGTCGGTCGAGGTGACGCGCGGACGGATCGAACCTTCGCCCGAACCGCTGAGCTCAAAGGCAACTTCGGCGTTGGACACCGGTTGATTGCGTTTGTCATAAACCGTTACGGTAACAATCGCTTTGCTCGCGCCGTCGGCGGGCAGGGAGGAGGGGGCGACGACGACGCGCACCGAGCCGACCGTGTTGCTGTTTTTGGACTGCGGCGCGTTCGGCGGATTCTGATACGTGCCTGCGCCAAAATTTTTGACGATAAAATCTTTGGCGCCTTTGCCCAAATACGCGCCGGCTTCGATATCCCACACATCATAGCTCAGCTCTTGCGCGAACGCTTCAAAATCTCCCGATTTGACATACGCATCCACCGCTTCCGGTCCGGTGAAATACGCGACTTCGTAGCGGTCGTTGTAATGCAAAAACACGTACAGCGTTTTGGAATCGGGGAACGCCTGGCGCAGCGCGCTTAGCCCGTCCACGATTTGCTGGGTCGTTTGCGAGCTATAGAGGTCTTGACTCGCCGGCTGCATGACCGCAAAGGCAAACAGATTGCCGCTCTTGCCGGTCGCTTCGGTAAATTCCAAAACTTGATAACCCGCGTCCTTGAGCGCTTGCTCGGCGCTGCCCGCCGCGTCGGATTGTCCAATGTCGGTGGCGTCCGACAAGGTGAAATTGCCCGACGCAATCAGTTTGCCGCCGACGCTGAAATTGACCGTCCATTGTCCGAGCAATTGCGCGTTCGGCGTCCCGGCGACATTGATAAATTTGCGCGCGACATTTTCATCGCCAAATTTTTTGGCGTCGGCGGGATAGGTCGTCACGCTGCCCGTATCGCTGCCGTACCATTGGGAATCTATCGGCGAACCGTCGGGCGCGATAAATTGCGTGTCCACCGTAAATTGCTTTTGCGCCGCGCCGCCCTGTTCCACAACCGTCGCCCACGCATAAATGGATTTCGCATCCGGCGTAAAAGTCGCGACATACGTATTGTCTTTGGGGTCTGAACTAAAGCTGTAGAGCAGCGTATAGCCCGCCTCTGAAGTTTGAGTTTGAGGCGTTTGGTTTTGCGCGTCGCGCCAATTATCGTGCGCGGCGCGCGCGCCGCGTATCGGCGGCTCGGCATGGATTGCGGTGACAAACAAACCGAACGCGCTTGCCGCCGCCAGCGCCATCAACATGCCGCGCCAGAACCATCGTGTCATGCAGCACCTCCTTGAATCAAGTGCGGTTATTTTACTCACTAACGTTAGCGCGTGTCAAGACCTTTTTTTGTAGATTACTCACTCACGTTACGCAGTCCATCACAATTCAGTTTTTGGGACACGGATTACACAGATTTACACAAAAGTTTTTTTTATCTCGATACCCGCCGCGCGTCCAACACATTGGGCAGGCGTTCGATTTTGCTCAAGATGCGCGTCAATTGATTCGCGTTGCTAATTTCCAGCGTGGCGTTGACGATGGCGGTATGGTCGCGCCGCGACTTGCTGCTGACGGCGGTCATGTTGACGTTTTCGCCGGAAACGACGCCGGATAAATCGTACAGCAAACCTGCGCGGTCGAACGCGCGCACTTCGATCATTACCGCGTACACCTGTTCTTGCTTTGCGCCTTTCCAGGTTACGGCAATCCAGCGGCCATCCGTGCCTTCATGGTCAATCACATTTTTGCAATCGCGGCGATGAACCGTGATGCCGCGCCCGCGCGAAATATAGCCGACGATTTCTTCGCCCGGCACCGGCTTGCAGCACTGCGCCATGCGCGTCAACAATCCGCCCACGCCGCCGATTTCCAAACCGACTTCGCTCGACGCTTTGGGGCGCGCTTTGGTCTCGATAATGGTCTCTAGCGCGGTTGTCGTTTTCGGCTGTCCCAAATCCAACAACTTGATGCCGATTTGTTGGAGACTGATGTCGGCGTACCCAATCGCTTCCGCCAATTCGTCCACGTTCTTGTAATTGAATTGTTTGGCGATTTCGTCGAGATTTTTCTGCGCCAAGCCGAGGCGGTGCAACTCTTTTTCCAAGAGGGCGCGCCCTTCCGCCCGCGCCACTTCGCGCTCTTGCTTTTTGAAATACTGGCGAATTTTTTCGCGCGCGCGCGCGGTGCGTACCAAACCGAGCGTCGGGTTCAACCAATCGCGCGACGGTCCGCCTTTTTTCGTCGTGAGAATTTCGACGCGGTCGCCCGTCGTGAGCGCGGTTTCCAACGCGACGAGCTTGCCGTTCACTTTGGCGCCGCGACAGCGATTGCCGACTTCGGTGTGAATGTGATACGCAAAATCAATCGGCGTGGCGCCAGCGGCGAGTTCAATGATTTTGCCTTTGGGCGTAAAGACATACACCTGGTCTTTGAACAAATCCGTTTTGAGCGCGTCCACATATTCGCTGGCAGAGGTCACTTCGGCGCGCCACTCTTGCAATTGATGCAGCCAATTGATTTTCTCTTCCAATTTCGGGTCGCGCTTGCCGCCCGGCTCTTTGTACCGCCAATGCGCGGCGACGCCGTATTCCGCGATTTGGTGCATCTCGTGCGTGCGAATCTGAACCTCGAGCGCTTTGCCGCCGGGCCCCATCACCGCCGTATGCAAAGATTGATACGCGTTCTCTTTGGGTTTTGCAATGTAATCGTCAAACTCGCCGGGAATCGGCGTCCAGAGCGCGTGGACCACGCCCAATACCACATAGCATTGATTCTTGTCTTGGACCAAACAGCGAATCGCGCGAATATCGTAAATGTGTTCAAAGTCGCGCTCTTTGGCGCGCATCTTTTTATAAATCGAATAAATATGTTTGGGGCGGCCGGTAATCTCGGCGCCGATGCCTTCGGCTTTCAAGTTTTCGCGCAGCTGCGTAATCGCCTGGCCGATAAACGAATTGCGGTCATCGCGGTCGTCCGCCAACAGTTCTTCGATTTCCGCGAATTTTTCAGGTTCCAGATATTTCAAAGCCAAGTCTTCGAGTTCGCGACGGATATTGTAAATCCCTAAACGATTAGCCAAGGGCGCGTAAATTTCCAACGTCTCGCGCGCGATGCGAATCTGCTTTTCGGGTTTCAACGCGCCGAGCGTCCGCATATTGTGCAGGCGGTCGGCGAGTTTAATCAACACGACGCGAATATCTTGCACCATCGCCAAAAACATTTTGCGTAAAGACTCCGCTTGCACTTGGTCTTTGGCAAAATCCAATTTGGCGAGTTTCGTAACGCCGTCCACGAGATTCGCTACGTCGTCGCCGAACTGCGCGCGCAATTCTTCCAGCGTGACCGCCGTGTCTTCGGGAACGTCGTGCAGCAGCCCCGCCACAATCGTATCGCCGTCCATATACAAATCGGCGAGAATTTTCGCGGTGGCGAGCGGATGCGTGACATAGGGTTTGCCCGATGAACGCATTTGCCCCGCGTGCGCGGCGGTCGTCACGGCGTACGCGCGCTCGATGCGTTCGCCGTCTATTTCCGGCGCGTACGAATGAACCAAGGCAATCAATAATTCTAAATCGGTCATACGCGTTTTAATCCTTGACGTTCAATTTTACATGCCCGTTAGTTTTTTGTAAAGGAAAAAAAGTTGGATACACTCCAGACATGAAATATATCTTGTTTGGCGTTATCCTGTTGAGCTTGGCGGGTTGTTACGCTGCGCCGACGCCGACGCCGTATCCATTACAACAATATCCAGCCACGTGGACGCCCGCGCCGACGCCGACCAATACGCCGCCCGCGCCAACCGCTACGCTTGTGATTCAACACACGCCCGGCGCGCTGGCTACGCGCGACCCGAACGCGCGCCTTGCGCCTAACGCGCCGTTGGGGACGTTGGGTTTTTGGATAAAACTGGCCGAGACCCAAGCGCCGCCGTCAAAAGAAATATTGGCGCGCGCGCAAATTCTCGTCGCGCCCGCGTCCGTCGCGCGTTCGAGCGCGCAATTTCTATTTTTAGAAACCGCAGCCGCGCCCGACGCCGCGACTTTGGCGCCGGAATGGAATGGGATTGTGTTGCCGTTCACGGCCACCGTGACGGCGCAAGACATCGCGGCGCTGCGCGAAACATTGCGCCCGCGTCTCGTCTTGGCGAGCGCGTGGGTCACCGATACCGCGCGGCTTGGCGAACTGGCGCCCGCGGCGGATGGCATCGTATTGCAAAATTTCTTGCGCGCTCCCGACGCGCCGCTCGACCAATTTCCGACTGAAAGCGAATGGCTGCGGGATATGGACACGTTGGCGAAACTTGCGGGACCCGAAACAATTATTCTAAACACATTTGATTTTGGCGCGTCCGGCGCGGCGCTGCCTGTGACCCAGCAATGGCTGCACTTGGCGCTCGCGTCGCATTGGTTGGCGACAAACAACGCGCATACGTTTTTCGGGGTCGTCGGCGCGCTGCCGCCCACTTTGCTCGCGCCGGAATTGACCTTTCAACTTGGCGCGCCCACCAGCGGCATCTTTAAACAGAATGGCGTGTACCAACGCCGCTTTGCCAATGGCTTGGTTCTGGTGAATCCGACGGCTGACGCGCACGCTTTTTTTCTGCCGCGCGCGTATCGCAATCGGGCGGGCAATGTCATAACGCAAATCGAACTGCCGCCGCATACCGGCGAAATTTTGGAAGTGGTGGAATAATAAAAAACTCTGCCGTACTGCGCGGCAGAGTTTTTTTGTTGTGGCAAAACAGAGCAAGCGGATTTAATTTTTATTTTGTAACGCCTCGACGCCCGGCAGGATGCGCCCTTCCATAAATTCCAAACTCGCGCCGCCGCCGGTCGAGACGTGCGACATTTGCGCGGCGACGCCTGCGGCTTGGACCGCCGCCGCCGAATCGCCGCCGCCAATGACGGTGATGGCGTCGTGCAAATTCGCCAGCGTGTGCGCGATGCCGAGCGTGCCTTGCGCGAATTTGGGAAATTCAAAGACGCCCATGGGCCCATTCCAAACGACGGTTTTCGCCGCGCGCAAATTTTGTTCAAACAATTTGAGCGTGGCGGGCCCAATATCGAGAATTCGCCAGCCGTCGGGAACGCTTGCCAAGTCCACGACTCGGGCTTGGGCGTCCGCCGCAAATTTATCGCCAATGACCCAATCCGTCGGCAAGATGAGTTTTGTCGCGCCTTGCTGCATGATTTCGCGCGCAACCTGCAACTTGTCCTCTTCCACCAACGAATCGCCGACCGCATAGCCGTTCGCTTTGGCAAACGTATTTGCCATGCCGCCGCCGATGAGAATGGCGTCCACTTGCGGCAGCAGATTTTGAATCACGCCAATCTTGTCGCCGATTTTGGCGCCGCCGAGAATGGCGCTGAATGGACGCTTGGGATTTTCGAGCGCGCCGCCGAGATAATTCAATTCCTTTTCCATCAGCAAGCCGGCAACGGCGGGCAAATAATCCGCCACGCCGCGCGTGGACGCGTGCGCGCGGTGCGCCGAACCGAACGCGTCGTTCACGTAAATATCGCCCAACTTGGCGAGCTGCGCGGCGAACGCGGGGTCGTTCTTTTCTTCTTCGGGATAAAAGCGCACATTTTCCAACAACAGAACGTCGCCGGGTTGCAGCGCGTGAGCTTGCGCTGTCACGGCGGCGCCGATAACGTCATCCGCCATTTGCACCGGGCGGCCCAATAATTCTTGCAAACGCACGGCGACGGGTTTGAGCGAATACTTGGCTTCTTTGCCCTTTGGGCGGCCGAGATGCGACATTAACACGAGCGCCGCGCCGTGGTCCAACAAATAATTGAGCGTCGGCAGCGCTTCGCGGATGCGGCGGTCGTCGGTAATGTGTAAATCTTGTTTGTCCTGCGGCACATTGAAATCACAGCGCACGAGGACGCGCTTGGCTTGGACGTCAATGTCGCGAATAGTTTTTTTGTTCATGACGGCGAGCATTGAGCGTTGAGCATGGAGAGCTAAAACAAAATTTGTTTTTGACTCGATGCTCAACGCCCGTTTCTCAACGCTCAGAGCCCTTTGTCAATCATGTATTTGGTCAGGTCTGCAACGCGGCAGGAATAACCCCATTCATTATCGTACCACGTCACGACTTTGAACAAGTTGCCGCCAATCACCATCGTCAGTTCCGCGTCCACGATGGACGAGCGCGAATCGCCTTTGAAATCGGACGAGACGAGTTGCTCTTGGCTGTAACCGAGAATTCCTTTGAGCGCGCCTTCGGATGCCGCTTTCAGCGCGGCATTGATTTCTTCCGCCGTCGCCGTGCGTTTCAAATTGCCCACGAGGTCCACGACGGAAACGGTGGAGGTCGGCACGCGCAGCGCATAGCCGTGAAACTTGCCTTTGAGTTGCGGAATCGTCAGGGCAACCGCTTTTGCCGCGCCGGTGGTCGTCGGAATAATGTTCATTGCCGCCGCGCGCGCGCGCCGCCAATCTTTATGCACCACATCCAAAATTTTCTGGTCGTTGGTGTAGGAATGGATGGTCGTCATTAACGCGTTCTCGATGCCGAACGCGTCTTCCAACACTTGCGCGACGGGCGCGAGACAATTGGTCGTACACGAGGCGTTGGATACGATGAAATGTTTGGACGGGTCGTATTGTTTTTCGTTCACGCCCAAGACGATGGTAATGTCCTCGCCTTTGGCGGGCGCGCTGATAATGACGCGTTTCGCGCCGGCGGCGATGTGGGCTTTGGCTTTTTCCGCGTCCGTGAACAAGCCGGTGGATTCGATGACGAGTTCGACGCCCAAATCTTTCCACGGCAATTTGGCGGGGTCTTTTTCTTTCAAGACCTGAATCTTGTCGCCGTCAATGACAATGCTATCGCCGTCCACGCTGACCGTGCCGGGATATTTGCCATAGTTTGTATCGTACTTGAACAAATGCGCGTTTTCTTCCGGCGATGCCAAATCGTTCACCGCTACAAGGTCAATGTCCTTGTAATTTTCTTTGAGCGCTTTGGTCACTTGCCGCCCGATGCGTCCGAAACCGTTGATGCCTATGCGTGCCATTTGGATTGACTCCTTGTGTGAATTTTTGACTTGGATTTTATGTTTTGCGATTATTTTTTTAATTGCCTGCCGCTTTGCTGTCCGCATTATACCTTTGTTGGCTGTTCGCGCGTGCCGCGTCTTTGCTCGACGCGCGCGCGCTGCGCGCTATTGTCTCGCGGCAAGGTTGCAGATTTGGTTCCTTTTGCGTACCAACGCAAGACGGCGCGCGCCAACTTGGCTGAATCGTGGCGCCACGGACGTTCGTCGTCCACCACGTCGGCAAAGAAATAGCGTTCGTTCGCGTCGCGCGGCGTCACCCATTCGATTTGCGCTTGCGGCGGCAGCGTCCCCGTCAGCTTGTCGTTAATCAAGATGCCGTCAAACGCCAAACCGTCGCAGTGCGCGCCGAGCGCTTGCAAATAATCTTCCACCGCGTAACGGTCGGTCTCGCCGCGTTCCGTCGCCACATTGCACACCAAAAGTTTGCGCGCGGACGCTTCGACGACCGCTTGACAAATGCGCTCTACCAACAAATTGGGCAGGACGCTGGTGTACAAACTGCCGGGCCCCAAAATAATCAAATCCGCGTGCAGCAGCGCGTACACGGCATCGGGATACGCCGGCACATTTTCCGGTTCCAAATAAACGCGTTCGACCGGTTTGCCAAACTTGGCGATTTGCGATTCGCCCGCCACGCGCGCGATTTGCGCTTCGTGCGTGCCGCGCACGTCCGCGCACAACGTCACATTTTCCAATGTGCTGGGCAGGATGCGTCCGCGCACCGCCAGCACGCGCGACGATTCCAACAGCGCGCGTTCCGAATTGCCCGTCACGCCCGCCATCGCCGCGATGAATAGATTGCCGAACGCATGTCCGCCGAGTCCCGTATCGTTCGGAAAACGATATTCCAACAAGCGCGCCATCAACGGTTCCGCGTCCGCCAGCGCGGCGATGCACTGCCGAAAATCGCCGGGCGGCAGCATCCCCAATTCTTGACGCAAGCGTCCCGAACTGCCGCCGTCGTCCGCCACAGTAATGATGGCGGTGAGATTGTCGGAATAATTTTTGAGTCCGCGCAGCAGCGTGGACATGCCCGTCCCGCCGCCGAGACACACAATTTTCAAATCGCGTTTTCGCATTCGTTTGCGATTCAAGTTTTCAATCAGCGACGCGGGCCGCGTCGTCACGCCCGCGAGCAGCGCCCGGTTTAATTTGTACAAACCCACCGCGACCAATGCGGCGCCGAGCGCGCCAAACAACAGAGCGCGCAGCGCGCGCGGAACGAATTGCAGCGTGAGATAATAAACAAAATCGGGGAACGTTTGCTCGCGATACATTTCGACGGCGAGATAGGCGACCCCGAGCGAAAGAATCGTCACGCCCGCAAGGAGAACGACAAGCCAGCGTTTGACGCCAATGCCGACGTAAAACCATTTCCACGCCGAAGTGCGCGCCAACGCTTTATTTATGGCTTGGCGGAGCGCTAGAGAAAATGCCATAGACCAGATAAAATTATATCACAGGCGCGCGCAGAATTGGCGAAAAAATCAAGCTCTGGCGTCGCCGCGCCATTTTGCCATTCGCGAAATCCTGGAATATAAATAGTCATTCCGCCCGTAAAGGTTTTGAATGAGTTTCAAACGTTTTGCTTTTGTCGGTCTCGTCATCCTGCTCGTTCTTTTTTCGCTCGCTTGTCGCACGGCTGAAACGATTGCCCAATTGCGCGCAACGCCGCAGGCGCCGCGCACGCGCGTCACGCGCGCGCCAACGCGCGTGAGCAAGCCGCCGACTGCCGCGCCCGAAATAATGCCGACCGAAATCACGGCTGTGACCGATATTCCGGCGCCGCCGACGAATCCGCCGCCCCCGGCGCCGTCAACCAAGCCGCCCCCCGCGGCGCCGCCGACGAAAAAACCCGCCGCGCCGCCGCCGCCCAAACCGACCAACACCGTGCCGCCGGCTTCGCCCACTTCGCAATTTAAATTTCGCATCCAAGAATCGCGCTGCGGGCCCAACGTCCGCACCTACATCGAAGGGTTTGTGTACGAAAACAATCAACCCAAAAATGATGTGTTGGTGCGTATTTCGCAAGGGCCCGACGGACAACCCGACCCGAACGACGATTATCGCACCGGCACGGATCCGCGCAAAGGATATTTTTTCCAAAACATTGACAGCAACGCGCCGCACGCCGGCACGTGGTATCTCTGGATTATTGACCCCGGTACCCAGCAGCGCATTTCCGAAATCGCGATTGTAAAAACCGACGCGCAGCGCGTCGAAGATACGGAAAATAGTTCCGGCTCGTGTCAGTCCGCCACAATTAAATTTTCAACCTCCGGGCCCATCGTGAATCCGACGCGCACCGTTGCGCCCACAAATACGCGCGACCCGAACGCGCAGCCGACGCCGACCCAAGACCCGTTGGACGACAGCTAAAACAAAATGGCGGCAGGAAATTTTTCTGCCGCCATTTTTATTTTATTTGCAGCGCCGCGTGCGCTTGCGCCAGCGTCGTTTCCGCAAAGCGCACGCGTTCGCCCGCGCGTTTTTGCGCCAAGCGCGGAATGTCCGCGCGAATCACCGCGCCGAGAATCGGATAACCGCCCGCCGTTTGATGGTCGGCTTGCAGCACAATCGGCTGCCCGTCCGGCGGCACCTGAATGGCGCCGCGCGTTACGCCGCACGACAATACATCGCCCGCGCGTCGCGGCAGCGCCTCGCCCTGCAAACGCGCGGCTTGGCGGTCCGACAATTCGCTCACGCGAAACGACGCGCGCAAAAATAACGCGCGCGCTGCCGCGTCAAAAAATTCGTCGTGCGGTCCCCACAAAATTCGCAGCGGCGCGTCGTCCGTATAATAACGCGCGAAACTTTCATCCAACATTTTGCCCGCGCGTTCCAGCGGTACGACGGCGCGCACGGGACCCAAGACATCGCCGCTTTGCAGCGCGCGTCCTTGCCAGCCGCCAAACCCATCGCGCAGCGCCGTCGCCCGCGAACCCAAGACCTGCGGCGCCGCCACTCCGCCGCCGAGCGCGAGATACGCATAGCAGCCCCACGCCGGCGCGCGCATTTGCAAAATATCGCCGGCGCGCAAATACAGCGCCGCATTGTGCGGAACCGCGCGCTCTTGGACGCGCAGAATATACGGCGCGCCCGCGAGCGCGACGACGCATTTTTCCAACGCGCGCAGCGTTACGCCGTTCGACATGATTTCGAGACACGCCGCCGCCGCGTCGTTGCCGACGAGTTCATTCGCCGCGCGCAGCGCGCGCGGGTCCATCGCGCCGCCGCGCGTCACGCCATATTTTTGATACCCGACGCGGCCCAAATCTTGGAGCGTCGTAAAAATGCCCGGTTCGATAATTTGCAGCATGACGCGTTTTCGTCTTGTTACCGTGCGCTGGCTATAAATTTTACGCGGTCGCCCGCGCGCAACAGGGTTGGCGGTTCTTGCATCGGGTCAAATAGTTGTACGTCCGTCCGCCCGATGATGCGCCAGCCGCCCGGCGAGACGCGCGGATAGATTCCGGTTTGGCGGCCCGCGATGCCGACGGAACCCGCCGCCACGCGCGGGCGCGGCGTTTCCAAACGCGGCGCGGCAATTTTTTCGTCCACGCTGCCGAGATACGGAAAACCGGGCGCAAAGCCGAGCATGAAAACTTGGTACACCGTGCGCGTATGGATTTCGATTACTTGGTCCGGCGTAATGCCATTGTGCCGCGCGACAAATTCCAAATCGGGCCCGTCCGCGCCGCCGTAACGCGTCGGGATTTCAATCTGGCGCGGCGTTTGCGGCGCGGCATTGTCGGCGCGCCGCAGCAGGTCTGCGATTTCTTGACGCAGCGCGTCATAATCGCACATTGTCGGTTCGTATTCGACCAAGAGCGACGCATAACCCGGCACGACGGCGGACACGCCGCGCCGCGTTTCGACGCGCCGCGCCAACGTATGCACGCGCGCGTTCAAGTCTGCATCCAGCGCGTCGCCCAATTCCACCCACAGCGCCGCGTCGCCCATCACGCGAATTTTTGGAAACTCGGTCATAAAAAAAACGCGGCAATCTAAAATCGCCGCGCGCAAATTTTTGCGTTACGCGCCCATAGGTTTTAACGCGACGCCTTGCGCGCGCAGCGCGTGGTGTACCGCTTGCGCCAATGTCGCCGCGCCCGGCGTATCGCCGTGAATGCACAGCGTATCCACTTGCAGCGCGATTTCTTTGCCGGTGATGGCGCGAACCGCGCCCGCGCGCACGAAACGCAGCGCGACCTCGATGGCGCGTTCGGGCGATGAATCCACCGCGCCCGTTTGAGCGCGCGCCACGAGCGTCCCGTCGTCTTGATAGGCGCGGTCAATGAATCCTTCGCGCGCAAAGGGGATGCCGACGGCGCGCGCCGCGTCAATGAGCGCGGAATTGGCGAGTCCGACCAAAATTAAATTGGAATCGAAACGCGCGACGGCTTGCGCGATGGCGCGCGCCGTCGGCATATCGCGCGCGGCGTGATTGTACAGCGCGCCGTGCGGTTTCACATGCCGCAAGGGAACGTCGTACGCGCGCGTGAACGCAGCCAGCGCGCCGAGTTGATACAGCAGCATATTTTCCACTTGCGCCGCGCTCATGCTGACGACGCGCCGTCCAAAGCCCGCCAAATCTTGATAACCGGGATGCGCGCCGACGCTGACGCCGTGCGCGCGACACAATTGCACCGTGCGCTGCATCACATCGGGGTCGCCGCCGTGAAAGCCGCACGCGAGATTGGCGGAGGTGATGAACGGCATCAATTTTTCATCGGCGCCGATTGTGTACGCGCCGAAACTTTCGCCAATATCCGAATTCAAATCAATGTTCATTGCGCTATCGCCTCCAACATGCCCAACGTCATGGTACTGGATTGAAATGGTAAATTCGCGCCGCCGCGCACGCGCACTTGAATCGGATATTTTCCCGGCGCAAGATTTTCGGGCAGCGCCAATGTAAATTCTTGCCGCGCGTATTGTCCCGCTTGCGCGGCGCTTTCGCCCACCGGCAGCGTTTGGGCGACGATGTTTTTGCCAAGTTGATCCGTCACCGCCAATTCGATTTCGCGCGTTGCGCCCGCGTCGGGCAAACGCCACAAGAGCGTGACCGGCACGCGCGCGCCGGGCGCAAACGCTTCGCTCGTATCCAAATCATAACCCGCGAATTCCAACCCGCCCAAATCGCGCAAGACGATTTCGCGGACGCCCAATAATTCGGCGGCGACATTTTCGGTCGTGGGCGGCACGGCGACGCGTTCCAACTCTTGTTGGCCGTACACGCGGCCCGAAGCGGGGTCGTACAAAGTTACTTGCAGAGTGTATTCGCCCGGCGCCGCGCCGACAAAAATGGGAACCTCGTACGCGTCGGCGATATATTCTTTGTTCCGCCACGCGCTCGTCGGATACGCGTCGGCAACGGGTTGGCGGTCAATTTGCCCCGCGATGCGTCCGTCCGCGTCAAGCAGTTTTAGCGAGACGAGGAGATTGTTTTCGATTTTGCGCGGCGCTTGCCAGTATAACGTGATGGGAATGAACTGCGCCGTTGGCGCGTTCGGCGCGCGAGTATAGCCCAATAAATTTACGCCGTTGAAATTGGCGTTCAACGCGCGCGCGGGCGTGGGCGGAGTTTGGCGATTCGCGCGGGGTTGAACTTGGATGAGGGGCCCTACGGCGGTCAGCGCGTTTTGTTTTTCGATGCCCTCCAGCGGGCGCGTTAAAAATACTGTGCGCCCGCGCGCCAGCGCGTCGTCAACGGCTTGGCGTCGTTCTTCCGGTTTATCCGCTGCAATCGTTTCGACGTC
The DNA here is from genome assembly GCA_022072245.1 of Anaerolineae bacterium. Taxonomy (GTDB): domain Bacteria; phylum Chloroflexota; class Anaerolineae; order UBA4142; family SHND01; genus SHND01. The sequence goes on from JAJVIA010000027.1 coordinate 13,535, forward strand.
CGGGCGCAGTCCTTGCGTTTCTTGGAAATAACGCGCGAGCGTCATTTCGCCCAAAATGCCAATGAGCGTGGAATTGTCAGGCAGCGCTTGCGTCAACATGGCGCGCCCATACGCCGCGACATCCGTTTTGGCGGAAAGGTCAACGCGCGCGTAATGGTCTTGGAACAAGGTCATGGGCAGCCACAACGCGACGAGCGCGCCGACGACGGCGGCAAGCATTGCCGCGCGCGGTGACAAGAAATAGTACGCGAGCCACAACAAGCCCGCCAAGCCCGCCGCGAATCCCAGCGCGCCCAACAAAAAAGCCGGAATGAAAAAAACGTCAATGTCGGCGACGCGATACGTCAACGCGAAAAAAAGATTTGCAGCCAAGCCCAGCATGAGCAGCAGCCATTCGCGCCACGCGCGCAAAAACAGCGCGACGAATCCGCCGATTGTTACGAGCAGCCCCAAAGGCGTGAACGTGTCGCGCCAGAGCGCCCAATAATAATTTGCGTCGCGGGTTTGCGTGAGCGGATTTTGCGTAATGAAAACTGTGTACGCCGTACCCAAAATCCAATTGACGAAACCGGCGGGCGTGTTTTGATACGCGCCGTCGAGCGAGGTCGTTACCATGCCGCGCAGCGGTAAATACAAATATAGCAAAAGCGGCAGCGCGAACGCGAGCGCGAGCTGTAACAGGACGCGCGGTTGGCGCAAAAAGGAACGTTCGTAACTCAACACATAGACGGCGAGCGCGGGCAAGAGCAAAACTGACATGCGGTGATGCGTCAACATCAAGCCCGCCCAAAAGGCGATGAACAACAAAGCGCGCGGCGCGCGCGGCGCGGACATGGCGCCCCACCGTAAAACGAGCCACAACATTACGGCGGTCAAGAATGCTTGCAGCGCGTACACTTCGGCTAGAATGCTTTGCGACCAAAACGTCGCGCCAAACGCGAACGTGAGCGCGGCGGCGAGCGCGGGCAGACGCGTCAAAATTTCGCCCGCGACCTGTTCGGCGCGCGCAAAACGCAGCGTAAGCAAATGCGCGGCGAGATACACGAATGCGATAGCGCCCGCGCCGCTCAACGCGGATACAAGATTGGCGCGGTACGCCACATCGCCGAATGGCAAAAAGGTGGCGAGTTTCAACAAGATGGAATAGAACGGATAGCCCGTTGGATGCGCGATGGCGAGGCGCGACGCGAGCAGTTGAAATTCCAGCGAGTCGTCAAACAGATAGGCGACGGAAGGGGCGAGCGTTTTGAGATAGACAAATAGCGTGAGGAGAAATAGGGCGGCGGCGATAATGCCATCGAGAAAAGGGCGCACGCGCGCGAGATTGGATTGGGTCGTTTGCATTGGCAAAACTATAGCATGAAACCCAAGAGGATAAAAGATTTTGAACGCGTATCCGCGAATTTATTTGACGTATCAGCGCCTCTCTGCTACAATGTTTGGCGTGTTTGGAGCAGTGCCGGAGTGGACAAACGGCGCCGCCTTGAAAGCGGATGGTCGAAAGGCACGGAGGTTCGAATCCTTCCTGCTCCGCCGGAGCGTATTTTTGATTTGTGATTTTGGATTTTCGATTTGAAATGCAGGCGGTTCGAGGAAATCTAAAATCATCAATTGAAAATCGAAAATGTCTGGAGGGGTCGCATAGCCAGGTCTAGTGCGGCCGCCTGCTAAGCGGCTCTAGGGGGTTATTCCTCTAGCGCGGGTTCAAATCCCGCCCCCTCCGCTTGATTAATTTGTGATTGCAGATTTATGGTTGCGTCAGAAATGTAAATCAACAATCATAAATCTCAAATCAGAAATTCTTTTTTGTCCTCGTGGCTCAATTGGATAGAGCACTTCCCTGCGGAGGAAGAGGTTAGCAGTTCAAGCCTGCTCGAGGACGCTCTAAAATATAAACTCCTCTTTCATGTACGAGATGAAGGAGGAGTTGTCCTTTTCAGCCGACTATGAAACTTTTTGGGGGTCGCAAAGGATGTCTTTTGGCGCGCGATTTTATTTGGTGAAAGGAACATACGATGGACGATACGATAACGCTTTATTCCAATCAAGACTTGACTACGCTCGTGCGCTCGTTTGACGTCGGCGCGCTAG
>JAJVIA010000027.1:15725-18875 GCA_022072245.1 Anaerolineae bacterium
CGCAAAGGATGTCTTTTGGCGCGCGATTTTATTTGGTGAAAGGAACATACGATGGACGATACGATAACGCTTTATTCCAATCAAGACTTGACTACGCTCGTGCGCTCGTTTGACGTCGGCGCGCTAGCCGAGCCGAGCGATGAATTGACGGGGCGATACGAATATATCGTTTTGCGCGCGGCGTTTCGGGACGCGTACCAAAATTGGGATCGCGGTAAATCGCTCCTGCTCAAAATCCACGATGAATTATCGGACACGGATATTTATTTGGGCAAACCATCGGCGCAGCGTGTGCATGACGCCATCGCCAAACGCCAAGCCAGCGTGCAATTGTTTTGAAATCAACGGGCGACGGAATATCCGTCGCCCGTTTTATATCGTCTTGGTCGCAATCAACCATCGCGTCGCATAGTGCGCTGGAACCGGCGGCGCGGGGTCGCCATATTTTTCTTTTGCCCACGCGTACAGGCGCGGCATAATTAGATCCATCGTCGCGCGCGGAATCATCCAGGTTTCGGAAAAAATCTGGCGGTCAATTTCGCTCAAAATTTCCGCGACCGTTTCATTCTCTTGCCACGCGCTCGTCGTCACAATGCGCGGCTGCGCGTCCCACTTGGCAATTTCGGCATACAGCTCTTGTTCTGATTGAGAGCCGGGCCGCCGCGTATCTATGCCGTACGCGTTTGCCATGGCGCGCATCTGATTGCGTAACAGCTGATTGGGTGAATTTTCATCGCGCTGGTGAAAACTGACGACGAGCTTGCCGCCCGGTTTCAAAACGCGCCGCGCGTCCAAAAGGGCGCTGCGCCAATCGGCGACGAGGTGATACACATGCACCGCGTACACGACATCGAATGTCGCGTTCGCAAACGGAAGGTTGCGCGCGTTCGCTTGACTGATGTCAATCTGCAATGTGGTGTTGGCGAGTTTGAGGCGCAATTTATTCATCATCTCGACGGACAAATCAATGCCAAACAAACGCCGCACATGTTCCGCCACCGAAATTCCAATGCGGCCCGTGCCGATGCCGATTTCCAGCGCGCGCGAATTTTTATTCATGCCCGTTTCGCGCACCAGCGCGTCAATCATGGCGCGATGGCGTTCGGGCGGCATGGCGCGCGTTTGGTCGTAATACTCCACCGCGCGGTCAAAGACGATGCTCATGGGTCAGGTAACAAAAGACAGATTACAGACAGCAGACAACAGAATTCAGACAACAGAATTCAGACAACAGAATTCAGACAACAGAAGACAGATGACAGAAGACAGATGACAGAATTTAGATTGCAGAACGAATTTTTGCTGTTGTCTGTTATCTCTGTTCTGTGTTCTTTTCATAAAAACACAATAACGTACTGCCGTATTTTCGCTTGTCTTGCAGCGCAAACGATTGCCACTCTATTTCCTCAAATTCGACGGGGTGAATCTGCACGACGAGCGTTCCTGTATCGCTCAACCATTGCGGACGCGCGTCGAGCAGTTTCAGCGTTTCCTTCCACATTTCTCGATACTGCGGCGGCGCGACGTAAATCAAATCAAACGGAACTTGCGGCGGTTTTTTAAGATAACGATACACATTCGCGCTCTGCACGGTCGCTTTGTTCGTCAACTTGGTCAACTGCAAATTCGCGCGGATGGTTTTTAACGCGCCGTCGTTAAATTCCACAAAGGTTGCATGTTTCGCGCCGCGCGACAACGCTTCGATGCCGACGCTGCCCGCGCCCGCGAACAAATCCAACACATTCGCGTCAATCACGTCCGTGCCGAGAATGTTGAAAAGATTTTCCTTGACGCGGTCGGTGATGGGCCGGGTCGAATCGGGCGGCGATTTGAGTTGACGCCCACGCGCGGCGCCAGAGATGACTCGCATTGTTTGGGTAGTAGGTAGCAGGTAGCAGGTAGCAGGTAGCAAGGAAAACCTTACCTACTACGCGCTACCTTCTACTCCAATCCTTTCAACTGTTCTTGCAATTTTACAATCCGCTCGCGCGTCGCGTTCAATCTCTCCCGTTCTTTTATTACCACCGCTTCGGGCGCTTTGGCGGAAAAATCGCTGTTTAATTTCGATTCGATGCGGGTGGCTTCCGCGCTTGCTTTGTCCAATTCTGCCGCAATCCGTTTCTTTTCTTTTTCCAAATCAATCATGCCCGCGAGCGGCAGATAAATTTGAATGCCCGAATCGAGAATTGCAGAATACGCGTTTTCGGGTTTCGTGTCCACTTGCGCGACAATTTGCAACTGTGCGGCGTCCAAACGCGCGAGGGAGGCGAGGACGGCGCGTTGGGTTTTAAACGTCGCGGCGTGTTCGTTCGCGGCGATAGTGGCGGCGATGCGTTTCGCGGGTTCGACGTTAAACTCCGAACGCGCGTTGCGAATCGCGCGCACCGCGTCCATCACGCGCGCGAACGCCGCTTCGGATTCAACGTCCGTTGTCTTGCCGCCTTGAATCCATTTTGCAATCATCAACGCTTCGCCGTGATGCGGGAGATGCTGCCAAATTTCTTCGGTGACGAATGGCATCATCGGATGCAAAAGGCGCAGCGCGTGTTCCAACACATGCACCAACGCCGCGCGCGTATTGTGTTTGGCGCGTTCGTCGTTGCCGTTCAAAATCACTTTGGACGCTTCGATATACCAATCACAGTATTCGTCCCACAAGAAATGGTAAATATCTTGCGCGGCTTCGTTGAAACGATATTCGCGGAACAAATCATTGACGCGATTGATTAGATTGTGTTCGCGCGAAAGAATCCAACGGTCGGCGAGTGACAATTCGCTTGGGTCGGGTTTGTGCCACGTGGCGTATTGTTCGGGATTGTCGCCGAGATTGGAAATCACAAACCGCGCGGCGTTCCAAATTTTGTTGCCGAAGTTGCGCGCGTCCGCGATTTTTTCCAAATTGATGCGGACATCATTCCCCGGTGACGCGCTGGTGACGATGAAAAAGCGCAACGCGTCGGCGGAATAATCGGCGATGACATCGAGCGGATTGTCGCCGGGGCGAAAATCGCTTTTGGACATTTTACTGCCGTCGGTGTGGCGCATGATGCCATGTAGGTACACCGTGTCGAATGGAATTTCGCCCATCAGTTCGATGCCGAGCATAATCATCCGCGCGACCCAGAAAAATAAAATGTCGTAACCTGTTTC
>JAJVIA010000027.1:18975-20554 GCA_022072245.1 Anaerolineae bacterium
ACCGTTTCATCCGCAATAATCGGAATCGGGCGATTGAGTTCGGGCAAAATCGCGTTCTTGCCGATAAGATGACGATAGCGTTCGTCGTCGGGATGCACCGCCACCGCCGTATCGCCGAGCATCGTTTCGGGGCGCGTCGTCGCGACGGTGATGAATTCGCCAGAATCCTGAATCGGATATTTTATGTACCACAAATTGCCCTGACGCTCTTCGTGTTCCACTTCCAAATCGCTGATGGCGGATTCATCTTTGGGACACCAATTCACGAGACGCGGACCGCGATAGATGAGTCCTTTTTCGTACAAACGCACGAACGCTTCACGCACCGCGCGCGAAAGTTGTTCGTCCATCGTAAAGCGTTCGCGCGTCCAATCCACCGACGCGCCCATGCGACGAATTTGGCGCGTGATGATGCCGCCGTATTCAGCTTTCCATTCCCACACGTGCTTTACAAATTCTTCGCGTCCCAATTCTTTGCGCGAGCTGCCTTGTTTGAGCAGCGCTTTTTCGACAACGTTTTGTGTTGCGATTCCCGCGTGGTCGGTGCCGGGCAGCCACAGCGTCGGTTCGCCCATCATGCGATGCCAGCGAATCAATAAATCTTCAAACGTCACAAACATCGCGTGACCGTGATGCAATTCGCCCGTCACATTCGGCGGCGGAATGACAATCGTGAATGGCTTTTTGTCCGCGTCAATCTGGGGCGTGAAATAACCTTTCGATTCCCACCAATCGTAAAGGCGCTGTTCGGTTTCGTGTGGGTCATACGCTTTGGGCATGTCAGTAGGCATGATGGCTCCGGGAGATTTATGATTTATGATTTATGATTTCTGATTTTTGATTTCTGATTGCGGTTGCGCGGCGCGTTGCATCGTTTGAATATACCAACGCGTAATCCAGGCGCTGATAAAATATCCTAACCCGCCCGCAATCAACGCGGGGATCATTGCCAGCCACGGCACATTTGGCGATTGTATTTCATTGTCGCGCGCAAACAATAAATAGACTGCCATGAAACAAAGCCAACTCACAATGAACGCATACGCGCCCATGAGAATTCCCATCGTCACGCGATAGCGGCGCGCATTGTTTGGCGGATAGAAAAAGATGCGCGTGAGAATGCTCAATAGAATCCCGCCCGTCGCGCCGACAAAAATTCCGGCGGGAATGCTAAACAAGCCGCCTGCCACCGCGCCAATGAGCCACAAGATGAAAATGCCTGCGAGTGAGGCAATTGCATTGCCGGGCGAGGCCAAGTCTGCGCCGCGATTCGTCAGCGCCGCCGCCAAGCCAAAAATTGCCAGCAGCGCGCCAAAGACCGCTTGCACCGTCAACGCAATGATGATGCCGCTTGCCGTCGCGCGCGCGGTGATGTTAAGAAATAGTTTCGTGGTGGACACGCGCAGAGCTTCCTCTCTTTGCTCGGAATGACAATCTGCAAATCCAAAATCAGAAATCCAAAATCCAAAATAAAAACCCCTCCGCCTCAAGGGCGAAAGGGCTTCGCGGTACCACCTTGTTTAGTGCGGTAGTGCAATAGTTTCGTAGTGCAATAGTCAACTTGACTATCGCACCATTA
>JAJVIA010000132.1:0-1300 GCA_022072245.1 Anaerolineae bacterium
TTCCGTTGGTATCCAAGCCAGAAACAACTTTTTCAAGAATTCACGCTTGCGCGCGAATCATTTCTTTTTGAGATTGAACCTCGACGCTTCAAACCGCACGAATTGATGGAGCGCCTAGTCCTGCCGTCGTAACAGTTTTTTTGCCTCTGTTGCAATCGCCTGCATCATCAGGGGCGGAACCGCATTGCCCACTTGATGACTCTTTTGAATGTACGTTCCTCGAAAAATAAAATCATCCGAAAAAGATTGTAGGCGCGCCGCTTCGCGAATCGTTATCACCCGTACATCGGAGGGATGACCAAAACGTCCCGAGCCCGGATGAAATACCCAGCGCGTAATGGTTGGCGCCAGGTCATCCCACTCTAAACGACCATACGCCCCGCTAAAATGGGATTTGGGTTTTAGATGTTCTGGCAAATCTTTCGCCCCTTGCCCTGCGCGAATAGAAGCCAAGCGTTCAAATTGTGTGTCGGCCAGTTTTCGCGCCACATGGTCATAAAGAATTTCGCTATTGCGCCGCATTTCTGTTTGAAACCAGCCCATTGGCGGTTTATCGTACTCCATAGGCGATTTTCCTTCGCCATGATTGAGCGATGGCAAGTCGCCTAGCGCGTCCCGGACAGTTGTATAACTTGACTCATTCATGGCAAAGAGCGAATCTTGACCGCCATTGAAATGCGTCGCAGCGGGAAAAATCACTTTTTCGTCCATCCGATTTGCAAAAAAGAATGCTCGACGCCGACGCTGCGGGACGCCATAATCCGGCGCGAATAGAACTCTAACCTTGACAGTGTACCCCGCGCGCGTAAAGCGCTCTAAAATCTCATCCGTGTATGCGCCGTCAAAACTTTTTTTCATTTCGGCGACATTTTCCATAATAATTATGCGCGGGCGCAGATATTCAGCGTACTCGATGAAACGCCGAACCAAACGATTGCGCGAATCTTCAAGATAACGAAATTTGCGAGGCACATTTTTTGAAAAACCTTGACAAGGCGGGCCGCCAATCAGCAAATCTAATTCTTCGGGTTCAAGGTTTGAATATTCGCCAAAGTTTTTTGGGGACAAGTGATCCAAATCCACCGCATATCCCGCGTCTTCGCCAAAGTTACGCCGATAGGTGTCAATCGCCGCTATATCATGGTCAACCCCCGCCAGCACATTAAAGCCAGCCCGTTTCGCGCCCCACGACATTCCGCCACAACCGCAAAACAAATCTACAACGCGCGGCAAAGGCGTTTTTTCTTTGACGCGTTCACGCAGTATTCTCATTTTTGACTGAATACCATAGTATTCGTCC
>JAJVIA010000132.1:1400-5161 GCA_022072245.1 Anaerolineae bacterium
CGAATGAACAAGAGCGAAACGACTGAAGCAAGATACGAAAACACATCAAACACAAACGGCGCGGCTTTGCCAATTTGAAACAGCGCGGCGCCCAACGTCGGCGCAATAATGTTGGCAATCGAAAACGCTACATCGTTTTGCGCGGCGGCTTGGGGCAGTTGTTCTTTTTCCACCACACGCGATAACGCGGCGACTTCGGCGATGTTGAAAAAAACAAAGAGCGAACCTTCCAGCAGCGCGCAAACATAAATTTGCCAAATCGTCAACGCATTGAACAGCATCGCGATTGGAATGGATGCCAACACCGCCGCGCGCCCAATGTCGCAATAAATCATCACGCGCTTGCGTTCCCAGCGATCCACCAACGCGCCCGCAGGCAAGCTGAACAAAATGTACGGAATCGAACCGAGCGCGGCGGCGAAGCCAGCCGCTTGCGGCGAATCGGTCAGCGCGAGAATCAGCAAGGGATAAACAATTTGCGTCGCGCCTGTGCCGATGACCGAAACAACTTGCCCGCTCCACAATAGCATGTAATCGCGATTGCGCCACAGCGGGGGCAACTGGGGCGGCGGGAGCATATTCGATTGTTCAGGTACGCGTATCAAATCAAACTCGCCCAGAACGGGCGTGGGTTCCAGTTCGGTTTGGTTCTCATTCACGCGCGTTTCCTATGCCAAAGACAATTCTTTTCTCACCGTCCCCGCGCGTTCGTGTTTGACGACGATTTTCAAAATCCCACCCTGCGGCGCGCGCACGGTCCACTCGACTTTGGCGCGGTCGTCGGTCGGGTCAACATTCCATTCGCTCACCGCCGAATCTTTGTAGGCGCGTCCCTCCAGCTGACCAATTTCCTCGCGCGCTTTGCCCATCTGCAAGGTCGCGCCGTCCGGCAATTCCAATTCCGCCACAATGCCACGCGTCACTTTTTTCTCTAGCGCTTTTTTCGTCACATAGGTCGGCAGCCAGCCCGTATTCTGCACGACAACGCGCACATGATAATTGCCGTCGCCCAAAGGTTTGACCTCGGCGCGATACAATTCCAATTGCGGCGCAATCAACGCGTGCCACAACAGCCATTTCGGAAATAACGCGAGTTCGCTTTCCAATTGTTCCGGCGGCGGATTGCGCCAACAGTACGCCTCGTTCCAGCCGCCTAATTCGATTTCGCCCAATTGCGGATGATTGAATTTGTACCAATTGACAAAACCCTTGCCGCCGAGTTTTTCGTCGTTCCATTTCAATAATTTGAAATCATCTTCCACCGGATGGTCGCGGTACCACTCGATGAATTTATATTTTTCGATGCCCGCGCGCATTTGCGGACTCCAAATTTCCACCGTCCACGCAAACACGCCCATGTGTTCGTACATCCAGGTATCGAACGAACCCGTAATCACATGCTTGGGATGATATTTGAAATCGTGATAGACCGAGACGTTGGGATAACCGCTCACCGCCGTGCCTTTATCGCCGATTTTTTTGAACGTCCATAAATCTTCGGCGGGCATTTCGTCATCGCTGCGGTCATCATAGGGGCGCAACAGTACGCCGCTAAAAGTGTGAAACGCCACCGCGCCCGTAATGTTGGGATGCGTCGCCACAAATTGCGTCAGGTTTCGCACTTCTGGCTCGCTCGTCGGAAAGGGGCCCGCGCCATGTTGTTCGCCTTCTTGCCGCCAGCCCATCGGAAAATTGCGATTGAGATCCAATCCTTCTTTGCGCGGCGCAAGCGCTATCGTTACGCCGTCGAAATTTTCAATCCGTCCTTCCGGCAGCACGCGATAATAAACGCCGCCCGTTTCAATCGGGTCGCGTTGAATCAACAGACGCGGTTCGTCGGGATGTTCTTGCCACGGACCATTCGGGTCCGCAATCCGCATCGTCAAAATGCGTCCGTCGCCGTCCATATCTTGTTCGATTAAACCTTCAATCGGTTCTTCGTCGTACGGATACGGACGCGTGGACGAGCGAATAATTTTGGGATTGTCCGCGAGCGCGAGCTCGGCGCCATCGGGATTTACGCGCGGACAAATGTAAAAGGCGCGCGTATCGAGCGCGCGCGTAACGTCGGCGTCCACGCCATAATTTTTGGTCAGATAATCAATAAAATAAACGCACGCCGACGCGGGCGAAACTTCGGACGCGTGCAGATTGCCGTCCACCCACAACGCGGGTTTTTCCTTGTCCGCGCCGGCGGCAAAATTCGTCAACGTCATCAATAAAACATCGCGCCCTTCGTAACTTTTGCCGATGCTTTCAAGTCGCGCGAGATTTGGAAATTCTTTGGCGAATTCATTTAGAATGTGCGCGAGTTCGTCATATTTGTAATAGTGATCAAAGGTGACGTTTACCATTGATGTGTTGGGTAGCAGGTATCAGGTAGCAAAGAGTAGGGATACTTGCTACCTGATACCTGCTACTTGCTACGTACTACTTGCCTTTTCAAAAAACCGCGCATAACTTTCAATCCCGCGATAAAAATTCGGCAGATAAAAATGTTCGTTCGGACCGTGCGTGCCGTCGTCGGCGAGACCGAAACCCATCACGACCACATCCACGCCCAATTCATCGTTCAACGAATTGGTGACGGGAACGCTCCAGCCCAAAAGTTGAAACACGGGCGCGACGCCGAATGTTTCTTGCAGCGCTTGCGCCGCCGCGCGCGTAAAACGCGAATCGCGGTTCAACAACACGGGTTCGCCGCCCGCCAATTGTTCCAGTTCCCACCGAATCGTCGCGGGCGCGTGCGCGCGCAAATACGCTTCCAGCTGCGCCCGGATTTTTTCGGGACGTTGATTCGGCACGAGCCGCATCGAAAGTTTCGCCATCGCTTTGGCGGGCAAAACCGTTTTGGACCCTTCGCCGGTAAAACCCGCGAGCAAACCATTCACTTCCAAAGTCGGACGCGCGCCGGTGCGTTCCAGCGTCGTATAACCGTCTTCGCCCCACAAAGCGGTCACGCCCGCCGCGTGCGCCCATGCTTGATCTGTGACGGGAAAACGACTCAGCTCCGCGCGTTCCGCCGCGTCCAGTTCGCGCACATCGTCATAAAAACCGGGCAGCGTCACACGGCCGTGCGCGTCGTGCATCCCGGCAATCAATTCCGCCAACGCCTGCGCGGGATTGTGAAGCGTGCCGCCAAAAACGCCGGAATGTAAATCCTGCGCGGAGCCCTGCACCCGCAATTCAAAATAGCACAAGCCGCGCAAACCGTACACGATGCTCGGCACGCCGCGCGCCGCCATTTGCGAATCGCAATTCAGCGCGACATCGCATTTTAATTTTTCCTTGTGCGCGCGCAAAAATGCCGCCAAATGCGGCGAACCGATTTCCTCTTCGCCTTCGACAATCACTTTGATATTGACGCGCAACGAATTTGTTTGTACTAACGCTTCCAACGCTTTGAGACATGCGAGAATTTGCGCTTTCATGTCCGACGCGCCGCGCGCATAAATCGTATCGTCAATAATCGTCGCCTCGAATGGCAGAGTGCGCCACTCGTTCAACGGGTCAACGGGCTGTACGTCGAAATGGCCGTACACGAGAATAGTCGGCGCGTCGCCCGCGTGCAGCCAATCGGCGTACACCAGCGGCTGCCCCGCGCCGTCGCCCGTCGGCATAATCTCGACATGCTCCATGCCTAGCGCGCGCAAATTTTCCGCCACCCATTCCGCGCCGCGCTGCACATCGGCGCGATGTTCGGAGAGGGTGGAGATGGTGGGGAGGGAAAGAAACGTTACGAGTTCGGCGAGATTTTTTTC
>JAJVIA010000132.1:5261-20445 GCA_022072245.1 Anaerolineae bacterium
CCATGCCTAGCGCGCGCAAATTTTCCGCCACCCATTCCGCGCCGCGCTGCACATCGGCGCGATGTTCGGAGAGGGTGGAGATGGTGGGGAGGGAAAGAAACGTTACGAGTTCGGCGAGATTTTTTTCGCGCCGATTGTTTGCAAATGCGAGAGCGTTCGTCATTTGACCTCTGTGCGGCGCGCGGCGCGCGCTTGCGCGACGATCTTTTTGATTTGCTCCAAATGCGAATCGTCGTGCGCCAAGCCCGCGACAAAACGCGAAATGGGATTGTGAATCAAATGCGGCGCCAGTTCGTACGTGTTTTCCAAATGCGGCGGCTGGGGCCACATTTCCAATGACGCCAAACGCATCCGCCGCGATTCTTGCAAACGCGCGCGGCAGCGCTGTATCGTCGTCACGCTTTGCCAAGGAACTTCGTACCGTGAACGCGCAGCGCCGCGCTCGACGCCGCGCGCCAATTCGGCGGCAATAAAGGCGCTCTCCTCCGCCGACGCGGTGACGTGAACAATGACATGCCCAAGCGTCCACGCCAAATCTACGTCCTCGACACTGCTCGCAAACGTATCATTCGCTTCGGGGTCTTGCGGCACGAACGTTACAGCGGCGTCATCACAGTCCGCAATCAACACGAGCATCGCATCAAGCATTTCATTCGTCAGTTTCGGCAAATCATGCGGCGAAACGTTTTCGCGTTCGACCAGTTGTTGGGTCGTGAGTTGTCCAAGGTGGACGGGAGAAAAATCAAGCATGATATTTTATATAGCTGCCTTGTTCAAGATTTCGTTCGCCCACGCCGCGTCGGCTTGATTGAGCGGCGGCGTCGGCGGCGCGGCGTAATCGAGAATCAAATCGGACCCCGCGCGTCACCCCACCGCTTCTTTACCCTGACGCAGCGCCAACAACAGCGCATCCTGGTCAACGGGCGTTTTCCGAATCCGCACGCCGCACGCATTATAAATCGCGTTCGTAATCGCGGGCGTCGTCGGAATCGAAGAAATTTCGCCCACCCCTTTCGCGCCGTACGGACCGGTTGAAATTTCATCTTCGACCAAAAACGAAACGATTTCGGGCGTGTGTTTGATGCTGGGCATTTTATATTTGGCGAACAAGTCGGACCAAATTTTACCCTTTTCGACAATGTATTCCTCAGTCAACGCATTGCCGAGACACATCATGATGCCGCCTTCGACTTGGCCCTGCAGCGCGAGCGGATTCAACGCGCGGCCAATGTCCGTCGCCGTTACGACTTTTAATACATGCACCTCGCCCGTATCCGTGTCGAGTTCAATGAGCGCGGCTTGGGCGGCATACGAAAAACCAAAGTGCATGTCGCCTTCCGTGCCAAGCGGTTTCGTCGCGGGCGCGAGATATTCGTGCAAATAACGCGTCGGGCGATTTTCGGCGCGCGCCTTTTTCACCAATTCGGCAAACTCCATCCGCTTGCCATTGCTGCTGATATAGCCATCTTGGAAAATCAATTGCTCCGGCGCGGCGTCCAGATATTCGCTCGCCGTTTCCGCGAGAATTTCACGCATCCCTTTTGCGGCATAGCGCGCGGCGTTGCCCGAAACAAACGTTTGACGCGACGCGGTGGTCGGTCCGCCGTCGGGCGTCAAATCCGTATCGCTCAACAACACGCGCACGCGTTCGTACGGCAGACCCAATTCTTCCGCCGTAATCATTGCCATAATCGTCGGCAAACCCTGTCCGATTTCGGCGGCGCTGCATCGCACTTCGGCGACGCCATCGTCATACACTTCGACTTCGGCGGCGCTCTTGTCGGGCGCGCCGCCGCCGAGACCCGTATTTTTGTACGCCGCCGCAAAACCCCACGCGCGGATTTTTGTTCCTTTATGTTCCTTCAAAACAGGTTCTTGATTTTCGCTTTTTGTTTGGACAGAATCCGCGCGGACCGTCTGTTCGACCAAACGGATACATTCCAACAAGCCCGCGCTTTCGCGCACCACCTGCCCCGTGCTGGTCGTATCGCCAATCGTCAAAGCGTTCATGCGGCGCAATGCAAAGGGGTCAACGTTCAACTTGTGCGCGATTTCATCCATATTCGATTCGACGGCGAAACACGATTGCGTCACGCCGAAACCGCGAAAGGCGCCCGCGGGCGGATTGTTGGTGTACATGGCGTAACAATCAATTTTCACATGCGGAATTTTGTATGGACCTGCCGCGTGCGTCGCCGCGCGCGTCATCACTTTGTCGCCCAACGAGGCGTACGCGCCGCTGTCGCCATAAATCGTCGCGTGCGACGCCACAATCGTGCCGTCCCGTTTCGCGCCGGTTTTCAAACGGATTATCGTGGCGTGCCGTTTCGGGTGCGCCACCAAACTCTCGTGCCGCGAGTACAACATTTTCACGGGCCGCCCCGTCGCCTTTGCCAACAACGCGACATGAATTTGCGCCGCAATATCTTCTTTGCCGCCAAAGCCGCCGCCAATCAGCGCGCCGCGCACGCGCACTTCATGCTCGGGCATGTTCAACGCCGCCGCGATTTGACGCCGGTCATCGTACGGAATCTGCGAACCGCACAAAACTTCGATGCGTCCGTTCTCTAACACGCGGCCAATCGAACATTCCGGCTCCATAAACGCGTGTTCGTAAAACGGCGTGCGATATTCATGCTCGACAATCAAATCCGCTTCGGCGAAACCTTTTTCAATGTCGCCCTTTTCAACGTGAATGTGTTTCAATAAATTGCCGTGTCCGGTGCCGTCATTCACAATAATCGTTTCCGGTTTCAGCGCGTCCACCGGATTATCCACAATCGGCAATTCCTCGTATGCGACTTGGATCAAGTCCAACGCGCGCTGCGCGATTTCGCGCGTATCCGCCGCCACAATCGCCACCGCATCGCCTTGATAGCGCACCTTGTCGTAACACAACACGGGCCAATCGTTGTACACCAAACCGTGATTTTTGGAACCCGGCACGTCTTGATGCGTCAACACGGCATGGACGCCGGGCAGCGCGCGGGCTTGCGACGTATCAATGCTCAAAATTTTCGCGTGCGGAAATTGCGCGCGCAGCGTCGCGCCCCACAACATATCGGGAAACGTATAATCGTCGCTGTATTTGGCTGCGCCCGTCGCTTTGGCGACCGCATCGGGCCGCGGCAGCGGTTTGCCAATGACGCGGAGCGGCGCTTTGACTTGGGGCAAATTGGGAATATCGAACGTGTGCGCGACGGCGGGCTCGCGCATTTCTTGCGCCGCGTGTTTGATTGCGTTCAGCATCGCCACGTACGCGCCGCAGCGACAGAGCGTATCTTTTAACGCGTCCTTGATCTCGTCGTCGGTCGGATTCGGATTATGGTCGAGCAAATGCTTGCTCTGCATCAAAACGCCGGGCGAACAAAAACCGCATTGCAGCGCGCCCTGTTGAATGAATTGTGATTGTAACGGATGTAGGGGCGAAGCATTTTCATTCATAGATGCTTGGAGTGTCGCGTGCGCGTCTGAAAATGCTTCGCCCCTACCATGCCACGTCCCCGCCAAACCTTCAATCGTCAACACCTCTGCGCCTTGCGCTTTGAGCGCGGGATAAATGCACGAATCCACCGTCGTGCCATTCACAATGACGGTGCACGCGCCACATTCGGCTTCATCGCAGCCGATCTTGGTCCCCGTCAAACCGAGTTTGTAGCGCAAAACAGACGCGAGATATTCATTCGGCTCGATTTCAATCGAGACAGGATTGCCATTGACGACAAAATTTAAGGTTGACATGCTGAACCTCAATCTTGAAACAAAGAGACAGTTGGACAGACAAGCGCCTGTTTCTCTGTTTCCTTGTTTCGCACTACTCTACAATTTCAATTCCATTCGCACGGGCAAATGGTCGGGCGCGCGTTGAACAGCCAAAGGCGTTACGACGACCTCGCACGCGTGCGAATTGTGACGCAGCGCGGCATTGACAAAAAAATAATCGAGCCGCGTGTTCGGCTGCGATGATGGAAGCGTGAATCCGTTTTCGTTTCGGCGCGAAACGCATACGTCGGCGCGGCGAGATGAATTCCAAAAATTGCAAGCGTTTCGTTTCCAACCAGCCCGCGCGTAAAAATCCTGCGGGTCTAACTCGCCGCGCGCGCGACCGCTTGCCGCAGCGTTTGTTTCAACAACGCGGGCAGCAATTCGTACCGATATTCTTTGGTCGCGCGATGCGCCGACGTGCGCGGTCGCGCTTCCTTTGCCAAAATTTCCGCCGCGGTTTGCAAGACGGCATCCCCCAAAATTTTCCCGCGCAAAAATTCTTCGGTTTGCGCGGCGCGGAACGGAACCGGCGCGACGGGTCCCGCGCTAATGGCGACGTCTTGAATTTCGATTTCCGATTTCCGATTTTCAATATGCGCGCAAGTCGCCATGCCCAAAATCGGCAGCGCGACGCCTTGCGGACGCATCACGCGCGCGAACGCGCTCGCTCTATTTTTTCCGAGCGGCCGGAAACGCAGCGCCGTAATCAATTCGCGCGTCGAATCCACCGCGCTCTGACCGGGGCCCAGAAAAATTTTCGCAAGCGGTTTCCATTGATTGCTAGGAACCAAAGCTTGGAGACTGGCGACTGACGCTTCCGCTTCCAACGCCATCAACGCGACGGCGCCATCAGCCGCGGGCAGCGCGTGCGCCACATTGCCGCACAACGTCGCCACATTACGCACTTGGGGCCCGCCGACGACGGCGCACGCCTCGGCGAGCGCGGTCGCGCGCTGTTGAATCAATGACGACGCGACGATTTGGGTGTGCGTGACGGCGCAGCCGACGACGATAAAACCGTCTTGCTCGTAGATTTCATTCGCGCCCGCGAGACGCGTCACATCCACCAGCGCGTCGTAATGCGGACGCTGCCCTTCATAGTATTCCGTTTGCGAATCTACGAGCAGGTCGGTGCCGCCGGCAACCACACGCGCGCGCCCCTCGTACTGCGCCAACAATGTCAGCGCTTCACTCACCGACGTTGGCAAATGATAATTCTCAAATACTTTCATCTTGAAAAATCGTCACTCTGGCAAATCATTTCGCTTTGCGCGTTGACGCTTGTGGAAAACAGACCAACGGCGCTTTCCGAGCGGGGATGCCCGACGCCGCGTGCGGCAACCTGCGCCGCGCCGCGACCATTGGTCGAAGTGGAGTAATTGTATCACAAGATTTAGGATTTAGGATTTCGCGGCAAAACAAGCCCAAATCAAAAATCATCCATCCAACATCACAAATTCTTTTGCGCGCCCGCCATCATCAGCCCCAATTCTTCCACCGACGTATCGGGCGGCACGATACCGACGATTTC
Organism: Anaerolineae bacterium; assembly: GCA_022072245.1. Classification (GTDB taxonomy): domain Bacteria; phylum Chloroflexota; class Anaerolineae; order UBA4142; family SHND01; genus SHND01. The sequence continues at coordinate 10,558 of JAJVIA010000132.1, forward strand.
GCCTTCGTACATCACGGCGATGCGGTCGGACAAGGCGCGCACCTCTTCTAAATCTTCGCTAATGAGTAAAATCGCCGTGCCGGCGGCGCGCTGGTCAATCAAACGTTTGTGGATATATTCCGTCGCGCCAATGTCCACGCCGCGCGTCGGCTGCGCCGCAATCAGCACGCGCGGGTCGCGCGCCAATTCGCGCGCCAAAATCAATTTTTGGATATTGCCGCCGGACAAACTTTTCACCGGCGTTTCGAGCGACGGCGTTTTCACGTCGTACTCGCGCACCAACTTTGTCACATGCGCGTCAATTTGTTTGAAATCAAAGAACGTGCGCTTGGAAAGCGGCGGCCGATTGTGCGTTTCCAAAATCGCGTTTTCGGCGACGGAAAATTCGCGCACCACGCCCATCACCATCCGTTCTTCGGGAATGAACGAGACGCTCGCCGCAATCACCTGTTCGGGCGAGCAATTTGTCACATCCTTGCCCGCAATCTGCACCGTGCCAGCGTTGACGCGCCGCATCCCGGCAATCGCTTCCGCAAGTTCGCGCTGCCCGTTGCCCGAAACGCCTGCGATGCCGAGAATTTCGCCCGCGCGCACGTCGAGCGATAAATGATTGACCGCGCCTAAACCTTTGTCGTTCGACACCGCGAGCTGTTTGATTTGCAATACGGCGTCGCTCGGCGGCATGTCGGATTTTTCCCAGCGCGTCACGACTTGGCGGCCGACCATCATGCGCGCCAATTCTTGCTGCGTAGTGGCTTTGGTTTCCACTTCGCCCACCACGCGCCCATCGCGCAGCGCCGTCACGCGGTCGCTGATGGATATGACTTCGTACAATTTATGACTGATGAAAATTAACGCGTTGCCCGCGTCGCGCAAACGCCGCAAGATGCCAAAAAATTCTTGGACTTCTTGCGGCGTCAACACCGCCGTCGGCTCGTCCAAAATCAAGAGCGACGCGTCGCGGTACAACGCCTTGATAATTTCGACGCGCTGCTGCTGCCCGACCGCGAGCTGCCACACCAACGCGTTGGGGTCCACATGCAAACCGTACTGCGCGCCAAGTTCGCGCACCCGTTTGCTCACCGCATCCAAATCGGTGAGGGGCCCGCGCGACGATTTCAAACCGAGCGCGACATTTTCGACGACGGTAAAACCCGGCACGAGTTGAAAATGTTGATGAATCATGCCGATGCCTTGCGCGAGCGCGTCGGCGGGCGATTTGAATTGGACGACTTGGCCATTGACCAAAATTTCGCCTTCGGTCGGATGGTACATGCCGTACAAAATTTTCATCAACGTAGATTTGCCCGCGCCATTTTCGCCCAGCAGCGCGAGAATTTCGCCCGCGCGCACTTGCAAATTTACGCGGTCATTCGCCAAAACGCCCGGAAAGCGTTTGGTGATATTTCGCAACTCGACGGTTTGAATCATTGCAATGTCGTGCGATAGTGCGATAGTGCGATAGTAACATAGTGCGATAGTGTTTCGGTCGTTCGACTGACTATCGCACTATCGCACCAAACATTATCGCACTATCGCGCTAAACATTATCGCACTATTTGATGCCTGTCTGAATACTGCCATCCGCCAAACCCGCCACCGTTTTATCCGCCAACGCTTTTACATCGTCGGGCAATTTGTAAGCGGGGTTGTACACCATGACGAGGCCTTTGTTGGCGAACGTCATAATAAAGACTTCGCCGCCGCGCGTGCCGCCATTGATTTTTGCCATCATGTCTTTGAGCGCGACCGTCCAATCGTACACTTGGCTCGCCACTACGATTTCGGGCGCCAGCGACGCTTGGTCAGATTGATTGCCGAACCACAACGCGCCCTTGTCTTTGGCGACGCTGACCGCGCCGACCACGCTTTGCGACGTGCCGGTCAAGACATCCGCGCCCGACGCGATTTGCGTTTGCGCGGCTTGCGACATTAACGCCACGTCGCTGAACGAATTGGTAAAGGTGGTTTGCACTTTGACGTTCGGGTCTGTGGCTTGGGCACCGGCTTCAAACCCTTTGATCGTCAATTGGCCGTCGCCCGCGGGAATCGGGCCGAGCGCGCCCAGCACTTTGCTCTTGGATAATTTCGCGCCAATCACGCCTTCGACATAGCCGCCCTGATCCGAAGCGACTGTATACGCAAACACATTGTTGACGCCTTTTTCTTTGAACGTATCAACGGCGGTACCCCACGCGAACGCGGTATTCGGGAAATCGGGCGCAATATCTTGGACGGACGCGCCGTATTGCGAACCGTGCGCGAGAATGAGGTCGTACCCTTTGGTCGCATAATCACGAATCGCGGTGGCGGCGTCGGTCACATTGAACATATTTTCGGAATAGACAAATTCAAGTTTATCTTTGCCCATTTCCTTTTGCAGTTCTCCGAGCGCGTCAATCATGCTCTGACTGAACGCCAAATCATTCGCCGCGCTCGGCATCACGACGGCGATGCGGAATGGTTTGCCCGCGGGCGCGGCGGTGGCTTGCGCGGGCGCGGCGGTCGGCTGCGGCGCCGCGGTCGGCGTCGCGCACGCAGCCAGCGCGAGCATGGCAACGAGCGCGATGATGAAAAATGTATAACGAACTTTCATTTTGATTCTCCTCCTTGAATCTGTAGAAAGGTAGAACGGTAAACAGGTAGAAAGATAAACAGATTCACAGATAGAGCGGTGGGCAAGGTCTGGATACCTGTTTCCCTGTATTTCTCTTCCTGTTTACTCGCCCCTCTCAAACGGTTTCGTCAGCGCGGTCGGCTGGGTCACGATTTGCCGCGCCGCAAATATCAACGCAATAATGGTCAAGATGTACGGCAACATTCCCGCAATGTCGGACGGCAAACCGATGCCCAAAGTTTGAATCCACAATTGGAGCGCGTTCACCATGCTAAAGAGCAGCGCGCCAAGCATGACGCGAAACGGACGCCAGCCGCCGAAATACACCAACGCAACGGCGATAAAACCCATACCGCTTGTGAGATTTTGTTGAAAAATGTTGAACATCGCAATCGAAAGCGACGCGCCCGCGATGCCCGCCATCGTCGCCGCGACAATGACGGCAATGTAACGCACCCGCGCGACGCTGATGCCCAGCGAATCAGCGGCTTCGGGCGTTTGACCCACCGCGCGCACTTTTAGCCCCAACGTTGTCTTGTTCAACACAAACCACGCGAGCGGCACGCACGCAAACGCAAAATAGACCAAGATATTTTGACTAAACAAAATCGGACCCAAGACGGGCATGGAGCTCAGCACGGGCAAATCCAATTCGGGAAAACCCCGAATCGCGGTCGGCGTGCCGACCAGAACGAGGAACAATAAATCGCTCAAGCCCAAGCCGAATAAATAAATGCCGATGCCGCTGATGCCTTGCTCCGCTTTTAACGTCACACTCAAGAACGCGGTGAGCAGCCCCATCAACGCGCCCGCCAATGCGGCGAGCGCGAGCGCCAGAATCAAATTACTCGTTTTCAGCGCGACATAGTAGGCGACGAACGCCGCAATCAACATCACGCCCTCGACGCCCAAATTCAATACGCCGCTCACTTGGCTAAACATCTCGCCGATGGACGCGTACAGATACGGCGTGGCAAGTTGAATCCCCGAAGCGAGGATGCCGATAATAACTGCGGGCGCAAAAAGCTGCTCTAACATTTCTGATTTGTGACTTGTGATTTCCGATTTGTGATTTATGATTTTCGATTTCGGATTTGTGATTTCTGAATTTCGATTTTCGATTTCCGACCTTTGAACTTTGTTCTTTGAACTTGAAATTTTGAATTTTGAATTTTGAATTTTGAATTTTGAATTTTGAACTTTGCCTGCGCGCTACACCGCATCCGCGCTTGCCACATTTTCTTTGGGCGCGGGCTCAATCAACGCGCGACGCGTCGCGCGGCGGCGCGCCCAGATTTGCGAAGCGACGACAAAAATAACGACCAACCCGTCGAGCGTCGTCACAAACGCGCCCGGCACCTGAACCGTGCGCTGAAGACTATTGGCGCCGGTGAGTAGCGCGCCAAATAAAAATGACGCGGGAATCACGCCGAGCGGATGCAAACCGCCAAAGAGCGCGACGACGATGCCGTTAAAGCCCGCGCTGCCGGTAAAGCCCGTCGCCGAGCCATCGGTAAAGAGACGATGATTCACCGCCAACACTTCGACCGCGCCGCCCAAACCCGCCAACGCGCCGCTCAACGTAATCGCCAAAATTTGATAGCGCCCAACGCCGATGCCCGCGTATTTGGAGGCAACGGTATTGAACCCCACCGCGCGAATGCGATACCCAATCGTCGTGCGCCACAACAAAATATACGCCAAGACCGCGACGGCGATGCCGAGCAAAATGCCCGCGTGCAGCCGCGTGGGCGTGAGACGCGGCAAATCCGCCCACAATGGAAAGCGCTGCGTCTGCGGAATCCGAATCGCATTGTCGAGCGTCGTGGGGTCAATCCACACGCCATTCAACAAGAACGTCATGAATTGCACCGCAATCGCATTCAACATGACAGTGCTGAGCACTTCGTTCACATTGAAACGCGCTTTGAGGAAACCGGCGATGCCGCCCCAAAAGCCGCCGCCAATGAAACCCGCAATGAGCGCGAGCGGAATCAAGAGGAGGCCGGGCAAATTAGAGAACGTCAACACGATCATCGTCGTCGCCAACGCGCCCATCACGATTTGCCCTTCGCCGCCAATATTTATGACGCCGCCGCGATACGCGATGCAGATGCCGACCCCGACAAACAAGAGGGGCCCCGCCTTGACGAGCGAATCCGCCAGCGCGTTGGGACTACCGAACGCGCCTTGAAGCATTCCGATATACGCTTGGAACGGATTCGCGCCGAGCAGCCAAATTATGACGCCGCCGACCAGCAGCGCGAGACCGCCCGCCGCGAGCGGCACGAGAATGTAATTGTAACGACTGAAATCAAAGCGTTGGGTTAATGGTGTCATACCTCTTTCTCTATCTGTACGAGATGGTTCACACCCAATAACTTTTGCGCCGCGCGAACGGCGCGCAAGAAAGAGGTTCAGCGGCGCTTGTCGAACGGGGAAATTCCGACGCCGTGCAACGCCCAGGAGGCACGACCACTGAAACCGAAAGGGGGGCAGGTAGACCTGAAATTGTTGTCGCTACGGCAAAAGATACACTAAAATCCTATGCGTTGTCAATGACAAATGTCCCGACTTTTCGGGCAGGCGCATTGTTCAAAAGAACCCAAATGTTTGACGTTTTAAGCCGACGACGCAAGGCATAAAAAATTTTGGACGCCTACAACATTCCGCGTTCGCCGCGCACGTATGGCAGCCCCAACGCGGCGGGCGCGCCCAACCGTTTACGAATCGCCGCGCGCGAGCCGATAATCAACACCACAATCGTCAACGCATAGGGCAGCATTTCCAAAAAGAATTGCAGATTGCGGTCGTAGAAAAACGGATTCGCAATGCCCAACACGCTTTGGACGCCCTGCATGTCGAGCGTGAAACGGCGCAGGGAACCGAACAAGTACGCGCCAATCGCCGCGCGCACCGGATTCCATTGCGCGAAAATCACCAGCCCAATCGCAATCCAGCCATAACCTGACGTGGTGAATTCGCTAAACCAGCCCGGCGTAATCGAAAGCGTAATCGCGCCGCCCGCCAAACCCGCCAACACGCCGCCGCAAAATACATAAAAATAGCGCAGCGCGTACACATCAATGCCCAACGAATCCGCCGCCGCCGGATATTCGCCCACCGCGCGCAGATGCAATCCGCCGCGCGTCCGATAAATATAAAACCATAACGCGGGAATCAACAAATAGCCCACAAACACCAGCACGCTCTTGTTGTCAAACAGGACGGGACCCAAAAATGGAATCGCATCCAGAATCGGAATACTGTACGTCGGCAGCGTCGGCACGCCGCGCGCGCTCGCCAATCCTTCGCCCAACACGAGCGCCAAGCCCGTGCCGAGAAAGGTCAACGCCAAACCGCTGACGACTTGGTCGGCGCGCAAAGAAATCACGACGAACGCGTGCAGCAAACTCAAAAATCCGCCCGCCAACATTCCGACCAACAAACCGAGCCAAGGGTCGCCGGTGGCGGCGGCGGCGCCGTACGCCGTGACCGCGCCCATCAGCATCATCCCTTCGACGCCCAAATTCAAAACCCCCGCGCGCTCGGCGAGCAGTTCGCCCATTGTGGCAAACAGTAACGCGGTTCCATTCGAGATTCCGGCAGTGAGTACATTGACCCAAAAATTCATGGTTAGGTAAATAGGTAGTCAGGTAGCCGGCGCCGCGCCTACCTGTCCACTTGTCTCCTTGTCAGTCCCCGGTCTAGCTACTTGCCTACCCGTACAATTTTAATGCGATAGCGATTCAGCACTTCACTGCTAATCAGGGTGAACAATAAAATTCCCTGCAACATGCGCGCTAGGCCGCTCGGTTGAATTTCGCGGCTGCCGATGAGCAAGCCGCCAAATAAAATCGCCACCGGAATGACCGCCCACGGATTCAGCTTGGCGAGCCACGCCACGATGATGGCGGTGAAACCATAGCCGGGCGAAATACGGTCCTGAAGCCGATGCACCACGCCCGCGACTTCGGACATGCCGCCCAAGCCCGCCAAACCGCCTGCTAGCATAAACACCATAACCGTCATCCACGCGATATTGACGCCCGCATATTGCGCCGCGTTCGGATTGTCGCCAATCAAACGAATCTCGTAACCGAAACGCGTATGCGTCAACAGGTACCACACCGCCGCGCACGCCAACACGGCAAACACAAATCCGAGATGCACCGTCAAACCCGAAAAAGGTTTGAACAAGCTCGCATAATCGGCGAGGCGCGGCAGCCACGCCGCGCGCGGAAAGGTCGGCGTCAATTGAAAACCGCGCTCGCTCCAAGGACCAAACACCCAGTACGCCACAAAGAGGAGCGCGATGTAATTCAACATCAACGTCGAGATAATTTCATTCACATTCAAACGCGCCTTGAGAATGCCGGGGATAAAACCCCACACCGCGCCAAAGAAAAAACCCGAAAGCGCCATCAAGGGAATAAACAACCACACCGACGCGTCCTTGCCCAAAACATTTTCGACAATCAAGGTCGCGCCCCACGCGCCGAGATAGAATTGTCCTTCCGCGCCAATGTTCCACAAACGCATACGGAACGCGAGCAAACACGAGAGCCCGGTCAAAATTAACGGCGTCGCTTTGACCAGCGTATCGGAAAACACGCCGAGATTGCCGAACGCCGCCATATAAATTGCGCGAAACGACGCGATGGGGTCGCCGCCGACATAGACCAAAATCAAACCGGTGACAAACAGCGCAATCGCCACTGAGCCAATGGTCGTCGCCCACGGCAGCCATTTCGGCGTCTGCAAACGCGGCTCTAATTTTACGCTGAACGGCAAACGCAGTCCGCGCGTCTTGGGCGGAGTATGTGTTGAAAGGGATTGAGTCATGTTTTCTTTTTTCCGCAAGCAACAAAATTCTCGCGTAAATGTTCCGTCTGCAACGCGCGCGCGAGATACGGCGCAATACTTGCGTGTGTCGGTGAAAATTTCAACGCGCGCCGCCGTTTAACGCAGCGCCGCTAAATTTTGATACAACTTGATGCCCAAATGCGGATGCGCCTCGCACAACGCATCCAATTCCGCTTTGGTCAAGGCAAAGACGCGCGACGGTTCGGCGGCAATCGCGCCCGTGTCCTGCATTTCGCCGAACGCGATGCCCGCGCCCAAGACTTGGCCCTTGCCGACGATGCGGTCGCCCGCGCGCAGCGAACCATCCAAGACCACGTACATTGTGCCGGGCGCCAGCGCGCTGCCTTGCGGCTCTTCGGTCACATGCCCCGCGCGATTGATGAGATACAATTCGAGCGGCGTAATTTTTTTCAAGACCGGCGCATTCAACGCGCGCAAGCGATTCTCGTGTTCCTGCGCCGCGCGAATAAAGGCGGGCGTTACGAGGTCAAAATAGCGCCGTGAATTTTCGGTGAGTTCGATGGGTCCCAAATCCCACGGCACATTCAATTTGGCGAATTTCACAATGTCATAGCGCGCGGTGTGATGAAACACCATGCCCGGCACATAACCCGTCGGCAGAAAACCCATTTCGTATAACGTCTGCTGCAGACGCGGACTGTACGCGCTCACGTCCACTTCGATTACTTGGGCTTCGTATTCGGTCTGCGCGAAATCCACCGCCCAACGGAGCAAGCTGCCCTTGACCGCGCCCTCCTGACCAATCAATTCAACCAATCGCACGCTGGCGTGATGTTCGTTATACACAAAACCGACCGCGCCCAGCGTGCGGTCGCCATCCAACGCGACGACATAATTTGCTTTGCGCGCTTGCAGCTGCGGCATCCCTTCGTCAAGATGCACGCCGCCAAAAATTTCGGGTTCGACAATGCGCCCCTGTTCAATTTTCAAAACGCGAATGAGCGATGTCGCGTCGAGCGGGCGAACCTCAATGTTTTGGTCGAGCGGATACCCGCGCACCGTAGCATTGATGGTAACGGCTTCGTCCAATTCCAAATTTTGCAGCGACAAACCCGCGAGCGGCGCGACCGCCGGAATAACTTGGGCTTGGCCGACGCGGCGCAGCACGCGCCCGTTGCCAAACAATTGCCCTTCCAAGACCACGCTCTCGCGCCACTTCATCCGATAGTGCAAAGGCAAAAAGCCCAGCGCGACGAGGCCGAGATGGTCGTTGATTTTTTGCGTTTTCGGATGCACCGTGCGCGCTTCGGCAAACGCAAACTCGACGCGTTCATCCGCCGCATCCACGAGCGCGGTCAGAATCGCGCGCCCCAACCCTTTGCCGCCGGTATCGGGGTCAACGACGACGCGGCCGATTTCGCCAACGAGGTCATTGTAATCGCCGAAATTCAGGATGCACGCGCCCGACGCGACAATTTCGCCCTGTTCTTCGACGACGAGCCAAATGATGTGGTCGGAATAGATGCCGCGCTTGACCCACTGCGGGTCATAGAATTCGGGCATCGAATAATCGTCGCCATAATTCTCGCGAAACAAATTGATGACGGCTTCGATGTCGTTTTCTTGGATGGGGCGTATGTTCATGGTGAATTTCCGATTGCTGATTTTGGATTTTGGATTTCCGCCTTGTCGGACAGCGCAATCATAAAGCACGCGCTTTGGGACGCGCCAGGCGCGATATACAGAACGCGTACTCGCGCCAGACTCTGCTCATTCATTGCCGAGAACACGCGGCTGGACGTAAACGCGCCATAGTATATACATCCGCGAACTCGCCATCCCGAAAAGAATCTTGCTTGAGCGTGCCTTCGATTTCAAAACCAAATTTTTTATACAAACGCAGCGCGGGTTCGTTGTCGGTGTACACTTCCAACTCCAAGCGCGTGAGATTCAGCCACTTGTCGGCAAACTCAAGCGCGGCTTGCATCAATGCCGTGCCGACGCCTTGTCCTTGCCAATCCTCATGCACTGCCATCCCAAGACCTGCCGCGTGTTTGCGGCGCGGGCGATTCGGATTCAGATGCAGCGAGAGGCAGCCCACGACTTTTTGCCCCGCCGCGTCGGAAACACATGCGACCAAAGAATACAGATCGTCTTGCGGTTCCAATTTTTTGCGCCACGCTTCCACGCTCGGATACAACACTTGGAGAGTGCCCCAAATCACGCGCGGCGACGAAAAAATTTCGACGTATGCTTCGGCGTCGGCGGGCGACGCGCGGCGGATTTTGATTTCATTCACTCGACCAATCCCCGCGCAAACTCTAAAAACGTCTCTACGTCCGCCGAATTGCTCACCAAGCCCACCGACACGCGCACCGCGCCGCTGCTCTTGCCGTCCACGCACATCCGAAAATCGTCAATCGTAAAACGCGCTTCATGTCCCG